>NZ_CP031599.1:0-300000 GCF_008728195.1 Roseovarius indicus
ATGGAATACACGCCCGTAACGCCGTTCCGGCGAACGATAGATGCTGCCATCCTGAAACATCAGGCAGCGACCCAGGAAGACCTGCCCCCAGCCGGCGCCAACAAGTGGGAGGTCCTGAGGGAGCTCGCTGCCGCTCGAGTCGCGTTCGGCTTGTCCGATCGGGATTTGACGGTGCTTCAGGCGCTGGTCAGCTTTCACCAAGCGACAATTCTCGGAGGCAATGACAGCGAATTGATTGTACATCCGTCCAACAAGGCGATTTGCGAGCGCCTGAACGGCATGCCCTGCTCGACGATGCGGCGCCACCTCTCCAACCTTGTGCAGACTGGCTTTGTTGTCCGGCGCGATAGCCCCAATGGGAAGCGCTATGCCCGCCGCTACGGCGACGAAAAGGTTGCGTTTGGGTTCGACCTCTCTCCGCTCGTTCGACGCTTCCAGGAGGTTTGTGAGGCCGCTGAGACCGTCCGGGCCGCAGAAGAGCGGTACAAGCGCCTACGTGCCACTGTGAGCCTCATGCGGCGTGACCTCGCAGGGCTGGCCGAGTACGGGCGCTCACTTCGTCCGGATCAAGGCGTCTGGGACCAATTCTCTGATCTTGCGGCCCTAATGGCCCGAGATCTTCGCAGAAAACTCGAAATGGAAGACCTTAGGCGCATCGAAGACGCTTTGGGGTCAGCTTTAGATCACGCCCGAGGCCTTCTGGATGGCTGTGAAACAGAAAATATGAGCACCAATGATGCTGTTTCTGAGCAGCACTATCAGAATTCAAATAAAGACTCTTATGATCTTGAACCTCGCTTAGAAAAAGCGCGGGACGGAGGCGCTGTGCGCGAAACTCCAGAAGTTGCCAATAGTCCTCTGTGTTCTGAAGATGAGGGAAACTCAACGGCAACTATTGACGATCAACTGATGCCGAACATACCGCTTGGGCTCGTCCTCGCCTCCTGTCAGGAATTCAAAGCGTATTCCGAGCAGCCCGTGCGCCACTGGCACGATCTGGTCCGGGTGGCTGATGTGGTCAGGCCCATGATGGGTATTTCCCCGTCCGCGTGGGACGAGGCGAAACGCTATATGGGTCCCGAAGAAGCGTCTGTTGTGATCGTTGCAATGCTTGAACGGTTTGCGGATATCCGATCACCTGGAGGCTACTTGAGAACCCTATCTTCAAAGGCAGCAATTGGGGAGTTCTCCTGCGGTCCGATGATCATGGCCTTGATGCGGCGGGATGCTGCATGATGAGTTCACAGCTGTGAACTCGGCTGACAAGTAGGATAGCTCGGGATAGTTCACAGTTGTGAACTTCTTTCCAACACGGTCAGAGGCTGCGCTCGCGGACTTGGCCAGAAACAGGGTCCTTCGGTTGCCAGTCACGCCGGCAGGTCACCATCGCCAAACAGGTTAGGGAAAAGACGTTCCCGGTAGTCCAACGGAAACGCCAACCGCACCGAAGTCTTCGGAGATGCGGAGGTCAGGTATCCGGCGGCAGTCAGTTTACTCAGTGTGTTGCGAGCAGTACGCTCGGACGTCTTGAGCACAATCTGCGCGTCGCCTCGTTCCAGTGCGCCATGCCGAAGTACCGCCGAGATCAGTTCCGGCGCACGCTTGTCATCGATGGTATCTGCAACAAGACGACGATACCGTTGGTCCAGTCCGCCGAGATCGAACAATCTTGCTGAGAAGATGATCTGATCGAGCGTCACCTTTAGGAACCATTCACTGAACGTCCTCAGTGCCGCTTCTGACAGGTTCCCCCGTCCGTCGCGGTCTCCGCGGCGTGGACTGTCGGCCAGATCCATCATCCGGTTGTACTCGCCCCGATCGGTTAGCCCGCGCGCTAGCCCACGCGATACGGACCAAAGTCCTTGGCCTCCAATCCCCGCTGTGAGGGCCATGGCATGAGACATCAGTCTGCTGACACGGCCGTTGCCATCCGGGAAAGGGTGGATGTAGTTCAGACGGTGATGTGCAGACGCGATCGCGATGATCCGTCCGCTCGAAGACCGCGCCGCAATCTGAAACCGTTTGTCGAAGTGATCCATGAATGCTGCGACGCGCGACGATGAAGGAGGTAGGTGGCGCCCTACCGCAACTTCCCGATCGTCATCTTGGCGCATACGACCCGGAACGATGGGCTCTTGCGTGCCGTCGGGATGTTCGATGACCCGAAACTCATCAGGCATCTCGTCGTAGAAGCTCTTATGGACCCAAGTCAGGAAGTCGACGGATGTGGCGCGGGGCAGGGTCCCCTTGCAATGCATCTCGTCGATGGCTCGTTGAACGATGACGTGCGCCCTGGCCTCAAGGGCGAGAGGGCGGGTTTCTTCCTCAAGCTCGGCGCCCGCCAGTGCCTTTTCGATGTCGCGGGGGCGCGTGTTGTGTCCTTCTATCAGGTTGGAATAGTAGCAGTTCATCACGCGGACGAGATCGGCAAGCTCAGCTGCGCTGTCAGGATGCAGCCCTTGTCCCAGCCCGGTGGCTTCCCTCTGGATGTCGACCGAAAGGTCTGCCAATTCTGTAGGAATATGCTCCTCGAAGAAGCAGGGTTCGATTCTGGCGGGTGTTTCCAGCATTTTTGCCGATCTTCTATGTTTGCAAAGTAATTGAAAAGCATACACATTTCGTATTTGCAAGCAAGGTTTTGCCGATATGTGTTGCCGATCTTGGGCGCCGATCTAGAATTGATGCATGAAATCAATAGCTTCGGCAGATGTGCCGGGCTTTCAGTTTTGTTGTGTGCCCAAAGGGCCTAGGAAAAGAGAAAGTGTTCTTCGGGTTTTGTGACTGACGGATGAGGGCTTTTGGGGTCCCTCGGATGGGTCCGGGCAGGGTTCCGGTCTGCCGTTCCTGATAAAGGGCATTCCCATGCAAACAGGTGTCTTGCGCGTGTTACGCGCGACCGCTGCCTCGTGGTGGCGGCATAGAGAGCTGCGCCGAACTGGCCAGACGTTGCTGGCACAGCGGCTCGAACGCCAGACCGTCCTGCGTGATCTCGGCTATCTCAGACAGGCGGCGACATTGCCGAATGCCCATGTGTTCTGCGGAGAGGGGGGCACGTTCATCCATCTCGGTTGGACCATCGTGTCCACCCTAGCGCCGATCGAGCGCTTTCCGTTGGCCGCTCTTGCGGTCGCACGAGGGACGCCCTTCATCGATATCCGACCCGTCACCGATGTCATCGCCTTTGCGAACCTGCCGGGGGTGACGCGGGACGGATCGGACGACTCTGAACCCTGGGGCCCTGGAAGTTCCGTCTTGCTGACCACCTACGTCGACATGGTCGAAGTGCTTGGTGTCAGGATCGTCAATGATCCGCGCCTCTGTCGGTCAACCTAGTCACCACTCCCTCTCACCAAAACTCAAAAGGAGGCCAGCCATGGCCCGATCCCGCACGCCCAAATTCGATGCCTCCGAGGTCATCACGAACGAAATCATCCGCATCATCGAGCGCGGCGTCCTGCCGTGGCGCAAGCCATGGACCGCAGGTGGCAGCTCTCGTCCCCTGCGCGTGGGCGGTGAGCCCTACCAGGGAGTGAACAACTTCCTGCTGACGATGCGGACCGTGATGGCGGGCCACAGCTCTCCCTTCTGGATGACGTTGCCGCAGGCCAATGCGTTGGACGCAAAGGTCCGCAAGGGCGAAAAGTCCTCTGTCGTTGTCTATTACGGTCAAAGCCGGAAAGACGTGGGTGGCGAGGACGACCGCAGCGACGGGGATGATCACTCCGAGGAAGCCCGCATCTTCCGCTTCCAGAAATCCTACCGCGTGTTCAATGCCTGCCAGATCGAGGGCTTGCCTGCCAGCTTCTATCCCGACCCGGAGCCTGCACCCGACCATCCGCCCGCTGAGCCAATTCCCCGGATGCAGACCTTCTTCGATGCGATCGATATCACCACGGTCTTTACGGGAACCGAAGCTTACTACCTGCCCCCCGTCGACAAGGTGTTCATGCCTTCCATTGAGAGGTTCCAGAACCCACGGAATTTCTATGGCGTCTGGGCGCATGAGTTGGCTCATGCCACCAAGGCGCCCCACCGGCTGAACCGTGATTTTGGCTTCTCGAAGTTTGGCAACACGTCCTATGCGCGAGAAGAGATCGTCGCGTTATCTTGACAGTCTGCACCGCATGCCGCCTTGCCGTAGGATGGGTGACAGGCGTCGACGGTAGGCAGTTTTCAGGCTGGCCGCCGCGCTTACCAAAGAGCTGGCGGCGGCCAGCCTGAGAACTGCCGGGCCGAAGCGTGCACCGGGTGGGGGCATGGGGAGGGTTTTGCGCTGGTGTCGATTATTTCTGTTTGCGAGCGTCGCGAGGCCGGGGGTCTCGACGCGCATGTGCCGTTG
Source organism: Roseovarius indicus (assembly GCF_008728195.1). Taxonomy (NCBI): domain Bacteria; kingdom Pseudomonadati; phylum Pseudomonadota; class Alphaproteobacteria; order Rhodobacterales; family Roseobacteraceae; genus Roseovarius; species Roseovarius indicus. The sequence continues at coordinate 4,340 of NZ_CP031599.1, forward strand.
ATCCTGCGCGGCGACACGCTCTACGACCCCGATCTGGATCGCTTCTTTCTCGACCTGCCGCTATCGGGGATTCGATCACGGCATTCGCTTCGCGCCCAGGCCTATGATGTGACAGTCTGGCTTCGCTTTCTCGATGCCTGCGGCAAGACCGTATGGGCTGCGACCCGCGACGATGTCGAGGCTTATCATCGTGCGCGCCGGCGCGGCGATGCTGGTCAGCGGATCACGGCGGCAAGCTGGAACAGGGCCGTCGCCAGCCTTGATCGCCTCTATCGCTGGGGCGAGCGGCAAGGGCTGATCGCCGAGGCACCGTTCAACCGTCGTGCCGTGTGGCGACCGGCGCAGGGTGGACGTCGCGGAATGATCGCCGCGCGCAACGACGCCTATGAACGTGTTGCGAAGCGGTCGGATGTCCGGTTCGTCACGATGGACGACTACCGCATCTTCCGCGAGGTCGGTCTGCGCGGCCTCGCGCCTGACGGCAGCGAACGCCCCGGCGCACGTGATCGGAACGGATTGCGCAATGCGCTCTTCGCCGATCTGCTCGTCACGACAGGTTTGCGACTGGAAGAAGCCTCAGGTCTGCTCGCCGGTGATCTCTCGGTCATCGTTCCGGACGGCGATGAGAACCGGCAGCTCTGGCTGCGCCTGCCGCCGCCGCTCACCAAGGGCGATCGCGGACGAAGTGTTCTGGTCCCACGCCGGCTGCTTCGTCAGATCGCGGCCTATATCGATGTCGAGCGCGCGGCAGGCGCGGCCAAATTCGTCGCGCGCGATGGCGCGGCGCGCTTTGACCGGCCGATCCATATCACCGACGCCGGTCTCGACCGCATGCGCGATGTCTGCACGCCAGAGGAACGATGCCGTCTGATCCTGTGCAACGAGAACGGAACGCCGCGCGAGCCCGCGGCGCTATGGCTGACCGAGGTCGGACAGCCCGTTCGACCCAATTCCTGGGAGGTGATCTTCGCCCGCGCCTGCAAGCGCTGTAGAGACTATGGTTTCTCGTTGTCGATCAGCCCGCACCAGCTGCGCCACACCTTCGCGGTCCATATGCTCGCTTTGCTGATCCAGGAGCGTCTGCGCGAAGCCGCATTGCCGGCGGGGCCGATGGAGAGCTACCGGCTGATCCTTGGCGACCCGCTGCAGCAGGTGCAACGCCTGCTCGGCCACGCGAGTCTCGCCACCACCTATATCTATCTCGACCATATCGCGACCCGCGCCGATACGGTGGATTCGGCGGTCGAGGAGTTGCTGGCACTGCTGCCGGGACCGCAGGGCGCATGAGCGGGCGTCCCCGCAAGGGCAGGCCCGTTGCTTTCGCGCGCGTCACGCCGGAGCGAGCCAAGCCCGATCCGGTGCTCGGCCTCAGGTTCGTCATCGAGGCGCGGCATGGCGGGACCGTCCTGGTTGACATGACCAATCTCGATCCTCGTCCGCTCGCTATCGCCTTTGCCAGCGCGTTGCGCCGGTCGGCCGCGCTCGGCGGCCCGATCGGTGCGGCCAGCGTCATCAAACAGTATGTAAACTCCTATCGCCGTTTCTTCACCTGGCTTTCCGATGAGGCGGGGGAAGTGGACGGGCCCGAAGACATGCGCACAGCCCATGTCGACCGTTTCGCATCGGCACTCGAACGCGGGGGAATGGGGGCGATCTACCGGCATGTGACGGTCAGCAAGATCGTCAATACGCTGCGTGCGATAGAGGCGGATCGGCCCGACAGTATCACGCCCGGCCTCCATGAGCGGTTGCGCTATACAATGGCGACCTCGGCGGGACGCTCGACCCCGCGTGATGCCTACAGCCCCTTCGTCGCCCGCGCGCTGCGCGACGCGGCCCGTACGGACGTGGAAGCGATATTCCGCCGGATCGGCGCCGAGGATCGGACCGATGAGGGCGATCCGGTCATTGCCGGAGCGCGGGCCGATGTCGAAGCTCTCATCGCGCACGATGGAGCCGTTCGGACCGAGAGCGTCGAGCTGCGCCGTCTCTATTTCATGCGCTTGCGGCGCGGTTTGCCGATCAGCACGCTGATCGACGACCTGCATCGTCGGCATCATCTGCACGTCACCGATCTGCCGCCATTGCTCGTGCTGCTTGCTCTCGATACCGGCCTCGAGCCGGAATGCCTGAAGGCGCTGACGGTCGATTGCCTGGCCAATCCCTCCGCCGGAACCGTCGAACTGCGATACCTGAAGCGACGCGCCGGCGCCGCCGGGCACAAGAGCATGCGCGTGCGCGACGGCGGCCTCGGCACGCCGGGTGGCCTTCTCCGCCGGCTGATCGAGATCACGACCGTCGCCCGTCAGCATCTGCCCACCGATTGTCTCTGGGTATACCACAACGTCGGCGGTCTCCATGCTGGCATCCGTCATCCGCGCGAACGCCTCGACGCCTGGGTGGCACGGCACCGGATTGTCGATGAGGACGGCAAGCCGCTCCATCTTCTGCTGTCCCGGCTTCGCAAAACCCACAAGGCGCTGTGGTACACCAAAACCGAGGGGTACATCGCCCGCTTCGCGGTCGGCCACACGCCCGAGGTCGCGGCGCGCCACTACGCCGATCTGCCATCGCTGCGGCCCCTGCACGAGGCCACCGTCGCCGATGCCTTCCACGACGCTGTCGTCGCCGCGATGCCGACCATCCTCCCGCCAGCAGCCGAGAAGACGCTGCGCGAAGCGCCCGAACAGGCCGGGCCGCTGATGCCGCCGGATGCGGTCGGTTCCATTCTCGATGGGGAGCAGGATCTCTGGCTCGCCGCCTGCGCGGGGTTCCATAGCAGCCCCTTCGCCGAGGCCGGCTCGCCATGCCAGCAGCCGTTCTGGGGATGCCTCCATTGCCCCAACGCCGTCATCACCGCCCGCAAGCTCCCCGCGATCATGGCCTTCCTGTCCTTCGTCGAAGACCAGCGGCAGGGGCTTCCCGGTCCCGACTGGATGGTCAAGTTCGGGCAGGTTCATGCCCGGATCGTCCATCAGATCTTGCCCGCGTTTTCCGATGCCGTTGTCGCCGAAGCGCGGTTACGCGCCGTGGAGGAGCGCCTCTATCTGCCTCCCGAGGCGCGCGCATGACCGCGCCCGCCCTTGCCCGCGCGCACGCGTTCGACGATCGGCCCGTGCTGGCGTGCGCGCCGCTCAAGCCGGGCCATGCCCGCGAGGACCTGTCGCGCGTCGGCGATCCAAGCTGGGATCTGGGTCCGGCCGTCTTCCGCGAGAACGCCCGGCGCTGCCACGTCACCGTGCATTTCGACGTGCTGGAAGATGCCGATGTGCAGGCAATGATGCGCGCCTATCTCTATGCGCGTCTCAATGTCGACCTTCCCGGCCATCGTCCGAAGCTGCCGCCCAGCTGTGTGCGGCAGGCGTTCAACCGGGCGCGGCGCTTCTTCGCCTTCGTCCGCGAACGATTGGGCGCGCTGGACCTTGCCCGCATTGATCCTCCGCTGATCGACGCCTATGCACGGCATCTCCGAGACGACCCGGCAAGGCGGCCCGTCATTGTCGGGCAGCTTCTCGAGGTCGTCATCGACTTCTATCTCTACCGCGAGCACCTTCCCGGCGGCGGCTTGTCGTTCGAACCGTGGGACGGGCGGCCACCCGCACGCGTCGCGGGCTATCGTCATGTTCCCGAGAACCGGACCCCGCGCATCCCCGAGCCGATCATTGCGCCGCTTCTGGCATGGTCGCTGCGCTACATCACGGTATTCGCAGGGGACATTCTCGCCGCCCGGCGTGAGCTTTCCCGGCTCGAAGCGCGCCGCGACCGGCTCTCCGTTGCGGAACAGGGATTGCCGCATGCGGAGCGCCGCCGCCGGCAACGGCAGCGACTGGCGCGCTATTTCCGGTCCCGCGCGCGGCAGGGCCGGGGCGTGCCGGTCTGGGCAAGCCCACCCAACGGTTCCGCATCCGTCGATCCGGTAAGCGGGGAGCTTCTGCCCGTCGTCAACGTGCAGCTTCTGCATCTACACGTCGGCGTCGATGCCGCCAGGGAGCCGGCGATGCATCTCGCTCTCGCCGGCGGCGCGTCCGATCTCATCGCTGCCGCCATCGCGGATATCGGGATCGAACCCGGCGGCATGGATACGCCGATCTCGGTCGATGCCGATCTCGGCCGGCCATGGCGGCACCGCTTTGATGCCAAATCCCTCGTCCTGGAAGAGCGCATGCTGCAGGCAGCGGCCTACGTGGTCTGCGCCTATCTGACCGGTATGCGCGATTGCGAGGTGCAGGCGATGCGCCGGGGATGCCTGACGCTTGCGCGCAGCGAGGACGGCACCGTGTCACGACACCGCGTCCGTTCCACTGCGTACAAGGGAAAGGGGGCCCGGGGAGCGTCGGCGGAGTGGGTGACCATCGAGCCCGTCGCCCATGCGATCGGGGTGCTCGAACAGTTGACCCGGCGCGCGGCTGTTGCCCATGGTCTCGATACGCTCTGGCCCGTGCTGTCAGTGACGCGAAGGAGCAAACCGCACGTCTCCGCCGAGATCGTGCGCCAGATAAACGCCTATCGTGACCACCTGAACAGGCTGTTCGGGACGGAAGAGGCGCCCGCCATACCGCCCGGGCCGGACGGTAAGCCCTGGCGGATCACGACCCGCCAGTTTCGTCGCACGATCGCATGGCACATTGCCAACCGTCCCTTCGGAACGGTGGCCGGCATGATCCAGTACAAGCATGCATCCGTCGCCGCGTTCGAAGGCTACGCGGGTAGCAGCGCCTCGGGTTTCCGCGCCGAGGTCGAGGCGCAGCGCCGGCTCGGTCAGATCGACGATCTGCTCGAGTATTTCGACAGGCGGCGCGGCGGGGCTGACCTTGGCGGGCCGGCCGGTCCTCGTGTCGCGCGTACCCTCGACGAGACAGCCACCGAGCTCGGGCCATTGCCGCCGATGATCGCGGACCGGTCCCGTCTGCGCATCATGCTCGCCAGTCTGGCCCGCACCCTGCATGTCGGACCGCTTGCCGATTGCTTCTTCGATCCGGCAACCGCCCTGTGCCTCAAGCGCGTGACGGATGCCGCGGCAGGCCGCCCGCTGACAGCGCTTTGTGAACCGACCCGCTGCCCGAACGCCTGCATCGCGGAACATCACAGGCCCGTCTGGGAGCGAAGTGCTGATGAGGCACGCATGTTGCTGCGCGAGAAGCGGCTGCCCGGATTGCAGCGGGCCGCGCTCCAGCAGGAGGTTGACCGGATCGAGGGTGTGCTGGCCCGGATCGCGCCCGAGGGCGCGACGCCGCCCGTTCGGGCGGCGGTAAAGGGAGAGGGAGCTTGGGATCGGGGTGAGTGACGGGATGAGGAGAGCGGGAGAGGCCTGCTCCGCCCGTCCTGGAGACCTGTCATGTCCCGCTCTTCCTCATCGGCCGGGCGCGCCGATGTTTATAACCGTATCACCACCGAGATCATCGCCGCCATCGAGGCAGGCACCGGCGACTGGCGTGCGCCCTGGTTCCACGACGGGAGCAGCATCGCGCGTCCGACCAACGTTTCATCCGGCAAGCGCTATCGCGGCATAAACACTTTGGCGCTCTGGGCCACGGGCTTTGCCGCCGGATATGGCGACGGTATCTGGGGAACGTACAAGCAATGGCAGGATGCCGGCGCGCAGGTGCGTAAAGGAGAACGCTCCACCACGGTCATCTTGTGGAGGGAGATCAAGGTTTCCCAGCAGGCCGACGACGAAGACGATGATGACGGGCATCGACGGATGTTCGCCCGCGCATTTTCTGTCTTCAACATCGCTCAAGTGGACGGGTACGAGCGCCCGGCGACCCCTGTGCTGCCCGAGGCTGAACGCCTTGCCCATGCGGAAGCGTTCATCACAAACCTGGGCGTCAAGACTGAGTTCGGTGGATCGGAAGCCTATTATCGCCCGTCGGCCGACACCGTGTTCATGCCGCCGTTCACTTCGTTTCGCGATGCCGCGTCGTTCTACGGTGTCTGGCTACACGAGAATGGTCACGCCAGTGGCGCAAAGCACAGGCTCGACCGCGACCTTTCCGGTCGCTTTGGTTCGGCCGCCTATGCCGCCGAAGAATGCTGCGTGGAAATTCTCAGCGGGCTGGTCCTGGCAGACCTCGGGATCGCCCACCATCCGCGCCCCGATCATGCCGCCTATATTGCCTCGTGGCTCAAGGTCCTGAAAGACGACCCCAAGGCCATCTTCACCGCCGCCAGCAAGGCGCAGCAGGCGGCCGACTGGATGCATGCGCAGCAGCCCCATGCAGAGGAGGTAGCGGCATGACCAAAACCGTTCTCATTGCCGAAAAATTTCAGAATGGGGCTGGACTGTCAGGATATGTCGCGGAATTGGCCTCGGTGTTCCTGGGTCAGACGCTCGGCTTCACGGCGCATACGCTCGAGATGAATGCCGCCTACCTCCACAACTGGTTGCGCGTCCTTCGGTCAGACAAGGGTGCGATCTTCAAGCACGCCGCGGATGCGCAGCGCGCCTGCGACTATCTGATCGCCAGATCGGAGGTGGGCAGGGCAGGGCGCAGTGCCGAGGCCGCCTGAACACACGAAGAACGGAGACGCCCATGTCACGTAAGGAACCCAAGACGCTGCGGGTGGCCTGCTTCAACGACGGCCGCCGCAAGACCATCACCTTCAAACGCGGTGCCTATTGGTGGAGCTCATCCGAGGGCGCTTACCCGCTCTCGGCAGCGCTCGAGAGCATCAAGCACCAAGGCGGCTGGATCGAAACCATCCCCAACCCGAATTACAGACCCAAGGGGCTGTTCGGGCAGGGCACCTTCTGCTTCGGTCCTTCCGCCGTGCGGAAAAGAAAAAGCGGGCTTTGAGAAGGGTGTTTCAACTTCTCAAAGGAGATCCCCATGTCCATGACCGTTCAACCCCAGCCAGATCGTCCCGATCCGAGTGTGATCGCGGCGCAGAACGACGCGTTTCGCAAGCTCGCGTGCCTTGGAGTGCCGCCCGCGCAGCCCATCCAGGGCCGGATGCATGTCACCCGCTCGCTTATGGAGGCCGATGACGGCTTCATGGCCGAGGCGGTGAAGGCCACCGGTGAGTTTGCAACATTCGAGCCTGAGAATGATCCCGAGGGATGGCACGATTTCGGGGCGGTCGAGATCCGGGGCGAGACCGTGTTCTGGAAGATCGATCTCTATGAAGCAGACTCGGATTTCCGCTACGGGGCTGAGACCCCGGACAATCCTGCCACCACCATGCGCGTGCTGACCATCATGCTGGCGCGCGACTGGTAGGGGAGGGGACTCCTCCCCCCTGACATCTGAGACGATGAAGGCCCGCTGCCCCTCAAAAGGGAAAGCGGGCCTTTTGTCGTGGTGATCCCTGAAGCCGGGGATTGGTTACGCGCGTGAAGGCGCGGGCCACACCTCACCCACCTGGAAGGATATCCCATGACCACAAGCTTTGCCCCTCTCACCGTCGCCATCGGCGATCTGGTCCCGCATCCCGCGAATGTGCGCAGCAACTCGCCGGAAACTTATGACCCCGAGAACATCGCCCATCTGAAAGCCAGTATCGCTGTGCTGGGCCTGCTCCAGCCGCTCCTGGTTCAGAAGCTCGACGGCAAATACGCCGTGCTTGCCGGTGGCCGGCGACATGCCGCGCTGAAGGAGCTGATCGCCGACAAGGCCAGCAAGGGGTTCACGGCGAAGACCAAGGTGGACTGCCGCCTCGTGCCGGAAGACTGCGACGTGACCACGGCACTGTCGCTCGCCGAGAACATCACCCAGGCACCGATGAATGCCATCGACGAGTTCGAGGCTTTCGCCCGGATGATGGAGGTCGACGGCCAGACGCCTGAGACGATCGCGAAGACCTTCGGCACCACGGTGGCCGCCGTGAAAGGCCGGTTGCGCTATGGCCTTATCCACCCCGATATCCGCGCCGCGGCTCGGGGCAAGGTGATCACGCTCGACACAATGAAGGCCTTCGCCGAGCACCCAAGCCAGGAGGCGCAGCGCGAGGTTTTCGAGGCGCTCACGAAAGACGGCGGCTATCTGCAGGCCTACACGGTCCGACAGGCCCTCAAGTCCCGCGGCGTGCAGGTCAGCGACGATATCGGGGCTTTCGTGCGCGAAGACTACGAGGCGCGCGGCGGCACCGTCGCAGCCGATCTGCTGGATGAGCATTCCGTGCTTGAGGATGCGGCTCTGGTCGAGACCATCTTGCTCGAGAAGCTCGGTGCCGCTGCCGAAGAGACCCGTATGAGGCTGGGTTTTGCCTGGGCCGATGCGATGGTGCGCTATGACTACGCGACCATGGCCGACTACGGCCGCGTCTATCCCGGCCCGATCGAACCGGATGAGGCCGCCCAGAAGCGCATCGATGAGATCACCGCCGAACTCGAGAAACTGCAGCTCGAGATGGAGGATGAGGGGCTCGAGGACGGTGCCTACAACGCGCTTTACGAGCGCGTGGACGCCTTGGAAGAGGAAGCCCGCGACCTGCAGGAGGCCTACAGCGCCGAGGACCTCGCGCGGTCTGGGGTGATCGCGTCGTGGCAGGGTGGGCAGATCACGCTCCATGTTGGCCTCGTCCGCCCGGAAGATACCGTCAAAGAGGAAGGCGCGCGCGGCTCCTCGGCTAACCCGACCGGGGAGAAGGCCCCGGACGCCGGCAAAATCACCTATCCAGCCTCACTTGCTGAGGACCTCAAGACAGAGCGAGCCATGGCCCTCGGCGCCGCGATGGCGCTGCATCCGGAGGCCACGCTCGATCTAACGCTCTTCAAGCTGGTCAGTGACGTTCTGGCCATCGGCATGAGTGTCACGCAGGCGATCAAGGTCGAGGCCCGCAAGGAATACCGCAGCCATGCCAAGATGGACGAGATCGACGAGACCTCGCTCGAGCAGGTGGCCGCGGCGCATGATGTGCTGGACCTCTCGTGGCTCGATGATACCCGCCCGCCCGCCGATCAGTTCGCGGCGTTTCGCGCGCTGGAGGCCGGCGAGAAGGCCAAGCTCGTGGCCTATGCCACGGCCAGCACCACGCAGTCCTGCTTCGCGCGGGACCGCCAGCGCGACAGCCTGATGCATGCGTTCGAGATCGAGATCATGCCCGATATCCGCGCGCATTGGACGCCGAACGCGGCGCTCTTCAATCGCTTCAAAAAGGCATGGCTCCTGAAGATCCTCGGCGAGGATCTGGGTCTGGCCCAGGAGGCGGTGACGCTGGCCTCGTCGAGCAAGAAGGAGATCGTGGCCTTCTGCGACAAGCTCTTTGCAGAGCCGTTCGCCACACTCACGGACGCGCAGCGCGCTGCCGTAGCCGCCTGGTGCCCGCCGATGATGCAGACCGCCGGTGTCGTCTGTGATGAGGCGGAGCCCGCCTCGGAATCTCCCGAGCCTGACAGCGAGGTCGCGCAAGCGGCCTGAGTCCTCACGCGACCCGCGCGAGGCATTTCCCGCGCGGGTCGACCCTCCCACACCCAACCGAAAGACATCCCCATGGCTATTCTCAAGTTCTCTGCGTCCGCTGTTGCGGCACAGATCGCCCATGCGCGCGCCTGCAAGACCTTCCTGCCCAACTGGAACGGGCCCGTGGACAGGCCCGCCCTGATCCTGATCGTCGGCAATGGTGTGCATCTGCGCTCAAACGGCATCGATGGCACGACCACCCGTATCGTCACCACCGAACAGGCAGATCCCTCCTTCGCCTTCGCCGACGGCATGAACCCGTTTCGGGATACCGACTGGATGGCGCAGCGCCGCATGGCGTTTCGCGATCTGACCGGCCAGTTCTACACCGACATCCTGGATGACGTGCAGGTGCTCATCGACCGGGGGCGGGGGGCGATCCGGCTCGCCACCGATGGCCACAGCATCCGTGTCTTCGTGCGCCGGGCCTCGGACTATCTCATCGGCGGGACCTACGAAGTGCCCTCGGGCCTCGGCGGCACCTTCCGGGTCATCCTCAAGGATGCCTGCGATACCTTCGCGATCGTGCAGAACTGCGGCAATTGCGAGGATTTCGACGCCATGCAGCCCTACCGCGTGCCGCTCGATGCGCTGATGGAAATCGATGACCGGAGGGCGGCGTAACGCGCCCTTTCTCAAACAAGCATCGCCAATACCCTGCCAGGCCTGCGGCCCTCTCGGGACATTGACGACAACAATTTCCCCAATGAGAGAAAGGACTCTGAGATGGGATGGCTCTTCTATACCGATCGCCGCGTCCAGACCTACGCGGATGAGAAAGCGGAGATTGCCCGGCTCTGCACCTTCGAGAGCGACAGGCGCAAGACGGAACTGGTCAAAGCCTGCAAGGTGGGTTCGACTTGGTACGCGGCGGCAAAGGTCACAAGTATCGATGGCTCGCCGGTCGAGGACACGACCTATGTGACCGATGCGGATGGCTCCATCACGTTCGGTGCTGTCTTCCTCACCCGATACGATGACGGCTGCTGGGGCTACAAGGACATGGAGGAAAGTGCTGGCCCGAACGAGTCTCGTGCTCCCCTTGGGCTGATCGAGCTCCTCTCCGACCTGAAAGACCCGGACAGCTATGCCCATGCCTGGCGCCAGCGCTGCCAGGACTGGGCTGCGATCCCGGACTACGAGGAAGGCGACAAGATCAGGCTCGCAGCACCTGTGACGCTCACCGATGGCAGTACCTGCCAGATTGTCACCGCGACCCACTACAGGCGCGGGCGGCAAAAGCGCCGCTGCTACCGCATCGAGGAAACTGGTGGGCTCGTACGCCTGTCGAAGGCCTCGCTTGCGGGCTCGGAGCTGCTCAGCTCCGCAAAGGGCGAGGCCAGTCCTGTGCTGGCGGAGTTTCTGGCGGGGCAGGACCCTTAGGGGCGCACTGCGAGTAGTGCGCGTACCGTCTCGATTTCCAGCACCCAGTTGCCGGTCGTTTCGTTGCGCCATCTTATGCAGCGGATGATCCGATCAAAATCATCCTGAAGGGCGCGCGGAAAAACAGGCTCATGGTGTGCGATTCTGTTGCGGAGCCTCCTCACGGCTTCAATGTCAGACCTTAATTCAGATCGGCGTTGGTTGGCCGCGACACCACGAGGCGCGTCCGGAAACACTGCGTAGAAATGATCGTCCCACAGTCTGCCTTGGTGCCTGTTTGTCAGCATCTTCTCCCAAAACACAAACTTTAGTTCGGCGACGACCTTTCCGGCAGTGGGTTGCTGTGCTGCGCAGCCTTCGAGGTCTCGTTTGGGGCTGTATGCAGGACCGCGCGGGTTCGGCAACGAACGGATGAAGCCTTGTGTCCAAGGCCATGTTCCTCCATGGACAGCTTCGATCGCTTCCACGATCGCGTTTCGCAGCGCAACTTCCAAAACATGGAGTGGAACCATGAACGCGGCTGATACTTGAAGATTCCAGTGGTATAGGTGGAGAGCTCGCGTCCGATCATTGCCGGTTTCGCGCAGATAGGTCGCAAACCTAGGTGCGGATAGGACGTTCGGAAGGTGGTGTTCTTCATCAGCCGTGAACGGTGGATACATTGACAGTAAAGACTTTCGGTGCCATATAAGGCGTGAGCTTTGAGACTGCGGGCATTATGCCTCCCCTCATTGCACAAAGAAAGCAAAAGCCCGTCGCATTGCGGCGGGTTTTTCAGTTTTCGAACCTGCCTCCGAAAAAGCTGTTTGATTGGCCGATCAGCGATTGCATACCTCTTCGTCCTGGCCTGCTCCCCTGAAAAGCGAAAGCGGGCTTTTTGTCCTTTGGAACTCAGACCCTGATCCAAAGGAAATCCCCATGTCCAAACCCAGAACGGCCAACCCGGCTCTCGCAATCTCCGAAGCCGATCTCGCCTCTGCGCTAGCGCTTATCGGCACGGAGATCGACCACCAACCCCTGCGCAGCTCAGCGCTCGCACGCATCATGCGCGAGACGTTTCATGGCAGCGATGCCGGGGGCGCCTGGGACTGGCGCATAGCCTATGACCTGATGCAGGCCGCGGCTGTCCAAGTGCTGCTGCGTGGGAACGGCGTGGCAGATGACATCGCCGCTGCAAAGCTGCTTGCCTCGCGGCTGCTGACGGAAACCCGCCGGTCAGAGCAGCAGATCCGGCTGCAGCAGTTTTCCACGCCGTTACCTTTCGCGGCAATGGTCTTGCGGGCTGCGGCGATCCGCAAGGGCGAGACCGTGCTGGAGCCCTCGGCTGGCACCGGTGCCCTGGCTACTTTCGCCGCCCGGTCCGGTGCCACGCTTTTGCTCAACGAGATCGACCCTTTTCGCCAGCGCCTCCTGCGCGCGGTTTTCGGCGGCGAGGTGACGGGCCATGACGGCGAGCATACCGACGATCTGCTGCAGACGCCGGTTCTACCCGACGTCGTGGTGATGAATCCGCCCTTCGCCTCCTCGGTCGACCGATCCCGCGACAAGCACATCGCTGCCAAACATCTCATTGCGGCTGCAAAGCGCCTGGCACCAGGTGGGCGCCTGGTGGCGATCATGCCGCCGGGGTTCACGCCCGAACGCGATGCCGCGCATTGGTCCCGCGCCTGCGGTCTCCTGACGCCACGATTGGCGCTGACGATGCCGGGGCAGGTCTACCGCAAGCTCGGCACCTCTGTCGAAACCCAGCTCATGGTCTTCGACAAGGTGCAGGAGGGCGGCGAGATGATCCGCGCCAGTGTCCGGGGCTTGGATGATGCCCTTCCTTTTGTCGACGCCGTGGCCGCAACCCGGCCCGAGATGCGCCCCGTGCAACAGGCGGCGGTGATCCCTCACGGGCGGCCGACCGTTCCATCCTCTGCCCCGCGCAAGACCGCCGCTGTGCCTGTTGCCGCCTCCAAACCCCGGGCCAATGCCGTCCGTCCGCTAACTTTCACGAGCCTTGTTATCCCGCGCGACAACACGCCCATCTCGGACATCTATGCACGCTACCGCCCGCAACGGATCGAGATCGCGGGTGCGCAGGAACATCCCACGCCGCTCGTCGAGAGCATCGCCATGGCCTCGGTTGCCCCGCCCATGCCCTCAAACACGGGCAGTGATGACTTGCGCTTGCCCGCACGGTTGATCGAGGAGGGACATCTCTCCGAGGCGCAGCTCGAGACCATCATCATGGCGCATGATGCCCATGGGCGTGATCTGCCCGGTCGGTTTACCATCGATGACGACCAGACCAAGCTGACGCGCGCCGATGATGACCCGGATGCACGTGCCTTTCGCCTTGGCTATTTCCTCGGCGACGGCACCGGTTGCGGCAAGGGCCGCGAATGCGCAGGGCTCATTCTCGTGAACTGGCTTTCCGGGCGCAGGAAGGCGATCTGGGTCTCCAAATCCGCCACGCTCATCGAGGACGCGATCCGCGACTGGACCGATCTCGGCGGCTCGCCTGCCGACATTCAGCCACTTTCCAAATGGAAACCGGATCAGCCCGTCCCGATGGGCGACGGAATCCTCTTCGTCACCTACGCCACGCTGCGGTCCGCGGGCAAATGCGGCACCACGCGACTGAGCCAGATCCTCGACTGGATGGGCGCAGACTTTGAAGGCGTCCTCGCTTTTGATGAGGCCCATGCCATGCAGAATGCGGCAGGGTCCGAGCAGGGCAGGGGGGTCAAACCCTCCCAGCAGGGCCTTGCGGGCCTGCGGCTGCAACTGGCAGCACCCCGCGCTCGCGTCTTCTACATCTCGGCCACGGGCGCCACGAGCGTGCACAACCTGGCCTATGCCGCGCGGTTGGGGCTCTGGGGGCAGGACCCCGAATACCCCTTCCCGAGCCGCGAGGGTTTCGTTTCAGCGATGGAAGCCGGCGGCGTGGCTGCCATGGAGGTGGTCGCGCGTGATCTTAAGACGCTCGGCCTCTACACGGCGCGCGCCCTCAGCTTTGATGGCGTGGAGTATGACGTGCTCGAACACGCGCTCACTTCGGCCCAGATCGAGATCTACGACGCATACGCGGCTTCTTTTCGGACGATCCACCACAATCTCGAGGCCGCGCTGACAGCGACCGGCGTCAACGACGCCTCGGGAGAGACCAATGCCTCGGCAGCACGCGCCTCGGCCAAGTCCCGCTTCGAGAGCACGAAGCAGCGCTTCTTCAACCATCTCCTGATGGGCATGAAGGCTCCAAGCATCATCCGCGCCATCGAGGACGATCTGGCGGCGGGCAAGGCTTGCGTCATCCAGGTGGTCTCGACGGGCGAGAGTCTGCTGAAACGCCGGCTTGAGACGATGGACCCCGAGGATGAACTCGTCGAGGGCGCGCTAACGCCGCGCGATTACGTACTGGGCTACCTCGAACAGGCCTTCCCGATCCACGCGCAAAAGCTCGTGGAGATTGACGGCAACATGGTCGCGGAACCTTTACGGGATGAGACCGGGGCGCTCGTTGTCTCGCGCGAGGCGCTCGCCCTGCGCGATGCGGCCATGATGGAGTTGATGACGCTCGCCCCGATCCCCTCGGCGCTCGATCAGATCCTCTGGGCCTTTGGCGACGAGGCCGTCGCTGAAGTCACTGGGCGATCTATCCGCCCTTTGAAGGCCGAGGACGGTCATCTCTTCATCGAAAAGCGCGCCGCCAGCAGCAATTCGTCGGAGACCCAAGCCTTCATGGATGGCGAGAAGGATATCCTGATTTTCTCCGATGCGGGCGGCACGGGCCGGTCCTATCACGCGGCGCAAACGGCGAAGAACCAGAAACGGCGGCGGCACTATCTTCTGGAGCCCGGCTGGCGCGCGGATGCGGCCATCCAGGGGTTGGGCCGCACCCATCGCTCGGCTCAGGTCAGCGCGCCCTTCTTCCGCGTCTGCACCTCGGATGTGCATGGCGAAAAACGCTTCACCTCGACTATAGCCAAGCGCCTCGACCAGCTAGGGGCCTTGACCAAGGGTCAGCGCGAGACCGGCTCGCAAGGCATGTTCCGCGAGGAGGACAATCTCGAAAGCCCGATCGCGCGGGCCGCACTACGTGGGTATTTCGCCGATCTTGCCGCCGGGCGCGCTGAGGCGATGAGCTACAAGAGCTTCACCGACTGGACAGCCCTGCGGCTGATCGACAAGGACGGGGTGCTGCTCGAGGAGTTGCCGCCGATCCAGCGGTTTCTGAACCGGGTTCTGGCCCTGCCCATCCACATGCAGAACGCGCTCTTTGCCGAGTTCATGCGCCGGATTGCCGATCAGACTGAACGGGCGCGCGCGGCAGGCACGCTCGATCTCGGCGTGGAAACCCTGCGCGGCGAAAAGATCGAGCAGGTCTCCACAGAGGATCTCTGGACCTGCCCGAAATCCGGCGCCGTGACGCGGATCATCGGGCTCGAGGTGACGGACCCGGTCCATGTCTTGGGCGCTGAAGAGGCCATATCGCGCAATCCGGACAAGCTGCCGATGGTCAATCGCGCCTCCGGTCGCGCGGCGCTCATCTCGGCACGCCCGATGCAGATGTATGACGAAGACATCGTCACGCTGATGCGCAAGGTTGTGCGGCCAAACGGGTCGAGCTACCTGGAGGAGGCGCGGTTCACGTCTTCGGCCTGGGAAGACATCGAAAGGCCCGAGTTTGCAAAGCTTTGGGATGCCGAGGCTGCATCCCTGCCAAAAACCACCACAACCAAGCTCTACCTGCTGACCGGGCTCTTATTGCCGATCTGGAAGGACATTCCGACCACCAATGAACGCATCTACCGGGTCACGCCTGACGGGGCGACGGCGATGATCGGGCGCACGCTGAGCGAGGAAGGGGCGGCAGCGCTGCGCGCCCGCTTCCTCGTGTCCAACCCGCAAACAGCGCAGGAGATGCTGACCGCCGCCCTCGGCACCACCGCGCCTGTCGATCTGGGCCGGGGTCTCACCCTGACCCGTCGCCGTGTCGCAGGCGAGATGCGCCTTGAGTTGTGCGGCGTGGACAGGGGCATGATTGATGGCCTCAAGGCAATGGGGTGTTTCACCGAGATCATTGCCTTCCAGCTACGGGTGTTCCTGCCGCATGGGGACGGGATCGACACGGGAAGCATTCTGGCCCGGATCGTGGGGCAGGAAGCCAGCATGACGTCAGAACAAGCCGCCTGAAAAGTCAAAGCGAGCTTCCGGTCGGGCGGCGTGGATCGGGATTTGCCCGGGCTGCGCTTTCCGGGCGCGGGCAGACCAATGCCACGCCCGGCCCCCCAAATTCAGACAAGAGGACAGACCCATGACCAATCCCCAGATCGACTATGCCGCAATGGCGGCTCAGTGGCGTGCAGAGCGCGAAACCACATTGAAGGCATCCCGAACGGAGCTGCTCGCGCAACTACGTGCGCTTGGCATCAGCGAGGTCACTGCCGAATACGAAGGCTATGGCGACTCCGGCAATGTCGAGGATGTGACGGTGCAGCCCGCAGAGGTCCAACTGCCGGAGGCGCTTGCCACAGAGGTTGGCGACTTCGCCTGGTCGCTCGCCTATCACCATCACCCGGGGTTCGAAAACAACGAGGGCGGCTACGGCACGCTGACCTGGGACATAGCACTAGACAGCATTATCCTCGATCACGCGGACCGCTATGTCGAATGCTCGCACAGCTATGACGAGGGGCTTTGAGATGGCCCATCCGCTTCATCATGCTGAAAGCTCTGCCCGGAAATTCGGCGGGGTGCCGTCTGACTATCAGGCCGTGCACGATTGGTTTGACGCCTCGAAAGAGCACCTAGCGCTCTTCACGCACCGAGCCATGCGCCACCACGCTCAAGGCCTGTTCGAGGCCGAACGGGTTTTCGGCCTGACCCTGACCAATAGCGCGGGTCGGGACATTCCCGTGCGCTGGATTGGCGAGCAGCATATCCGTGAAGACTGCCAGGGCCGCATTCCGAGCATGGCGGACTGGCTGCGACGGATCCAGCCTGAGCCATGGATGGCCAACGGCCACATCGACCGGCATTCTGGCGATGAGCCCAGCGGCGACCCAAGGGTTGCCTGGGCCTCCGAGGTCGCCGCCGGAAGAACGGTTCTTGGCCTGAAGGATTGGATGGCGGCGCGCGCGATGCAAGCGGCGCAGAGTGCCTGACAGGACCCGGCTTTTTGCCAATTGAATACCGCACGGAAGCCCGGTTGGAAGATCGGGCTTCTTGAGTCGTTTCCCCACCATTCTACTTGAGGAGGATCACATGACACTCAACGATATCAAGGCGGCCGTCGATGCCGGCCACACCGTGCACTGGGCCAATACCGGCTACGTTGTCCACAAGGACCGGCTCGGTCAGTACCTCATCACCTATGTGCCGAACGGTAGCTGCATCGGCCTGACCGACCGGGGCGGGCACCGGTTGAACGGAAAAGAAACGGAGTTCTTCGTCGCGCAACCGAAGGACGCCGCAGAAAATCCGGGCAGCCAATCAAGACCAGACGGGCAGGGGAGGGGCGCAGCACCCGGAGGCGCGGTTGCACACCCACTTGGAGGGCGGCCCTGACCCGTGGGCGGGGCTGAAAGGAAAGCAGGCTTTCTGATTTGTGATCCCTCAAGGGGTCGAGAAAGCAATCCCGGAGGCGCTGGCAAGGACGTCAGGCACCGGCCAATCCAAAAGGAACCATCCCATGTTCGCAGGAACCCTCACCCGCAATGTCGAGACCGCAGCCGCTCAGTACACCGGCATGATCCACGGGACGCGCTTTGACATCGCCATCCAGTTGGAGGCGCGGGCCAAGATGTCCGAACGCAGCCCGGATTTTGACGTGACGGCAGTCAACAAATCAGGCCGCAAGGTGCGCATCGGCACGGCCTGGAACGAGACCGGCAATACCAGCGGCAACCCCTACATCTCGATGCAGATCGATGTCGGCCTCGGCCCGTTCCGGGTCAACGCGGTGCAGACGAAAGAGGCGCGTGCGGCCCAAAGCGGCGCGTTCGAGATCATCCCGCTGGTCTCGAACGGCCTGATGAAATCCGGCTCGATCTCGGGCGAGCTCACCGCCATGGACGCCGACAACGCCTTCACCGGCTACATCGCCAACATGATGTTCGATCTGGAGTTCATGCTGATCGAGAACAGCTACAAATCCGAGGAGACCCACCCGGATTACCGGATCGAGGTCAGCTCGCCCCGGGGCACACCGATCCGCGTCGGCTCGGCGTGGATGGCCCAAAGCAGCCGCACGGGCAATGACTACCTGTCACTGCTGATCAACACGCCCGATGGCGACCTGCGCGTCAACGCCGTGCAGAACGAAGAGCAGCGCGGCGGGCAGACCTTCTCGATCATCCCGTTCATCGACAGCGGTGAGCAGCCGCAGGACGCGGGCGCGGGGCTCTCCTTGGTCGCCTAATCGGCGCGCGAGGGGGAGACGATCTGAACCCAAAGGGGAACCGTGGGATCACGGTTCCCCTTTTTCTGTACTGGTGTGGTTGAATGGACCTGGCTTACATTGCAGCCGTTCGTGTTGCCCGCAGCTAATGCAACCGTAGAGCCGAAGTTACCGAATGCTGCGTAAAGGATGTATGGCTGCTTTCGAGGGCGATAGAAAACCTGCTTGATCGCTGCCACGAGCGGAAGGAAAGCAGCGGAGAGTTACCGCCTCTCAAATACTGCGCGGTGCCCAGAGAATAATACCCGCACCGACAAGGCAAATGACCGCTCCAACTACATCCCATTGATCTGGGCGATGGCCTTCCATACCCCATAGCCACAGCAGGGACGATACGATGTAAACGCCACCGTAGACTGCATAGGCGCGGCCCGCTTGATCGGCGGGGCTGAGCGCCAGTAGCCAGGCGAAAGCGGCAAGGGACAGCATGCCCGGTGCCAACCAAAACACGCTCTTGTCCAGCCGGAACCACGCCCAGAAAGCAAAGCATCCGGCAATTTCGGCCAGCGCAGCGGCGAAGTAGATAAGAACCGTCTTCATCGGGCCAGACATTCGTTCCGAGGAGGATCGGGTCTATTGCGAAAAATTTTCAAATTCAAAGAAGCGACCCCAAATCTGATCCAACACTTGGATAGGCCGCCGTCATCGACTTAAGCTGCTTGGCCGCCAGGCCCAGCTTGATTGCCAGCCCGAAGAAATTGATCAGTTCGCCGTATTCCGGGCCGAACAGGTGCGCGCCGAGGATCTTGCCGTTCGACCTGTCCACGAGGATCTTCGCGGCGGCGGAGGTCTCGCCGATCCTGTAGTTCGAGTACCAACCGCTCGTGTCGGTGAACCGGACATCTACGTCATGCCCGGCGTCCCTTGCCTCACTTTCCAACATGCCGACACGCGCCACTTCCGGAACGGTGAAGACGGCCGTCGGAATGCCCGCATAATCCGGTGTGGTCTGTGCGTCTTTGAGCATGTTGGAGGCTGCGACCTTCCCTTCGATCACGGCGACCGGCGTCAGCGGCATGCCATCGGTGTCGGCGGAATCTCCGGCGGCAAAGACCGTGCTGTTTGTCGTGCTTTGTAGATGGGGGGCTACAACGATGCCCTTGTCGCTGTAGTCAACCTTGGCGGTCTCCAGACTCAGGTCGGCAAGGGCAGCTACGCGGCCCGCGCCATGCACGACCAGATCGGTTTCGATTGTCCGGGTCTGATCGCCTGACTTCACCTCGACAGTGAATGCTCCGTTGGTTTCCGCGACGGAGACGATTTTGGTCTCGCGCATCAGGACCACGCCGATACCGGTGCCGCGTTCGATCAGCATTTCGACCAGATCTGGATCGAAGCCGCGTAAGGGCCGGGCGCCACGATCCACGATGATCGGGTTGGCTCCGGCCCGTGCGGCGATATGCGCAAACTCGAAGGACACGAAGCCGCCGCCGATAAAAAGAATCCGTTTGGGAAGGGCCTCAAGATTGAGGAAATCCGTGCTGTCGATCACGAGATCGGCCCCTGTGAAGTTCAGCGGCCTGGGCATGGCACCGGCGGCCACGAGGAACCGTTCCGACTGATATGCCGTTCCATCGACCTCCAGCGTGTTGTCTCCCGTGAAGCGGGCAGCTCCATGCAGGGTTTCGACGCCGTTGCCCGACAGGCCCTTTTCCATCTTGTCCGGCACGGGATCGGTGAAGCCACGCTTGTGTGCCATCAGATCGGCCCAGTTGATCGACAGATCACCGGGATCGATCCCCTTGCCCTGCATGAGCCGTGCCGCGTCCATGATTTCCGCACCGCGCCGCAGGATTTTCTTTGGATCGCAGCCGCGCAATGCGCAGGTGCCGCCGTAGGGCAGCGCATCGACAATGGCCACACGCCATCCTGCTGCGCCACACTTGTTCGCCGCGGCCACGCCTGCCATGCCAGCCCCGATGACGATCAGGTCGCAGTCTTCGCTCATTCTCCGGTCCTTGTCCTGATCTTCATCCGGCGCAGCAGCTCAACTTTGCCACGTCCATATCGAAGGTTTGCGCCGCCAGCTTCAACCCTTCTACCGTTGTCAGATAGGGGAAGATCGTCTCGCCAAGTGCCTTTGTGGTCATGCCAAACTTCAGCGCCATGACGAGGGTCTGGATCGTATCGGACCCCTCGGGCGCAATGATCTGGCCACCAAGCAGCCGGTCGGTCTTTCTGTCCGCCACCAGCTTGATCAATCCGCGCGTATCGCGTGCGGCCAGCGCGCGCGGCACTTGATCGAGCGGCACGATGGACGTCTTGACGTCGAAGCCCGCGTCCCGCGCCTGGGCTTCACTGAAACCGACGCCCGCGACCTGCGGGTCGGAAAACACCACCCACGGCATCGCGGCGTTGTCGTAACGATTGTCCTCCCCAAGCACTGCGTTTTTGACGGCGAGCTTTGCACCGTAGGCCGCCATATAGACGAACTGGTCGCGGTCGGTCACATCGCCCGCAGCGTAGATGCCGGGCGCCGATGTTTGCATATCCTCACCGACGACGATGGACCCACGTGCGTCTGTTTCAACGCCGATTGCGTCCAGGCCCATATCTTCGGTATTTGCCCGCCTGCCAGCGGTCGAAACAAGATGATCCGCCGTCACTTCGACAGGCTTTCCGTCCTGGATCACGCGCAACGTCACGCCCGCAACGTCGCGGCGCACTGTGTCGTAGCTTAATCCGGTCAGAAGGGTGATGCCTTCGGCCTCGAACGCCTCCGCCAGCGCCTCCGAGACCTCTGGTTCCGCGCCGGGCAACAGATGCGAACGGGCGACAAGCGTGACCTTCACGCCCATGCGGCTCATCATCTGGGCCAGCTCCGCGCCGATGTAGCCCGCGCCGATGAAGATCAGGCTTCGCGGCAGCACTTCGAGTTCCAGAAGACTGGTGCTGTCGAGCGCGCCGATTTTCTCGATCCCGTCGATGGTCGGCAGAACCGGACGCCCGCCCGTGGCGATGATGGTCTTGGGCGCAGTCAGGGTGCGCTCACCGACTGTGACGCCACCTTCGATCAGCCGCGCGGGACCGGCGTCGATATAATCGACACGCTCGTATTCCGGCAGAAGGTCCGCGTATTTCTTTTGGCGCAAGGCCGTGACCAGATCGTCCTTGGATTGAACGAGCGTCTGCCAATCATCCACTTGTGCCTGCCCCGACAGACCGGGGAACCGTTCGGCAGCTTTCGCACCGTGCACGGCCTCTGCCGCACGGATCATCGTTTTGGAGGGCACACATCCCACGTTGACGCAGGTTCCGCCGATGGTGCCATGTCCCACGAGGGCGACGCGCTTTCCGGCATCCGCGCCGGTAATTGCGGCGGAGAACCCCGCCGATCCGGCCCCAAGAACGATCAGGTCATAGCCGCCCTGTTCATCGTCGTTTTTGTTCAGGTCTTTCATCTCAGCGCGCCTCACCATACTCGGGGTCTTTTGGTCTGGCGGCGAACAGATATATGACCGCGCCGATGGCGATCAGCGGTGTGAGCATGCCGAGAAGACCGAAGAACATACCGGTGGCGGTGCAACATCCCATCATCATGAGAGCGTTCCTTTCTTTTGCGCACGGTTCACGAGAACCGCGTAGAGTGCCGTGGCGGCGAAAACGCCGATTGTGATCCGTATCGCGAACCTGAACTCGAGGAGAATGATCAGGATCGACAGAGCTGCCGCGAGGCCGGTGGCCCAGAGTTTCGGGGCCGGTCCCGGTTTGCCAGCGCGCAGCCAAAGGGCCTGTGCCACCACGGCGAGGCTGAAAAACAGCAGCGGGAACAGGGCGTAATCGAGCCAGCCCGTGAGGGCCGACAATCCGACGCCAGCGACGATGACGACCAGAAGCGGCGTGAAGCAGCAGAGCGCGGCGAAGAGCGCACCGCCAAGCCCCCATTTCAGCAGACGGTCGGAATTTTCAGGTGTGTCAGTCAAGGAGCCGTCTTTCTCTGTGATGGGTCGGGGCCGGAGGCGCGTTTCATTTGCGAACGACGCAGTGCGCGGACGATCAGGTAGGTCAGACCCGCCAAAACCAGCACGGCAATGCCACTCATTCCAGAGAGCCAAGCCCCAACGCCGCCGAACAACGCTGCAAGCACGGCAGTTCCGCCGCCGCAGCAGACGACCACGACCGGAGCTGCTATCCCGAAGGCCAGCAGGCCACCCATCAGATTGTCACGCATTGAAGACGGCTCAGGAGGCTGTGTCGGGCAGCACCTGCGCCGGATAGCCATTGGCCGTCACCGCGCCGATGATGCTTTCGATGGAAGTTTCGGCGTCATCGTAGGTCACGCTGTAAACACCCTGCCCGTATTCGGGGCCGTCCTCGAATGCGGCGATCTCGACCGACGGAACACCGCGCATCGAGCTGGCGACGATGAATGAACAGGACGGGCATGTCAGTTCGCTGACGGCGACCTCGACCTGGCGCTCTTCAGCGAGGGCCGGAGTCGAGAGTGCGGCGATGGTCAGGGCGGATAGCAGAAGATGCTTCATGGTCATTGTCCTCGTTCAGAATTTCAGGATGAAGGGGGTGATGTAGGGAAAGATCATGGCGACAGCGACAATCGCGGAAGCGGCCCAGAGGGTTGCGCGCATGATGCGGCGGTCGATGGGGCGGGCGCAGGTGCCATCGGCACAGGCCTCGGCATCTACAGGCTTGTAAGCCTTGTAGAAGCCGTATCCCAAAAACGCGGCGCTCAGCGCGAAGGTGTACCATTTGTAGGCATAGAGCGCCCCGAGCTGCGCGATGAACACGCCTGTCACGCCAAAGCTGACCAGCACCAATGGAAGGATGCAGCAAGAAGTCATCGCCAGCGCACCGAGGACGCCGAGGCCGGTCACGCCCCATCCCCTGGTGGTTTCGTCACCAATTTTCTGCGACCGAGATTGCGGAAGTTCCGCCAAATTTTGTTCCATCGAATCTTCCTTGAACAGATATTTCCACCGTTCTAGGGTCTGTAGTTGATACAGGCTCAAGGGGTTTTTTTGCGAAATGAGTAACACAAGCGTGAGATCAATTCGGCGGGGTGATTTGGCACGAGCGACGGGCTGCAACCTGGAAACCATTCGCTACTACGAGAAAATCGGGATCATGCCGGACCCGCCGCGCAGTACGAAGGGTTACCGAAGCTACGACAATGCCCACGTCAAGCGGCTGAAATTCGTCATGCGGTCCCGCGATCTAGGCTTTTCTCTCGAAGAGGTTCGCGGGCTGCTTGGGCTGGTCGATGACCGATCCCGGACATGCGCCGATGTGCAGTTGATCGCTGAAGATCATCTGACAGACGTTCAGGCCAAGATTGCCGATCTGCAGCGTATCGAGCGCGTCCTGTCGGACACTGTTGCGCGATGCACCGGTGATGCTGCCCCAGAATGCGCGGTGATCGATGCGTTGCTTGATGCTTAGTCCAGCTTGAAGAAGGGGGGCAACGGACCTTCTTGAATGGCGTAGCGAAAGCCCGAAAAGCCCTACATGTTTCCTATTCAAGTCGAGCGCAGCGAAGGTCCCGTTTCGGACTTTAATGTTGAGGTTGGCTCCAATATTAGTCCGCGAATACCCGTCTTGCTGACGCCAGCTTTATCCAATCTCTGCCTCCAAAGGCGGCGAGTGCAAGATAGATGACCTCAGTATCCATGTCCGGTTTGAATACGATGGTCAGTCGGTGACTGGTGCCGCCGTGGCGCACGAGCCATCTATCCAGTTTGCCGTTCAGCCTGACACCTGAATTTGGATTTGAGGCAATCGCTTCTAAGAGCGTGTCTACTTCATCCAGGCGACGGCTCGCGGCTGCAACGTCACCGTCGGTCACCTCGATAATATGATTAACGATACCGATAAGGTCACGTTCGAAGAACGGATGCCTGATAAATCGCATCAGGTCTTTTTGGCCATCGCGGCAAGATGGGCCCGTGCGCCTTTAGTGACGTCGGCGGCATCGCCGACGGGTTCCCATTGATCGAGAGGCAGAGACAGACGGCGCTCCAATTCTGCTTCGAGCAGAGACCGTTCACGATCTCGCTCTGCCTTGGCCTTCGCCAATTCACCCGAAACCGCTGCACTCATATTGGGGTACTCGCCAGCTTCGACCAGTTCCCTTGCGAAGGTGTAGGCGGTGTCGGTGAAACTGACAGATTGCTTTTGAACGCTCATTGCGGGCTCCTTGGTGCTCCAACAGACTACCGAATTTTGCCGCTTCTGGCAAGCAGGTCAGGCCGACCGAGCGAAATGCGTCAACAGCCTTGCGGCCTCCCCAGCTCGGCTTCGCGTGTCGCAGGGGAGAACGGCCCTTCGGTCCGTCGCGCATTCGGCCATGCGGCCTCACCGCGGCGTCGCACCCGGCATCCCGGTTTGCCCGCCTCGCGAGCACGTCCCTCCCCGGCCGCTCCGCCGGATTGCGCTCTGGTCTGTTTTGGCCCGATGCCAAAACGATCCCGCCGCTCCATCCGTCTCCCGCGTCCGGTCGGGCCGTTTGCCTGCTCGGGTCGGGCAAACCTACCGTCAAAACACACACACATGAGTGCGGAAGCATATCCTCCGGATGGCCCCCAAATCAGCCCGCGTCAAGGATCGCAAAACTTTTCGGCGAGGGCGGCGCCAGTGGTGCAGGGCGGTCCCGTGCGTGAGCGCGCGCATGTGTCGGGTGCCGCGCGCGGAAAACTTTTGC
This sequence comes from Roseovarius indicus, assembly GCF_008728195.1. Classification (NCBI taxonomy): domain Bacteria; kingdom Pseudomonadati; phylum Pseudomonadota; class Alphaproteobacteria; order Rhodobacterales; family Roseobacteraceae; genus Roseovarius; species Roseovarius indicus. The sequence continues at coordinate 29,226 of NZ_CP031599.1, forward strand.
GCCCGGCAAGCCGGCGGCTGCGCCGTCCCTGACCCGGGCAGATTCGGAAACCAGGCATTCGGCCATGCCCCCACACTCACGTGGTGGCCTTGGAACCGAACACTGGAGACCAGACATGGCTTACGACACTGCGAACACCTATGAGACCATCGAGCTTTTCGGACTGACCGAGAGGGACGCGCAGCTGCCGATCCCCGAGGATCACATCCTGACCGACCACATCATCCGCGAGAGCTTCGAGGCTTTGCTCGGGCAGCTGCGCGGAACCGGGCTTGAAGCGGAAATCGAACCGCTAGCCCATGGGCTCGCGACGATCCTGCAGCGCCGCAAGGTGGCGCTCGGCAAGGAGGTCGACCGCACCGCCGACAAGATCGGCGCGCTGGCAAAATCCCACGACGGATCGGAGATCGCCGAGACCGCGCTCGAAGAGGCGCAGGCGCGCTTTGTGCAGCTGCGGGAGATTGTCGGCGCCATCGAGGTGATGAGCGAGGCGGCGGCGGAATGCTACGAGATCGAGACCGGTCACGCCTTCATCCCGGCAGCCGGGTCGCGCGCAAGCGTCCGGGCGCAAGAGACCGGGGCGGTCTTCGAGGCACGGCAGCTCCTGGAGCAGCACGACCGCGAGACTGCCGTGAAATCGAAAGTCGAGGGGGTTCCCCTGATCGTCTCAGGCGCCACCGACTGGACCGATGTCGATGTGATCTTCAACACGCTCGACAAGGTTCGCGAACGAATCAAGCAGAACCGCAATCAGGAGATTTTCCTCTGCCACAAGGGTGGCAAGCACGGGGCGGAGATGATTGCGGCTCGGTGGGCCCGGGCACGCGGGGTCGCACAAGCGCGCTTTGATCCGCGCTGGTCCGCGCACGGGCGGGCAGCACCGTTCAAGTGCAACGACGAAATGCTGGACGATAAATTCGCGGCGACGGGGGTTGTACTCTTCGGCGGTAACGGCGTCGCGCTGAACCTCGGGCAGAAGGCGGAAGCGAAAGGCCTGACGGTCATGCGGGTTGCTGACCCGGCGAAGAAGACTGCGCAGGATTGAAGAGAGGGGGTCGCGCTTGGCGCGGCCCTTTCGTCATGTCTCATGGCGCGTGCGGTCGGTCACGCGTGATCGGCAGTCTGTGGCAGCCAGCACCGTCATCCCTCTACCCGGTCCGTCAGAGTGCGGCCCATCCGCATCGGTGCGGGCTGGGGATTGTGCGCACCTCACGCACATCGTCAGCAGCGCAAGACGCGAGGGGTCGAGACGTCCCACTTGAGGCTGAAGACTTGCGCGTCCCTCGGGTGGTGTTTCGGAACATCGCATCCACGCGGGCGGGCTCCGTCAGCACCCCGGCCAGGCTCGGCGGGACGCGGACGCGGATGATGGCGGCTGCGTGATGGCAAGGGTCATCCGGATCACTCCTTTTTGCTCATAGATGTGGATCGCACGGGGTCGGCCCAATCGTGCCCTGCGCTTCGCTCCGGCAAGCACAAATACGGCTTCCACGGCGGGGCCGTGGACCCTCCGCATTTGCGCTTGCGACCGTGCCTCTTGCCCCCGTGCCGGGTGATCCCCATCGCAACAAGGAGAGACCCAAATGACCAACCACTACGTCGCCACCGTCCCCGTCAAGTTCACCGACACCGATGGCCAGGAGCGCACCCGTTTTCAGCGCGTGGGTGCGATGTTCCGCAACACCCGCAACGGGGACGGCTCGGAGTTCTTCAGCCTCAAGCTCGACTTTCCCGTCGCGGTCTCGGAGCTGGTGATGTTCCCGCCGAGCGCGAAAGATCCCCAGGACTAAATCCTCTGTCGAGGATGGGCCGCCCCGGGACGATCTTGGGGCGGCCCGATCCCTGTTCCAGGGATGCCGTCATCGGCGCGGGTGATCGCCGACAGCGACCTCCTCTTGGTGCCGGTAGCCGCGAGCTCAAAGGACGATCGCCGCTCGGAATGAGCAGGCCGCGACAGGGCGGCCAGTCAGCCTCAAGGGGGCCATCCACAAAACCTATCGGCCGGGGCCTCCCGGTTTTTGCGGCAGAGATTTGGGGACCCAAATCTGGCCCTCCTTGACCCTGCCTGTCCGCCCTGTCGGTGGGGTTTGCGCCCGCCCGCGGTTCCGTCCGAACACGTGGCGTTCGGCCAGACCCTCGGGCGGGGCTGGCGGACGGGACCCCTAGGCCAGGTGGGTTGCCCGGTGGTGAGGGCGGCAGAGCCGCGTCCCTGCGGGCCGCGGCGTGAAGCGGACACCAAGGCTGCCTGAGCCTGAATGCAACGTAAGTATATAATTGACAGATTGGTATATTATCGTAAGGTATAGGCAGCCTTGGTGGAAGGTGGCAGGAAATAGGGGGTCTTTCTTCCGCATGTCCCGAACAAAACGCCTGACAGAGATCGAGAAGATGCAGATCGTCCGCGAGGCCGCGGAGGGTGTGTCGACTTCCGAGCTGGCTGCGAGGTTCGGGGTTACATCGCGCGCCGTGCGCTACGTCTTGAAAGCCGATGCCGAGCGCCAGACGGATGCCGCAATTCCGGTCTCAGCGGTCAGTGTGAAGGTCACGGCTGCGGAGCTTGCGGCGCTCGACGAGGTGCTGGCCGAGGCCGGGATCGAGAGCCGTGCCGAAGGGCTTAGGCGGCTCATTCAGGCGGCAGGCGGGGTGTTCGTTCCGGACGCGCAGATGGCAGCTGAGATGGCGCGCTACCGCGCCTCGCTGCACGAGGTCGGTAATGGGGTCGCGCAGATCGCCAAGCAGATGTTGGCGGCCAATCGGGCGGGGGAGGGAGCAGACCTTCCGTTCTCCGAATTGCGCCTTGCCCAGATACGCGGGCTGGCGCGGTTCATCCTGGATTCCGCTGACGAGATCGATCTGCTTCTGCGCCGCCGTCGGGACGCCATGCAACTGCAGGCCACGGCCGCGCTGAGGGAGTTTGCCCATGCGGCTGAATGATGCGGTTGATGCCGTTACCGGCGAGGTCTTCCGGGACGGCTGGAGCCGCATCCGGGGCTCGATGCAGGGGCTGCATGTCGCCAAGCAGACCCAGCTTACGCGCGCGGCAGCAGGGCATCGGCCGGCGGTCTTCAAGGCGATCCGGGGCGGGGGTACGCATACCAAATCACAGCTCGCAAACCAGCTCGATTACCTTACCACCAAGTCCACCCATATCGTGGACAGTAGCGGGTTCCTGGATGGCAAGTCCAAGCTCGAAGCGGGTGACATCAAGGACCTGACCGAGCGCTTTGCCAAGCGGTGGGATGCGGGCTTCAAACCCAAGCTCGGGCAGACCACCCATATGCTCATGTCCTTCCCCATCGGCACGCGGGGCGAGGACGTGCGCGACATCGCGACGGATGTGGCCGAGCGGTTCTTCCAGACTGATGAGGGGCATTTCGATTACATCATCGCGGTGCATGAGGACCGCGATCACCCGCATGCGCATCTGGTGCTGAACCGCCGCTCGCAGGAAGGCGAGTTCTTCTTCCTCGGCCGCAATCACCGCTTCAACTATGACGACTTCCGCCTCGCCATGGTCGAGGAAGCGGAAAAGTATGGCGTGCGCCTGGAGGCCACACGGCGTGTCGATCGCGGGGTCGTGCATTACCCGGCCCGAACCAGCGAAGTTTATGCGGCGAAAGAAGAGGGTCGCGCGCCCCGCGAGCGGGAACGTGTGGGGACCGACTTGACCCGGACGCTGGCGGAGATCGCCAACACCAGAACCGTCTACCATTCGCTTGCCGCAGAGGCCTCCCGGGAGGCCCGCGAGGATATTGCCGCAGCCCTCTTTCGCGCGGGCGAGGTGCTGGCGCGCGGCGGGCAGGTGGACCGAACAGGAGATGTGTATATGGCCGAGGATCAAAGCTTCGAGGATCTGAGAAGCCTCTATGCGGAGAAGCTCGCGCGGGTGCAGGGCATGATCGCCGAGAAGTTTGACGCGGAACGTCCCGTGCTGGAAAAACGTCTCATCGAGATCCAGACGCAGGTCCAGCACATGCAGCCTCTCGGTTTGCGATCATCCACGCTGTCAGAGACCCCCTCGGAGGGCGGGATCTATTCCGAAGCCAACATCGACGCCAGCCAGCGCGAGCGACTGGCCGAGCCCGACCTGAGATCGCGCATTGACGTAGCACTACGGGGCACGGGCATCAGCACATCGGAAGTGGTGGCCCGGATCGAGATCGGCGCCTCGAGCGCCGCGCTGGAGCATCAATGGATCGCCAATGATCTCTCCAAAGTGGCCGAGACGCGCGATCTGAACCTCGAACGCCGCGCCGATCTGGAACAGGCGCGCGACGTCCTGAATGACGTGCATGTGGAACTTGGCACGCTCTTGGAGCGTGAGAACGTACTGCGCCGGGATGGCGTCATGGAAGCGGAACCGGTCAGCGAGGGGTTCCATTATCATGAGGGCGCGGTGCGGGCGATGGAAGGGACAATCCGTCAGGAGATGCGCGCAGAGGGCCTGACAGCGCAGCAGGTGGAGGACCAGGACTGGGAGGTTGTCTCAAAGGCGGAGCGCCGGATCGAGACGGAGCAGCGCGCATATCTCGAGGCACACCCGGATCTGCTCGCACGTCCCGGCGATGTGATCGACCGGTCTGAGCCCTACAGGGAAACCATCACCGATGCGGCCCGCGCCAGCGAGATCACCCGCGAGGTCGACCGGATCATGGAGGGACGCGACGTCCGCACGCCCGTTGCAGATGCTGTCACGGATGACTTACGAGCGCGCTATCCGGACATGCCGTCCCACCTCGCCCGCGGGCTCGGCGCGACCTATGCGGCCGTCGTCGAGATACGCGACACGGAGGTCATCAATCAGGTCCGCCGCGAAACCGAGATGCGCGAGGGGCTTGGGGTTGCCGCGCGCGACGACATCCTCGCGGCCCGCGATGAAACTGCGCCGCAGTCTGACCGTGCCGACCGCCTCGCAGACGAGATTGCGCGTGTTCTGGACCATGAGCGGGCGGGGGAGTTGTCCGCGCCCTTTGAGACCGAGGCGGAGCGGGACGCCTTCCGTGGCGAGATCGCGCGGGTGCTGGACGACCGTCAACTTGAGCGGCTCACATCCGGTGATGCCGATGCGCTGGAAAAAGTTCTCGAGGACCGCCTCGACCGGCTCTATGTCGCCAAGGTCTATCTGCAATCCGATGCCGCGACGGCCAACACGGAGGCCTTGCGCCAGGTGGTCGATGATCTTGCCGACACCGAATACGAAAAACACCGCGCGACAGACGTGGATGGCGAGACCGAACGGGGTCAGGTCCATTGAGCGCCTCCATGGGAAAAGCGCGGATCGCCACAGGGGTCTTTCTGGTGACGCTGGTGACCGGGGCCATGGGCTATACCATCGCCTCGGCGGTGCTGACCTATCAGGATCTCGGCTTCGGGGCAGAGATCGACTTTGCCTACATCGCGCAGAACTATCTGGCGATCCTCGATCGCCGCCCCGAGGACGCGCAACTTATTCACCTGATCATCGGCAGCTTCGCCGCCGCCGGCCTGATGCTGAGCCTCGCCCTCTCGGGGTCCGCTCTGACACGCTTTGGCCAGACCCATTGGCAGACCGCGCGCGAGATGAAGGCCAATGGCTTCTTCGGGGCGCCCGGGACCGGGTTCATCCTCGGCAAGTTGGGGCCGCCGGGCTCCCGCGCCAACTACATTTGCTCGAAGGTCTTCCCGCATGCGCTGATCGTGGCGCCCACGGGCCGCGGCAAGACCACGGGCTTTGTTATTCCGAACCTGCTGACCTGGCAAGGCTCCGCCGTGACGCTCGATGTAAAGGGCGAGTGCTTCGAGGCCACGGCCCGGCACCGCGCAGCCCAAGGCGACAAGGTCTATCGCTTTGCCCCCACCGATTGGGAGGGCAAGCGCACGCATCGCTACAACCCGCTCTTGCGCATCTATCAACTGAAAGATCCCGCGCGCCAGCAGATGGAACTGCAGCTCCTGGCGACGCTGTTCCTGCAGAGCGATAATGACCGGGTGCAGGGCCTCCTCAAGGGCGGGATCGATCTCTTCGTGGCGGCTGGGCTGCTGGCCTTCCAGCGCAAGCGCCCGACCTTGGGCGAGATCTATCGCATCGCGGCCTCGGGCGGGAACAAGCAGAAGGAGTATTTCGCGCGGGGCCACGAAGTCGACAACCGGGCGGCCAAACTGATCTTCACGCGGCTGGCCTCGACCAACAACGATACGCTGACTTCCTATGTCTCGCTCCTGATGACCTCGGGACTGGATCAATGGCAGAACCCGGCCATCGATGAAGCGACGGCGGTCTCGGATTTTGATTTCCGCACGATCCGAAAGAAGCCCTTTTCGGTCTATCTCGTCGTCCAGCCGCTGATGGTGAAGCCGCTGGCGCCGCTGATCCGGCTCTTCTTCTCCGATCTCCTCTCCGCCATGCAGGAAAAGGACCCGGGACCGGATGAGCCCTGGCCCGTAATGATCATGCTCGACGAGTTCAATCGCTTGGGCAAGATGCCGATCGTGGTCGAGAGCATCGAGACCCTGCGGACCTATCGCGGCCATTTGGCGGTGGTCACGCAAACCATCCCCGCCCTCGATGAGATCTATGGTGAGAACACCCGTCGCGCGCTGCAGGGCAATGCCGGTGTGAAGCTCTATCTGACACCTTCAGATGAAAAAACCGTCGAAGAGCTGAGCAAGGCTGTCGGTAAGACCACGAAAACCGTCGTCACGCGCTCCCAGTCCATCGGCAAGAATCCCTTTGAAGGACGCAGCCAATCCACACGGACCGAAGAAAGCTCTTTGTTGCCCGAAGATGAGGCGCGTCGCCTGCCGCTCGATGAAATTGTCATGGTGATTGATGCGCAAATGCCGGTCCGTGCAAAGCGGATCCAATATTTTGATGATCGGCTGTTCAAGGCGATCCATGCGGCGCAGACGGGCGAGCTGCCGTTTCCGGAGCCGGGGGGAGGTGGGTCGCAGGGCAATCTGCCGCTGAGTGTGCGCGCGATGCCGATGACGCCGCCTTCGACGGGTGGAGGACACGGATCTGAAACTGACGTAGTTGTGGAGAGCGCACGCCAAGTTGCAGCCGGTCAACCGTCAGCGCAAACCGACGGCGTTCCAAAGAAGACCGCGCCTGTCGTTCAAGCCGTTATCGCCGAAGAACAACGGCAGATGGAGATGGATTTTGGCAGAAAGGTAGGGGATGCCGAGACCGTGGGCGTCGTTGATGAGTCGCAAATGCGTTCTGCTGTCGATGGCTTGGATCAAATGGAAGCGATGCTGCGAGAGGACGGTGGTCAAAAGCTGGTTGCTCGATAGGGTGGCCGACATGGCGACCTGCGCGTAGCTTCCGTAACGCTGAATGTCACAAACGATGCTTTTTGACGCCGAAAAAAGGGGCTGGTCTGCATGACCGTTCGATCTTTCGCTCGGAACGTCATGGGCAGGGTCCAGCCATCTCCACCTTGTTCAGATTATGCCCCGAGACGGCGCAGCCGCTTGTCGATCTCGGCGGGGGGTAGGAAGACCGCCTCATCCGCCCGCCAGATTTGCAGGGCGGAGACAAGAAGCCCGACATCGCAGGCTTCGGCGGCGTGCAGCTCGTCGATGATCCAGAGGACGCCATGAACGCGCACCGCGCGAGCGGTGGCGACCTTGCGTAGAAGGTTGTCGCCGGTCAGGAGGATGCCGTTTTCCTGGCAGGTTGTCGTCACGAGGGCGAAGCAATCATTGGCCGACAGGCGGCTATGTTCCCGCTTTAAAGCGAAAACCCGCGCGACTTCTTCGCCCGGCAGATCGTAGGTGGCGAGGCCACCGTCTTCGAGCATCCGCCATTCCTGCGCCGTGAAATGGAGCAGCTCCTCCTCACGGATCGGCAGGGGCACGATGAAGCGATAGGGCAGCCGCAGCAGGACGTGCAGCAACTCTCCCTTCTTCAAGTCGATCAGACAGGACGCATCATTGACGACAACACAGGTCACTGGTCACGAGGCCCCCTGATGTCGCGTTCGACAACGCTCAAGGGGAGCCCAAGCATTTGCGCCGCCCGCACGGGAGAAATCATCTCCTCGCCGAGCGCGCGCCAGACGAGGCGCTCGAAGCGCTGCGGCTTCTCGAAGGCCGCGAAGCCCTCGCCTGGACCGATAGGCTCCGGCTCCTCGCGCCGCCAGCTTCGCGCATAGGTCTTGAACGCATATTCCACAGCACTCTTCGACAGGATGTCCACTTGGCCGAGCCGCACGAGCATCGCGGCGGCGGAGACGCCATAGGTGCGCTTGAGCCGCATGATCTCTATCCAGGTCATGCCGTGACGGTTTCGGCCAGCTTCCTCTTCCAGATGCTCACGTGGAATGAGGAACGCCCCCGCGAAGCGGTGCATCGAGGGTTCCTTTTTCAGCGCGGCATTGCCGGTTTCGGTGATGATCCGGTGTGCGAGTTCGTGGGCGAGGTTGAAGCGCTTGCGTTCGACATTGGTGTGCCGCGAGACGACGATCACCTCAGTCGGTGCGCCCTCCGCCCGTTCGACATGACAGGCCAGTCCGTTGATGCGTTCCGGGAGATCGGCCTCGATGACCTTGAGTCCCTTGTCTTCGAGCAGGGCGGTCATACTCGGGATCGGGTCGATCCCAAGCTGCCACTCGCGCCGCACGTCCCGCGCCTTGGCGTCGATGGCCTCTTCATCGGCCACCATGTCCACGCGCAGCGCGGCGAAGGGGTCTTCAGCGGGGTGCATATCGAGGATGTCCTCGATGGCGAGATAGTCTTCGAGCTTCTCGATGACGATGGATTCCGCCATCGCGCGATCCTGCGCCGAGGCGGTCGAGTTCTTTCGCCACTCGACGCTTTCCAGAGCTTCGACCTGACCGCCGAGCAGGAAGTCCAGTGACACGCCGAGCGCCTTGCCGAGGCCGACCAGCACCGACGAGGACGGCATCATCTTGTCCGCCTCATATTTGCTGATGGCCTGTGCCGACACGTTTGGGGTTACGCGCTCCGCGAGCGCTTGCATGGATAGACCCGCCCGCTTGCGGGCAAGTCGCAGTCTTTGTCCGAACATGATCCTCTCCCGGCGGTTATTGTTGTGGTTGATAAGCGCCATTTCTTACTGTATATTTAAACACAAGGTTGTCGCATCGTCAACCGAAATCGACACGTGAGGCTTGAAATGTCTAAGAAAAATCAGCATGTTGTGCCGCATGAAAGCGGTTGGGCAGTGAAAGGGGCGGGTAACTCCCGCGCGTCTTCCGTCCACGGCACGCAGCGCGAGGCCATCACGGCCGCGCGGGAATCCGCCATTCGTCAGGGCAGCGAGATGCTGATCCACGGCGAGAATGGTCGCATCCGCGAGCGTAACACCTATGGCAAGGACCCGTATCCGCCGAAAGGCTGAAGGGCATAAGCGGAATGGATGTCAGGATGAGCAACAGTGGGAACAACAGGCAGATACGTCGCATCCTCTCCATCGACGGGGGCGGGATTAAGGGCACGATGCCCGCTGCATTCCTCGCGGGGCTCGAGGAAGATCTGGGCCAGCCCATTGGTCGCTATTTCGATCTCATCGCGGGCACATCGACGGGTGGCATTATCGCGCTTGGCCTTGGCCTCGGCCGCACGGCAAAGGAACTGCTCGAGCTTTACGAGCGTCGCGGGCCTGTCATCTTCGGTCAGGACAATGCGGATGATGAACCGCTGGGGAGGATACGGCAGGCATGGCGCACCCTCACCGCCACAGGTCGGCACGTAGTCGGTCCAAAGCACGATGCGGCAATTCTTGCCCGTGAACTCAAGGCCGTTCTCAACAACGATCTGATCGGGCAATCACAGACCCGGTTGGTGATCCCGGCGTGGGATGCCGATCTCCGCAGCCCTTATATCTACAAGACTGCGCATCACACACGCCTGCAAACCGATTATCGCAAGACTGCGCTGGATGCCGCCCTGGCTACGGCAGCGGCACCTACGTATTTCAAGCGACATCGCACTGCTGATGATATTGGCCTAACCGATGGCGGGACATGGGCCAACAATCCCACAGCCATTGCCGTCGTCGAAGCCATCACTCTTCTGGGGTGGCATCCGTCAGACCTGCGCATTCTAAGCCTGGGGTGTCTGGACGAAGTCTACATGCTGCCCGAAAGCCCAGGGTTTGCCGGACTCGGCCTCAAAGTCCTCAACCTTTACGCGGATGGGCAATCACATGGCGCCCTCGGCATGGCAAAACTTCTGACGGGACACCCTTACGATGGGGATCGCATCTACCGCATTTCGCCGTCTGTCCCGAGCGGGTTTTTTACCTTGGATGACACCACGAAGATCGGCCGCCTCAAGGGCCTCGGTATGTCAGAAGCCCGAAAAGCAAAGCCCCACCTGACCCCGATCTTTTTCACCCAGCCTACCGACGCCTTCGTGCCGGTCTATCAACTCAAGGAGAAAGCGGCATGAATCAGATGTTGCGACAGCCGCTGACCGACAGTGATATTCGGCGGCGCACGCAGATATTCACCATCCTGGACGAGATAGGCGAGGATCTGGACCTCACCGAAACCCAGTTTGATCGTGCGCGCCAGAGCTATGGTGCCGTCGGAGACTGGCTGTCCGGTTCAACTGATCCCCTACTCGTCAGTGTTCTGGTCTATCTCCAAGGGTCCAGTGCGCTTGGAACGGCCGTGAAGCCAATCGGGCGGCGGGAATTCGATGTCGATCTGATCTGCTTTTGTGCAGGTATCGCGTCCGGCATCTCACCCGCGACCCTGAAGGCGGCGGTTGGAAACCGGCTCAAGGAACACGCCACCTATGCGCGCCTTCTCGAAGAAAAAAAGCGTTGTTGGCGTCTCAACTATGCGGGGGACTTCCACCTCGACCTATCCCCGACGATAGCAAACCCGGTCTGCGGCAACCGGGGCGAATTGGTGCCCGACCGGGCTCTGAAGGAATGGCATCCGACAAACCCGCGGGCCTACAAGACCCTGTTCGATGAGCGCGCCGCACTCCGGCCTACCTTTGTGGGCAAGTTTATCGCCATGCAGCGGGACGAGGCGACGGTGGAGCCGTTCCCCGTCCGAGAAGCAGTGAAAGGCATCCTGCGCCGCATCGTGCAATTGCTCAAACGGCACCGCGACGTTTTTTATCAGAACAACACGCAAGACGTGGCCCCGATTTCCGTTATCATTACCACCCTTGCGATGCAGTCCTATGCCTATTGCGTGCGCAATCACGTCTTCCATGACGAAATGGATCTGTTGGTCGAAACGATCCGGATGATGCCGCACTTCATCGACCGCCCCATTCTGGACGGACGGCGGGGCTATGCCATCCTGAACGAGACAACCAACGGGGAAAACTTCGCCGACAATTGGAACAAGGATGAACGCCGGGCACCAGCGTTCTATGCGTGGCACGCACAAGCTCTGTCCGACTTTGAAGTCCTTCGCGATGCTGTTGGTCAGGACCGTGTGTCATTGAACATGGAGCGTTCGTTCGGTTCCGGTGTCACCGGACGGGTTCTCGGCAACCGCGTCAATGCGGTGTCGGATGGTCGCAAATCGGGTCTGCTTTCTGTCGCACCTGTGGTCGGGCTGACGACATCGAAGGTCGCAGCATCAACGACCGTGCCCACAAATACGTTCTTCGGTGATTGATGATAGGACGAGGCGGGCAATACGACCTGACCCTGTCGCAGCAGCTGCTGTTCCTGAAGGCAAGCCCGGCTATCAGTGGTGTGGGGCAGGTCCGCGCAAACAAATTGACATGGCAAGAGCCAATACGACCGACCGCCTTGGCGCGCTCCTACCTTGCCACTATCACGTTTCAGCCGGGTCAAACGCCCGGTGTTCAGATAGACGACCCGGATCTGGAGTTGTTGGCGGCAGGGCGTCCTTTGCCTCACGTCTACAGAGATCCGCTGCGCCTTTGTCTTTATCTTCCAGGTGCCAGGGAATGGGACGCACGGAAGCGGATCGACCAAACCATCATTCCGTGGACTTACCTTTGGCTCTATTATTTCGAAGATTGGCTTTGGTCAGACGACTGGAAAGGTGAAGGGCAACACCCCGGCGAAGAGCCTGAGCCAGTTGGCAATCGGGCGATGCGCAGGGCCGTGGCACGGTGCTAAAATTGTCGATTCCGCCTTTGGCAGAAACGGTCGATATCGGTGAAAAACTCCATCGAACTTAAAGCTGGCCCCAGAAAGTACACAAGCGTTTTGCTATTGAGCTTTTTTGCCCCAGCTACCGCCCTGTTTGATGTTCCAGCAGGACAGAATTCTCGTGAATTGGGCTACGAATGCGCATGAGCGAGTTTTTCACCGATATCAGTCGTGTTTGGCCACGTGCCTTGTGTCGCGAGGGATCAACCGTTTAGCAATGACAAAAACCCGTAGCGAAACCTTTGCAGTTTTGGCAAGTTTTTGGCACCTGGCTGTCACCGCCTGCCCAACCTACCAAGTCTTGAAAGCTGTGCCAGCATTCGGGCGCTTGTTCCGGTTGCGTCACCCGGACGAGCCGCAGTTGGCCCTCCAGCAGTATTTGGCCGGCTCGGCAAGGCTTGCACGCCGAAGAATTGTCGCGCTCGAAGGGCTGCGTATTCAGCCCCAGTTGCGCCACCGATGGCATAGCGATTGTAAACTTGTTGGCTACCTGCAAGCCCTCTGGCGAAGGCATAGCTTCCCCCGAACCCGGCCGAGAGTGCCGGCATCATGATGTTTCCAGAAATCGCCCGGACCAAGAAAGGCGTTGCTATGATGAAACCCTTTGCCATCAGCACCATCATGAAAAATGGGATAAGGGCCCCTATGTTCGAGGCCCCTTCTGGGTCGCCAAGCTCGGCAAGAAGCGCTCGAGAGACCCCTGTGATCGTCGCGAACACGCCGGCGACGACGATCGGATACATCGCGAAGGAAATCAGCGCGGACAGCCAGCGCGCGAAATAATCCTTGGTCACCTCGAAAAGGGTCAAGAAGATCATCACTGGCGCAATGCCAATTAGCAGAGCGATCATGAGCCGGGACGCCACAACAATGAACGCCGCCAACCCGCCAAGAATCGAGAGCAGCAGAATCCCAAGTGTGTCAAGCAAGGCACCCGCCATCCAGTTCAGCTCAGATCCCGCAGCATTCAGATAGTCCCCGAGCGCTGCAATTAGGTCGTCAAATTCCTCTGCAAAGGTACCGGACGGGCCAGGTGATCCGCCGCCGACAGAAGCCACAAGGGCCCCGGCAATGCTGTCAATTCCATTCAGTATTGCTGAGGCAAGCGCATTGAACTGGACCCAGTTGGCCGCAAAGACCCCTATCAGCCCGACCTTCACGGCCAGCCAAAAGGCAGTTCGGCCGTCCATCGCCCGATACTGGTAGATCATGTTGATGAAAACCAAAATGACAACCAGTGTCGTTCCCAGAACCAACAACGTGCCGACCGTTGCTGCGACCGCACCAAACTGAGTTTCGGCTGCGGTATCGAGATAGCCTTCAGCCGTTTCCACGAAGTAGGCGACGACACTCATGGTGACCTACCAATTCCCGGCGGCTTCGCAGATTGGCATGGCTTCGCGTCGAAGCTCATTTGCTTGGTGCCGGTATGCGGAAGTCGCTTCCACGATGTCCCAGTATTCGGACGAGGCGAAACGCTCAACGTATACGCGTTCGGCTGCTGCCCAAGATGGATACCGCGTGGGACATTCACAGCTTTGGGCTTCAACGATGCGTTGCATACTCTGCGCCCGATAGATTTGTTGGATCAGGAGCCGTTTGTGGGACTCGCGTACATCGATGTCTTGCATCCACTGTGGCTCGGGAGGCTGGTCTGGGCAGACATCCGGCTGATTGTCGAGCGTTGGGACCAGGTTCCGCTCGGCCACGCCAGCGGTTGGGCAGAGAGCGACGAGCAGGCCTGCCGTTGCAACGACCCGCATCATTCTGAAGCCGCCTTCGTCGCAACAGTTTCACGCTTCAAGAACGTGGTGTAGCCGTAGTCACCCGCTTCGGCGGTGATGACTTCCCACCCCTCCGCGCCGCGCTCATTCAAGGCGCTTCGCATCGCGTCGTAGTCCTTTTGTTTTTTCACCTCAAAGAACAAGATATCGTATTCAAAGGTCTTCATGAGGAAGTTCCAATCTCAGTTGCGCCGGGGAGGTAGAATTCGGTGATACCGCGCTTGCCGTCGTGGCGACCGGCCTGGATGATCACGTCGATGGAGTTCTCGATGTACTGGATCATGTCGGCATAGGTCATCGGGATCTCGGTCTTCAGTGCTGCGATCGCGAGGCGCTGCACGGCCAATTGCGGTGTTTCGGCATGCAGCGTGGTCATGGACCCGCCGTGGCCGGTGTTGATTGCTTCCAGAAAGGTCATGGCCTCCTTGCCGCGCACCTCGCCGAGGATGATCCGGTCGGGGCGCATGCGCAGCGTGGCGGTGAGAAGCACATCGGCGGTCTGGAATTCTGCGTCGCGATTGGCGATGAGGGTCACGGCATTTGGTTGGGTCGGCAGAAGCTCGGCGGCTTCTTCGATGGTGACGATGCGTTCCTCGGCCGGTACGTGAGAGAGGATCTTGCGCGCGGCCACGGTCTTGCCGGTGGAGGTGCCGCCCGAGACGATCATGTTGAGTTTGTTCTCGACGCAGAAGGCGAGCGCATCATCGATCAGACCCGCGGCCACCACTGCGCGCAAGGCACGCTTTTTTTCCACGCGCAGGTCTTCGAGCTTGCGTTCCTTGCCGTAGAGGAAATCGAGCGCAATGCCCTCGAGTGGCAGGCTTGAGAAGAACCGCAGGCTGATCGACATGGCCGAGAGCACGGCGGGCGGGGTGATGACCTGTGCCCGGATCGGGCGGCCCTTGTAGGTGATCGAGACCGAGACGATGGGGCGGTCCTTGCTCATCGTGGTATTGGCCGAGGAGGCGATCTGGTTGCCGAGGTCCCTGACCTGAACGCCAGTCAGCCTCTGGTCCAGCGCGCGCATGAAGTGATCACCCTGGAATTCGCCCCAGCAGGAGCCATCAGGGTTGATGCAGATCTCGATGACATCGTCGCGAGCGGCGGCGTCGATCCGGTCGAGCGAGGTTTCGAGATAGCTCAGCGACATGGGCTCAGAATATCTCCAGATCGCGGTCGACCATGACCGTGACGCGGGCGCCCTGGTCGACATAGATGACGGGGCCGATGGAGAGGTAATCGCCGATGACGCTGTCCGTCGCATCTGCCAGATCATCGCCCACGTCTTCGAGAACGTCGGCGGCAGTCTCATCCTGGACCTCGGATGCGGCGGCACCAGGTGCTGCCGAAATCAGCGAGATCAGGGCTGCCGACCCGAAACGCTCGGCAAAGCGTGTGTCCACGAAACCTGTGACACCGGAACGGCCCAGTTCATCGCCCCCGAAGGAGCTGATCCGGACGGTTTGGCCCGCGGGCAGGATGATCCGGTCCCAGGCGATCGTGACGCGGCGCTGCGCGATATCGACGCCAGCGCGGTAGCGCCCGACGAGACGGGATCCGCGGGGGATCAAAAGGCGCGCGCCATCGACGCTGTAAACATCCTCGGACACCACGGCACGGGTCTGGCCGGGCAGGGAGCTGTCGAGGGCGGTTTCCATGACGGCCTGGATCATGGTGCCCTGTAGAATCGTGTTGGAGGGATTGGCGATCACCTCGGCCTGCGTCACGGTGGAGGGCAACGCACCGTTCAGCACAAAATCTGTCACCTCGCCAAAAGTGCGTTCGGTCAGAGCCGTTTCATTCGGTCCGGACGTGCCGCCAAATGCGATAGTGGGCGAAGCGATGCGGCGTTCCTGGAAGGCGCGTTCCTCCGTGGCGCGGCGCTCCAGCTCGGCCATGCGCCGGGCTTCTTCCTCGCGGCGCAGTCGCTCTTGCTCGCGTGCGCGCAGCTCATCTTCCGTGGGGCCCGCTGGGGCGGGTTGGGGTCGGCTGGCCTCGAGTTGGGCCAGTTCCAGATCCATGCGTAATTGCTCAAGGCTGCGATCCCGCGCCGTCAGTTCGTCCTGGAATCTTTGCTGTGCGGCTTCCGAGGCGGCTTGCAGCGCAGCGATCTGAGCGGTCAGCGCGTCGATCGCCTCTGCGGCGGCGGTGTCTTCCTCGACGACCGGTTCGGGGGCGTTGCGCAGCTCCTCGATCTGGGCCTGCAGCGCGGTGATCTGCGCCAGAAGCTCCGCGTTGGGCTCGACTGGATCCGGTCCGACGAACACAACCTCGGGCTCGGGCGGGGGCAAGGTCTCGATAGCGCCAAAGCCGTCCCCTTCGTTTTGGAAGACGTCCGGGGTGGCCGTCGGCAGGGCTTCCTCTTCGTCGGGCTGTGAGAGGAGATAGAGCAGGGCACCACCTGCGCCGATGACGAGGACCACGATCAGCGCGAGAAGGGGCGACCGGCGCTGCGCCGCTTTGGGGGCGCGGGCACTGCCTTTCTCAAGGGCGGCGAGGCGCTTTTCCAGCTCGGTGTTCTCGGTATCGCTCATGAGGCGGCCTCCGCGGGCGGGATCGCCTCGATGCAGACCACCTCTTCGCCAAGTCGCAGGACCCATTGGCGGTTTACGCCGCTGACGCGGATCACGCCGTCTTCAGGGGTTTGCGTGTTGACCGTGCGCTCACGGCCATTGGCGTAGCGGAAGATCGCAGGCACCGGCGCGTTCCGCGGAAATTCGAAATACGTAAACGTCCCGTCATCCCAGACACGGGTGGGGGTGAACTCGGTCCGGGCGCTGGCACCGTAATTATAGTTCGGCGCTTGGGCCGCGATGGCACGTGTGGGCCGCGTATTGTCTTCGGGGTAGCGGAACTGGACCACGTAAAAGGTCGGACTGCGGGTCTCCTCGACGTTAAAGTAATAACTGCGCCTGTTCGTGTAGACGGTCACATTGGTATGCACCCCGCGCGCCACCGGCTTGATCGCGAAGGCCTGACCCCCGGGTACGCCGTCGATCTCGAAGCCTTCCGTGTCGCCCGCAATGATCGAGCGGATGCTCTCGCCTTCCCCGAACTCGACCGTGGTCACATGGGTGAGCGACACGCTGAGCCGGTAGACCTGACCTTCTTGATATGTTGCCAGCCGCACCCGATTGTCATTGGGCCCGCCACGCGGGATGGCTTCGGCGAAAGCAAGGCCGGGCAACAGGGCAATCAGCAATATGAAAAGTCGAGCAGGGAACAAACATGCGTTTCCGGAATGAGTTGGGTCGCCAATACCCTGCCACGCTGCGCGCTCTCGGGACATTGGCGACAAGATATTTTGAATTGAATTCCAGAAACGCATTAATTCTCCAATCTGTCGGAGCGGATGGAATATTCGAGGACCGTGAAGCCGAAGGGGTTGGTCCAGACCTCATCGATGGAGCGGCGGGTCTCGGGGCGGAACTCGAAGAGAAGCGTGGCGGTGAAAAGCCCGGTTTGGACGCCGTTGATAGATGTCAGGCGCTTGCGCAGGCGGACCGTCGCGCGGTTGGTTCCGATCCGGTTGATGCTGAGGATCTCCACGTCGAGCCGCGCATTGGGGCCATAGACCGTCGGCGGGTAGTTCTCATTGGCGCTGTTCCAGATCTGGCGCAGCCCGCTCTCGGCAGCTCCGTCCGAGCGGCGCAGGACGTTGCGGATGCGTAGATCGTTGTCGAGCTGGTTGTAGACCTCCCGGTCGGTCACATAGCGGAACACCTCCGCCTCGATGATCGCTTGGTTGGCGGTCACCGAGGAGGCGCCGACCGAGGCTTCGGGGAGTGCAAAGCCGGTGGCGGGATCATAGGGAACAACGACGGGGGGCGGGTCGACATCGAGGATCGAGACCGCCGCGGCGCTCAGACAGCCGATGCCACCGAAGACAAGGCCCGTCAGGCCAAGGCGTTGCCAGAGCCGTTCGCGGCGCAAGGCACCGTAGACCAGTTCTTCCTCGATGATTTCTTGTTCAGTCGCCACCCGTCATGCCCCCACGATCACTCCGCCCGCAGGTCCGGCAAGGTGAAATCCATGAAGCGCTGCTCTTCGGCGATGGTGGCGGCGTCGATCACGCCGCCGGTGCCATCGCCCACGGTTTGAATCGCTTCCAGCTGCCACATCGCCACGAGGGCGATGGCCAATTCAGCTGTCACGCGCGTGTTGAGATCGACGCTTTGCTTGAGCTCTTCCATGTCGTCGATGAGCCCGACAAGGCGGTCTACCCGCTCGAGCGACTGGCCGGCATCTTCATAGCTGTTCTGGGCGGCGGCTGAGACGAGTGCGCCGGTTGTTGCCTGCGTGGCCACACGGTTGGCCCCGGGATTGCCGCTGGTGGCCATTTCCGAGAGCGTGTCTTCATCGAAGCCGAGATCGGCCAGCACCCGGTCCATCTGGGTTTCGATCTCGCCTGCGCCAGAACCAGACAGGCCGGAGAAATCCCCAGTCTTGATCGCCTCAATCGTGGCGAGGATGTCCCCGAATTCCTGGTCGAGCAGGCCATTGAGTTCGTCTTCCATCTCGGTGCGGATGATCTCCGGCAGTTCGGCAAGGCGGGTGAGGGCCTCGTAGGTTCGTTGCAGCTCCGCGAGTTGGTCCGTGAGCGTGGCAAGCTGTTCGCGGAGCTGCGTCAGCTGCTCGTTTTGCAGAATCTCGTCCTCGATCATCTGCCGGAGCTGCTGGATGTTTTGCGCGATGTTCTGGGTATCGACGACGGGCACGCCTTGTGCTGCGACAGGGGGTAGGGCGCTGAACTGCAAGCCAATGCCAAGCGTTGTGACCAAAGCTATCCTCAAGAGCAGATGTCCCATCATTCAATCTCCCTGATCGTAAAATCCATGAACGCGCCTTCGGCCATGCGGGCGCTGGCCTGGGCCAGCTCCTCGGCAGAGAGGACGCGGGTGCGTGCCGCCTGAAGCCGGATGCGTGCAGCGACGAGGCGCACGAGTTCGGCGCGGGCATAGGTGTTGAGTGCGATGCTTTCCTGCACGTCTTCAGTCTCGGAAATCCGTTCGACAATGTCGGAAATGCGCAGGGCGGCTTGGCGGATCGCGGCTGGTGAGTTGCTGCCATACAGGGCCGCCCCATGACCCGTGAGCGAGAGGTTGGCATTGGCAAGAAGCGCCGGATCGATCGTGCCAAGCGCATCGATCCCGCCGATACGGCTTAGATAGAGATTGTAGCGTTCAGGGATGACCGACACGTAGTGCTGGGTCTCGCGGAAGGGTGGCACGCCGCCATACTCGAAAACCCGGCCGGGTCCGGCGTTATAGGCCGCGAGGGCGTTGATGATGTTGCCATCGAATGTGTTGAGCTGGGTCGCGAGATAGCGCGCGCCGCCATGCACCTGCAGGTAGGGGCTGTCGTAATATTCCGGGTTGATGCCGAGATCGCTGGCCGTGCCAGGCATGATCTGGGTGAGACCATAGGCGCCGACGGGAGATTGTGCCCCAATGGTGAAACGGCTTTCCTGCCAGATGAGCGCTTGCAGCAACGCGCGCCATTGGACCGGGGAGAGGCCCGCGCGGCCAACGCCGGCAAAGCCGCTGGTCTCCTGAGCCACGCGGATAATGAGCTGCTCGATGTTCTCAGACGCATCCCCGAACATCTGCGCACCGCCGGGATTGGGGTCGATGTCGGCATTGCCATAGACCGCCTCGACTGACCGGGCCGTATCCCCGCTGCCGCTTTCCAGCCCCAAGACCATAGCCGGCAAGCCCTGACCGCCGAAGCTGGTCTGGGCATCGAGGATGCGTTGCAGGGTTTCCAGCTGCTCCCGTTCGATCTCGGCAATGAGTTCGCGCAAGGCAAGCTTGTCCGCCTGGATCGCAAGATCGGCCTCGCGATCGCCAGTCTCGACGATGTCACGCGCGGTCAGCCCACTGTCATTGGTCGGCACGCCTTGGGCGAAGCTGAGACCGGGCAGCAGGCAAAACGCCAGGATATGAGGCAGGCTAGACTTCAATGTCGCGATCCGGGGTGCCAAGGGGTGTGAAAGTGCAATCCGGAGCAATGGGTGTTGTCGAGGCCAAGAACGTGAAGCAATTGGCCTGCGGTTCCTGATACTGGGCGCAGGAGGCCAAAGCGCCGAGCGCGGTGAGAAGCAACAAAATGCGAATCATGAGAGTCTCCAGAAGTCCGGGCGGTCGCGGTAATCGGCGCCGACGAACGCCTCGCCTTTCTCCATGCCGCCGAGGATGGTGAGATTGGGCCCGAGAGCACTGAGATCGGCATCAACCACGATCGAGCCCTGATCGTCGCGGATCAGCGCCAAACGGCTGTTGCTGCCCGTGTTGAGAAGGACGTCGAGCTCCTTCTCCGTGAGGTTCAGCATGGCGTAATCCGCAGGCTGCGCGCGGATATTGGGCAGCAGGATCTGCGTCGGCACCGCCTCGACGATGGTCTTGCCGGTCCGGGTGCGCTCAAGCTGGCTTGCGTATTGCGTCATCATCACCGCGACGGTGTTCTGCTTGCGCGCAGTCACCAGCCAGTTCGACAGCCGCTCGGCGAAATACGCGTTATCGAGGGCCTTCCAGGCCTCGTCGATCACGATGATGGTGGGGCGGCGGTCCTCGATCTCTCGCTCGACCCTGCGGAAAAGATAGGAGAGGACGGCCATCCGTTCCTTGTCGGCCTCGCTGTCGAGAATGCCGGTCAGATCGAAACCCACCATATCGCCTTTGAGCGAAAACGTGTCCTCGAGGCTCTGCCCGAAGATCCAGCCGTAGCGGCCCTCTTCGGTCCACTCGAGCAGGCGCTGGTGCAGATCGCCGCCATCATCGGTGGAGACAAAGAGCGACGCGAAATCCCGCCAGTTCCGCAGGGCCGGATTGGAGGCCTGGGCATTCTGGCGCACGACTTCCTGGATGCGGTTGGTCTGCGCCGGGGTCAGGGGCTTGTCGGCGCGGTAGAGCAGGGTGGCAAGCCAGTCCGAGAGCCAGGCGGTGCCGCGCGCATCGGTCTCGGTCCAGAGCGGGTTGAGGCCCGTGGGCTGACCGGCGTTCAGGGAGGCGTAGCGCCCGCCATTCGCGCGGACCGCCATTTCCATCCCGAGGCGGTAGTCGAAAACGAAGATCCGGGCGCCCGCGCGACGGGCCTGGGTCATCAGGAAGGCCGAGAGCACCGATTTGCCCGACCCGGGCCGCCCCATGATCAGGGTGTGCCCGCTGGTGGGTTCTTTGTCGGGCGCGCCCTGCTCGTGATAGGAAAACCGGTAGGCGCTTTGCTCTGGCGTGGGCAAAAAAGTGACGACCCGGCCCCATGGGGTTTTCTCGGCGGGTTTGCCGAGCTGTGTCCGGTGAAAGGCCGCAAAATCCGCGAAGTTGCGATTGGTGACGGCGCTGGCGCGCACGCGCTTGGGCTGGTTGCCGGGATGCTGGCTGAGGTAATGCGCCTTGGCCGCGACCCGCTCGCCGATCATCTTCACGCCTTCGGTCGCGGCGGCGTTCACGATCTCTGCGCTGAGGGTCTGCAGCTCTTCGAGCGTGTCGCAGAAGAGCGTCACGACCATGTGGTGCTCGCCGAAGCTCTGGCGCTTGGCCTCGAGATCATCGGCGGCGATGTCGAGGGCTTCCATGAGCGAGAGGGCCGCGTCCTGGCTGGCCTGCATCTGACGCTTTTGCCGTTTGATGCGGCCCGCCATGAGGTTCGAATTGATCGGCGTGAAGGAGTGCGTCACGATCATGTCGACCGGCAGGTTCAGCATGTCGAACATGGTGCAGGAGGTGCCTTCCGAGTATTCTCCGATGGTGAAGCTCTTGCTGCGCGCACCGGGGTAGCGCGGACAAGGATTCCAATCTGACGCGGACAAGCATTCCGATTTAGCGCGGACAAGATTCCGGGGTTCGCGGACAAGATCGCGGAGCCCTTTGGCGGGGTGCTGAGCAATCACGTGGCGGGTAGCCTTTCGCTCTTTTGAGAGCGGGAGGGACCCAATGGCGAGATTGCCGATGAGGAAGATCAGAGAAGCCTTGAGGCTGCGCGCAAGCGGCCTGACGACCCGGGAGGTTGGCGACAGCATCGGCGTCGGCCGTACGTCGGTCAGCGAGTATGTCGGCCGGGCGGCGCGGGCGGGTTTGTCCTGGCCGCTGCCGGATGATCTGACGGATGCTGCGCTGGAAGCGTTGTTGTTCCCGGTCCCACCGCCAGATGCAGCTACCACCTACCCGAAGCCGGACTGGGCGCATGTGCATAGCGAGTTGCGCAGGCCCGGAGTGACCCTGTCGCTGCTCTGGGAGGAATACCGGGAGGCGCATCCCAAGGGCTATGGCTACAGCCGTTTTTGCGAGCTTTACCGCCGCTGGGAGGGCAGGCTGGCCCCGGTGATGCGCCAGCATCATGTGGCGGGCGAAGCGCTTTACGTGGACTACGCCGGGCAAACCTTCGAGATAGTGGACCCCGAGACTGGTGAGGTGCGCCAGGCCGAGTTCTTTGTCGCAGCCCTCGGCGCGTCGAACCTGACCTATGCCGAAGCCACCTGGACACAAGGCCTGTCCGACTGGATCGGCAGTCACACGCGAACCTTCGCATTCTTGGGCGGCGTGCCCACGACGGTGGTCTCGGACAATCTCAAATCCGGGGTCACCAAGGCCTGCTTCCACGATCCACAAATCAATCGCAGCTACGCCGACATGGCGGCACATTACGACACCGCCATCATCCCGGCCCGCCCGCGCAAGCCTCGCGACAAGGCCACAGTCGAGGTGGCCGTGCAGCTCGCGCAGAGGTGGATCCATGCGCGGCTGCGGAACCGGCGCTTTTCCTCGTTGGCGGAGTTGAACGCGGCGATCCGGGAGCTTCTGGAGCGCTTCAACAACCGGCGCACCCGTCATCTCGGGGCCAGCCGCCGGGAGCTGTTCGAACAGATCGAACGCCACGCCCTCCAGCCGCTTCCGCTGGAGCCATACGAGTTCGCGGAATGGCGCTGCCGCAAGGTGGGGCTCGACTACCACGTCGAGATCGACCGGCATTATTACTCGGTGCCCCACACCCTGCTGAAGGCCGAGGTCTGGGCGCGCATCACCAGTCGGACTATCGAGATATTCCATAAAGATCAGCGCGTTGCCTCGCATGTCCGGACATCGGGCAACCGCAAGCACACTACGGTGATGGATCACATGCCGTCCAATCACCGAGCCTATGCCGATTGGACCCCGGAGCGCCTGTGCCGGTGGGCGTCCAAGGTCGGCCCCAACACGGCATCCCTCGTCGAGGTCATCATGCGCGAACGCAAACACCCCGTGCAGGGGTTCCGCGCCTGCCTGGGCATCCTGCGGTTGTCCAAGGGATACGCGGCAACCGAGTTTGAAGCGGCCGCAAATTACGCGCTCACCATCGGCGCCCATTCCTACGGCTCCCTGCAATCCATCCTGAAGAACAAGAGATATCGCCGGGCCCCGGATCGGCCCGCAGAGGAACCGGCGATCACCCACCCCAACATTCGCGGCGCCGATTATTTCCACTGAGAAAGGATACACATGCTTGATCATCCAACCCACGACCTGCTGCGCCAGCTCAAGCTGGACGGCATGGCGGACGCTTTCACCGAACTGCAATCCCAGGACAGCGCCGCCGACATGGGCCATGCCGAATGGCTCGGCCTCCTGATCGACCGGGAGGTGGCGAACCGCACGACCAAGCGGTTCCAGTCCCGGCTGCGCGCCGCCAAGCTTCGTCACGGTGGCGCTTGCGTCGAAGATGTCGATTTCCGCGCCGCGCGCCGCCTCGACAAGGCTTTGTTCCAACAGCTCGCCGCTGGCCGATGGATCAAGGAAAAGCGCAACCTGCTGATCACCGGCCCCTGTGGGGTCGGCAAAACTTGGTTGGCCTGCGCCTTGGGACAAAGAGCCTGCCGCGACAACGCCACCGTGATCTACAAGCGCCTGCCGAGGCTGTTTTCGGAACTGCAACTGGCGCATGACGATGGACGCTTCCCACGCATGTTCCGCCAGCTTGTCAAAGCGGACTTGCTCATTCTCGACGACTGGGGGCCGGAACGCATGACCGCGCCACAGCGCCGGGATATGATGGAAATCATCGAGGATCGATACGGGTCCGGCGCAACGCTGGTCACAAGCCAGCTGCCGGTCGATGCCTGGCACAACATCATCGACGAACCGACTTTCGCGGACGCTATCCTGGATCGCCTGATCCACAATGCGCACAGATTGCCTCTCGATGGCCCGTCGATGCGCAAGACCCGCGATGCCCCCGCGACCAAAACCGTTGACGAACAAACCGACACCTGAGATGTCAAATCAAACGCTCAGCATCCCGCGCGAACTTTGTCCGCGCACCCCGGAATGACTGTCCGCGTGCCGTTGGAATGGCTGTCCGCGAAGCCCGGAATGCGCAGCTCTTGCCGTAGCGGTGGCCCACGACGCCCTCGGAAAGCTCGAAATGGTCGCCGTGAAACGTCACGCGGGTATTGGCGACGTTGAAGGACAGAAAGCCGTAGGTGTTGGCCGGGTAGAGCGGCAGCTCTTGCCCCGTGTTCAGTGCGCCCAAAAATCCCACCAACTCTCCCGATCCGGCTGACAGCAGGCGCGGCTTGAGCTCGGTAAGCCCCGAGAGGAAGACGTTCACGACCTCACCGAGGCGCTGCAGGCGTTTGCGGGTCTCCTCCTTCAGTCGGTCCGGCGCGCTGCGGCTCAGGAACGGCAGGAGGCTTTTCGGAGGCGGGCGGTGAATGACGGTGAGCGTCAGTGTTTTGTCGCGGAGCCCGCTGGTCTCGAGTTTCGCGCGCCAGCGCCGGTCAACCTCGCCTGCGAAGCTGTCCTCACGGATCGGGTCGAGATCAGGTTTGATGGCCTTGGAGACCTTGTGGACGTAATAGCTGAATTCCGGCCCGAGCTGCGCGACGATGCGGGCAAAGAGCGCCGTCACCTTGTCGAGATAGGCATCGTCGGTCGTGTAGCTGTTGATCCCCTCGAGCCGGATGCAGCGGAAGAGTTCGTTCACTCGGGTGCGCACGGTCTGGTCGTCGACGAGGCTCACATAGGGCAGCATATGCGCAAGGCGGGTCTCGCGCGCATACCACTCTGGCGTCATCGTGCGGGGATCGAGCGCTGCATCACGGGCGTCATCACGGGGCATAGCTGTCCCCGCCGTGGATGGACCGGTTGCGCGAGGGCGGTGTCTCCTGCAGGGCCGTCACCATCACGTCGATGAAACGCGGGTCCCAATCGGCGGCCTTCCACAGCACTGGATAGAGCAGGGCGGCGACAGCCAGTACCGCGATGTGCTGGACCCAGACGAACAAGAGCACCGAACCGAAGAGCCAGACCATCGCATACATGATGGGCAGGCCCAGAAGCTTGGGCGGGCGCACGAGGCCGAGGAAGAGAGGCGAGCGCTCAGCCACCGGCAAAGACCGCGGCAACGATGGTGGGGGCAGCCGCAACACCGGCGATCCCGACGAGGACCCAGAGGGCTTGGCGCAGATCGATGATGTTGAAGAACCAGCTGAGGAAAACGCCGAGGACCGCGAGTGTGGCGATGACGACACCAAGAGGTCCGGTCAGCGCATCGACGATGCCCTGCAACAAGCTTTGGATTGGGGAGAGATCGATGCTCTGTGCAAGAGCGGGTTCGGCAATCAGCAGGAATAGCGCCAGCGAGGCGACAAAGAGGTTTGAAATCTGTCTCATGAATTTGATCCTTCCAATCGGGCCACGACAGCCATCACGCGGGCCACGTGGTTCTGGGTTTCTCGGTAAGGGGGAATGCCACCGTGCTGGCGCACGGCGTCCGGCCCGGCGTTGTAGGCGGCCAGCGCCAGTCGAGGATCGCCGAAGCGCTCAAGCATCATCGCGAGATAGCGGGCGGAGCCGTCGAGGTTTTGCAGCGAATCACTCGGGTTGACGCCGAGATCACGGGCAGTGGCGGGCAACAGCTGGCCCAGACCGATTGCGCCCGTTCTGGAGAACGCATCTTGCCGATAAGCGCTTTCCACTTCGATATTGGCGCGGTAAAGGCTCAGCCAATCCGTGACGGACAGTCCCGCGCGGCGAAGACCGGGATGGCTGGCATAGCGCAGGGCGGTCGTTTGAATCGCAGAGAGGACATCGGCACCGGGCAGGGGTGTCGGGTGGGCCAGCGCCGCAAAGCGCATCTCTTCAGACCCCGCCGCTCTCTCTCCGAGGATAGCCAGCCCGCCTACCGCCGAACCCTGACCAACCCCGTCACTATAGTTGCGGGCGAAACTGCTCTGGGAGAGTGAGGGCGTCAAAGAGCCGTCGCTTTCCATGACCAGCACCATCTGCGCGACTGCAGGAGTCGCCAGAAGACCGAGAAGAAGTAGGCTAGTCGCTGCCGCCCTTGTCGGAACCAGAGAGCTTGAGCGCAGTCCATTGGCCTTCTTCAAGCGGCACATCAGCATGTGAAAAGCCGATCCCGACAAGGAAGGAGACGATGCCAGTGATCGTTTTGAATTCGCGGATCTTGATGTCGCTATGCGTGGTCCGCGTCCGGGCTGTGACGAGGAGCTTTTCCACCCCGTCATCAGAGACAACGCGCATGATCCAGACCCCGTAATAGCTCGGGCCTTTTTTGTGCGCCGTCTCCTGGCACAGAATCTCAGCGCTATATCCGCTCTCCACGAGTTCGCGGAATCGTGCTTCCGTGACCACATTAGGTGCTTCAATGTCCCAGCTCATGGCCTGGCTCACGCTTTCTTCAACAGCGCAACCCCAGGCATTCCGACTTGAAGCCCAGAGTTACGATAGTATATTTTCGTCCGCAAGGTATAAAAACGTCATCGCGGTCGATTTTCGGTTGCGCAGGTATTAGGCACGTGCGGTGGTATCATTCAAGGATTTAAGGGGTTTCAGTAACATCACATACTTTGTGGAGTGGAACTGGTCGACCATGTTTTTCCTGGTATTCTTCGCGGGTTCAGCTGCCGCCGAGTCCTGTCTGGCTCCGCAGCCGCCCTTCGTGCCCGGCGATCCTCAAGCAGCACGGGAATACAGGGACATCATTCGAAGCGACTTCGAAGTCTACATCCGCGATATCGAGGCCTACTTTCGCTGTCTGGACGATGAACGGGCGCGGGCATTCAAGGAAGCGCGCGAAGTCAGCGAGGCCTATGGGCGATTTCTGAAGGTGATCGAACCATAGCTCTCACCGCGCGGTTCACTCATCTGAACACGTCAACATCTTGGTTTGAGCAATTCCATCGGTTCTGTGTCCAGCGCCTTCGCGATTGCCTCGATCACGTCAATCGTCGCCGCATGCTTCGCATTCTCGATCTTGCCTACGTAGCCGCGATCAATGTCAGCAGCATGTGCGAGGGCCTCCTGGCTGATCCCCCTGGACCGGCGGATCTCCTGTACGTTCAAACCAAGTTGTATCCGCAGCTTCATGCCTTAGGCAGAGCCACGATGTAGAATATTCCACCACGCAATATATTCTACATTCGGGTTCTGGGCTCTTGCCTTTCATGAAAATTTTGCGGAATTGGCCTGCGTCGCCATACTGGGCGAGTGAATAGGGAGGAGTACAAGTCATGGTTGGGTTGCGGCGGTGCGAGATGAATCTGTTCAATTACTCGACAGCAACCCTTGGAAGTAGCCGAAACGTCTTGAAATTCTAGAGCCAGTGCGAAGAGGGCGCCTTCGGAGCACGGATCTTCCTCATAGCACGAGCAGACTGGACGGCGGACCAGCATCAACGAGAGGTCCGTCTAATCCGAACGAGTGCAGCGTGAGAGATGAACGGAATCAGCGCAGAAGGAATGGCAATCGCCCGGCTCCTTGGTGAAGATTCCCGGGGAACTGTCGCTTGGGTGTATCGGTGGGAGACTGGCGAGTTGGGAATTCTTTGGATGAGTGCGGATCGTCACGTCTCTGGCATCGACAGGCTGCTTGATGCGGAGGTTTACGCGCAGGCAAGGTCCGTTGGGGATACGAAACTTGCAACCTTCCTCGAAGATATGCCTGTATTCGGTCCGCATGATCCTGACTAGAAATCGATGTCACTGGTGAGTGCCAAATACGCTTAAAAATATATTACACGTGACAATAGTATAATAATGTTTAGTATTCGCATTGTTTTGAGAATAGGGAGCGCGCGGATGGTTCCAGGACTTAGAAAACTTGCGATTGTTGTCATCTCGGCTGCGGGACTTACATCGCCCATATCGGCGAACCGTGCCGCAGCACAAAGCTATCCGATTGATTGTGCCATCCTTCTATGTCTTTCGGGTGGTTGGCCGGCGTCCGAACCGTGCGCACGTGCCCGCGCCGAGTTCATTCGCAGAATTACTCCGTGGCCGGTGGAGCCGCCGCTACAGATTTGGCGTTGCCCGATGGGTGCCACGCTCGAGCAAGAGGGGGATTCGGGATCTGGTTTGGAGCTTATCGATGTCATGGGCCAGCGCGAGAAACCTCGCCTTTTTCAATCCGCTCCTAGGGAGGCAACTCTTGAGTTTTCGACGCCGAGTTTTTCGCGTGGGACGGCATTCGTGGGCGCGGTGCTGGGTGACAGCACCATGCTTCAATTGGTTCAGGGTCGTGCGGATATCGATATCAGCGGGCCGGAATTCAATTTTGTGCGTTCGATTCGGGTCTTCGATGTGCGCTACGCTTCTCAAAGATTAGTAGGCGAGGCCGAAGTGTGCAGACGCTATGCCAGCGTTTATCTTGGCAGATATGGCATGCAGGGCGACTTCTCTTGGCGTGTTTCTTCGCCCTCGGATCTGCCGCCCGCGCATGAGGGGCTCGAAGGTTGGGGGGGCGACTGCCCCCGCGTTGCCAACAGATCTGTCTTCGTTGATTGGCGGGATTTCGAAGGAAACTACGGGTTTGAACAGGTAGACTATTAGTGTTTGTGTCGCTCGCTTCGCAACTTCCTTCTAGGTGGAGGTCAAGCAGAAAGGCCAAGGACCGTTGACTGGCGAAAGAGTTATTAACAGATTCTGGGGATAAAACGCGGGAAACAGGACATCTATAGGCTCTGACGACCGGACCAAATCCCTGATTGAGTTAGTCTCAAGAGAAACTGCGGATCGACGATCACTTATGCGTATAAGCCGCATTGAATAGTCTGATTTTCGAGGAAACCATCTAGTACGATGGCTGTTCAGGATTGGCGGCTTGTCGAAGTGATCGCGCACGGTCCGGACGAACTGAGATCAGTGGGAAAAGGTTTCAGAGTGACGAAGCGTCAATAGCTGATGGCCTCAAACTCCCCTTATCTGCATAGCAGTGGCCATGAACCGCAGCACCATCAGGTAATCTCTGCCTTCAATTGGGGAGACTGGGTATTGCTGCGCTTCGACGGGACCAGTGCTTGGCTTGAAGCAATCAAAACCATGACCACGCGGGCGTTATACTTGTCAAGTAGCTCCCCCTAGACATCGAGCAGAAGATTATCGCGCTTCGGGCATAGATTGACGTAATGTTTTGCCATCAGACATGTCGGAAACCATTGAGCGGCCCTAGGATTGAATTCGAGCCATAAAGCGCAGACGCATTCGCGGCGCCACTGTCCCTCCCGTGTTAGAACAATGGCTCTGCGAACACTTTCTTCTGTAGCGTGAGAAACATTGACGCTCAGAGCTTTTGCATCCGCAATTGCGCTGTCGATCGTGAGATTATGGGTTTTTACGCCGGCGAAGGGCGTATCGCGATCTACCCGGCAAGCAGAATATGCGCACATTAGATGCGCGTATTTTTATGCCAAAATCATTGAAACACTGTCATATGATTTTCACCTGCGTACCGACTGCAGCGAGCTCAAATAATTCTACGATATGTTGGTTGTAGAGGCCAATGCATCCGCTGGACGATTTTCGGCCAATTTTTCGCGTGTCTTGAGTGCCATGGATTCTGTAGTACTGCCAACTCAGACGTAGCGCCCTGATGCCGAGTGGATTCTCAGGTCCCGGAGCCACGTATTCTGGTAAGGTTGGGTCGCGCTCAAGCATTGAAGGTGTGGGGCGCCAGTCCGGCGCAGGGAGTGGGCAAAACCTGGGGGTCACGCGGCTCTTTGGTACGCGCCGGTTAGCCGACCGTCGAGAACCGCGGCGCGGACAACGGCCACGCGGTGGGCTCCCTTGGGCGACCATCTCATGCGGCGGCGCTTGCCCATGCGGGTGTTCCCGATGTCGTCCACGCAGCCCTCTGCCCGGGACGAAGAAATCGGAAGACCCGCGCGGTACCGCCGACCATAGTCGGTCAGGCTGTCCATGTTGTTTGCAAGGTATGAGTACAGATCGCGGCACCGGGCTTGCACTCGCCGGGCCGCATCAGTCGCCACGCGGTCATCTGTAGCCAGCCGCGTGCAATCGACCATCAACCATTGGAGACTGGTCGTGGCCGTTAGAACTTTTCCATGCCAAAGGTACCATCGCAGCGTTTCGGCGGGACGTTTGAACAGCACTGGAATGCCGGAGAAGCCCCTGCTCTGCAGCAGGCCCTTTACGGCGTTCTCAACGTGCTGAATGCGCATCGAGATATGCCACCAGTCGAGAATGTGGCGAACCTTTCCACCGACGGCGACGCGCACGAGGTTCGGCAGGGCGGGTTCCCCGTCCGAAATCACCGTGACGGTTTGTTTGTGATCCCAACCGAGAGCCCTCAAGTCCTGGCGAAGCTGGCTGGCAGGTGACAGGACTGCCTGCTGAACAAGGCCGAAGCGGCGGCACTTGTCGTGGCTTTCGATCTTGCCAACCACAACATCGAGGTGTCGCTTCTGGTATTCCGGTCGGCATCGGATATGCGCACCGTCCAGGAAAACCGTCAACGCAGACGCCTCTTCGGCGGCCGAAGGAACTACAGGCTGAGTCTGCTCGCTGTCGCAGATCTCCCGGGAGACTTTGCCCAGACGATTGCGCACCGATGTATTCACCTGCTTCGCGCAAGGCAGGAAGGTTTCCAGGATTCGTGCCGCTTCCCGGAAGGAATGCCGTGCCCCAAGTTCGGCCTGAAGGCGTTGCAGTTCCGGAGTCGACCGGTCCGGAAAAAAATGAGCGAGTGGCGAAAGCGGTCCGCCCAGGACGTCGTCGGATTTTGTATCGCAGGCGCAGCGACGAATGCGCGGCGCCTTGACCTGGAACCTGCCGAAGAGGGTGTCGAGCACCCGAGGCCGATAATCATGTATGGCTCGGACCTCGTCGCAGTCAGGACATATTCTGCTGGCTTCGGAAACTTCCTCGATCTGGTCGAGCAGGATCGCATTCTGTAATTGCCCCAGGATCGTCTTCGCATCTTCGAGTAACAACCCGAACCCCTCAGGCTGCGTGCGTCGAAACGGGCGGGACAAACGGCCGAGAGGATGCCTCTTTGTGGTTCCGTTCTCAAAGGTCGTCTCGACTATAATCCGCACGTCCATGGCAGTTCCCCTCTCAATGAACCACCAACATACACAGACACCCCCAGGTTTTGCCCACTCCCGCCGTTGATTTCGTTGGATTTCTCATCTCACAATAAAGGGCTACGCGACACCAACTTTGGGCGGCGATATCGCAATGATCTTCCGATCTCCTCGTCCCGTGCTGAAGGCTGCGTGGACGACATCGGCAACACACGCATGGGAAAACGCCGACGCATGAGATGGTCACCCAAGGGCGCGCATCACGTTGCCATCGTGCGGGCCGCCGTTCTTGATGGGCAATTGACTGGCGCATACCGCAGAGCAGCAGCCTGACCCCCAAGTTTTGCCCACTCCCGTTGGATTTCCCATCTCACAATTAAGGGCTACGCGACAATTGGGATATGAAATGCCGATGGAGAGGTGGAAGAGGCTGTTTGGGTTGCGCCGGTCAATCAGGTAGGAGCCCTCCGGCGTGCGGCCGTCCCCCTCAAACTGCTTGTGGCCTTCGGGCGCGAAGCCCAATCCGATGGGATAGGTCCGCAAGACGTCACCCGCGCCGTCAAGAACTAACAGCCGCTGCGCCTTGTACATGCGTAGCCGGGTCACTTCGGGTCCGTTGTAGGACCGGAACTTGCTGGCACAGCCTGACAGGAGGGCGGCCAATCCGCCCAACAGCAAGACCCGCCGTGGAATTCTGGTATTCATCACTGCTCGACGCCCCTTTTGCGAGGTCTGGTTGATGTCAGACGTTACTCTACCGAAACCGCCGGATCAATGACCGTGCGCCAGTGCTCCCTTCGCCATCTGCTCGCCAATCGGTTCACCGCCCGAAGGCCCCGCTTCGACCCGGTGGCCGTTCAGGAGCCGAAGCGCGTTGGCCACGACAAGCAGAGACACGCCTACATCCGCAGCAATGGCGCCCCACATCGAGGCCATCCCGAACGCGGTCAGCCCGACGAACAGCGCCTTGGTCGCCAGCGATATGCCGATATTCTGGTGGATGATCGTCATGGCCCGGCGCGAATGGCCGATAAGCCAGGGTACCTTGCCGATGTCGTCGGTCATAAGCGCGATGTCGGCCGTCTCGATAGCGGCATCCGATCCGACAGCGCCCATGGCGATGGCATAATGCGCCCGCGCCATGGCCGGTGCGTCATTCACACCGTCGCCGATCATCGCCACCATGTCGTGGCTTTCGACGAGTTCCTCAATGGCCGTCACCTTGTCTTCTGGCAAAAGTTCGGCGCGCACCTCGTCGATGCCGACTTCGGCTGCCACCGCGCGCGCGGTGCGTTCGTTGTCGCCCGTCAACATCACGATGGTCTTCACACCCTGCGCATGCAGGCGCGCAACGATCCCCTTTGCATCTGGGCGGATGCGGTCGCGAAGCTCCAGTACGCCGGTCACGCCGGTCTCGTCACCCACGGCAACGAGGGTGCTCCCTGCCCCTTCGATCCGATCCCGCAGATCCGCCGGAATGGCATCGCCGAACCCCTTCTCTTCGGCGAACCGATCCGAGCCGAGCCAGATAGCGCGCCCGTCGGCGCGTCCTTCCAGACCGCGCCCGGGCACGGTGCGGGTGTCCTCTGCGGCAGACACGGAAACACCATCGGCTTCGGCGCGCGAGAGGATGGCGCGTGCCAGCGGGTGTGAAGACCGCGCCTCCAGGCTTGCTGCCAGCGCCATGAGATCGCGTGCGAAAACGCCGACCAGTGGGTGAACCGCCGCCACCTCAGGCTCGCCCATGGTGATCGTCCCGGTCTTGTCCATCGCCAGTGCCGTGGTCCGCCCCGGCGCCTCGACATAGGCGCCGCCCTTGATGAGCACCCCCGCTCGTGCCGACGCGGTCAGCGCCGCCACGATGGAAACCGGCGTAGAAATGACCAGCGCGCAAGGACATGCGATGACCAGAAGGACCAGAGCATTGTAGAACCAGTAGTCCCAGGCGCCGCCGAGCAGGAGCGGCGGCACCAGCGCGATGGCGATCGCCAGAGCCATCACGATGGGTGTGTAGATGCGCGCGAACTTGGCCACCCACTGTTCGACCGGCGCGCGGCGGGCATGGGCATCGCCCACCATGCGAATGATTTTCGCGAGCACCGTGTCCGAGGCGGCCTTCGTCGCCCGCACCGTCAGTGTGCCATCGCCGTTGATCGTGCCGGCATAGACCTCGTCGCCGGGTTCCTTGGGCACTAGCGCGCTTTCCCCAGTAATTGGGGCCTGATCGACGGCCCCTGCCCCGTCCACGACCTCACCGTCGAGGGGGATCCGGTCGCCGCCGCGCACGATAAACCTTGCATTGACTGCCACGGCCGCGGCCGGAACGTCGGATTCAGAACCGTCGTCGTAAAGAACCCGCGCCGTTGGCGGCGCCAGATCGAGGAGCGCGGAAACCGCATTACGCGCCCGCCCCACGCTCCAGCTCTCAAGATAGAGTGAGAGCGAGAAGAAGAAGGCGACCGTCGCGGCCTCAAAAAACTCGCCGAGGCCGATGGCGCCCGCGACGGCCACCACCATGAGCAGGTTCATGTCGGGGCTAAGCCTCCGCGCCGAAGACCAGGCCTTGGGCGCGACAAGCCAGACGCCAAAAAGAATCGCGACGGCGAAGATCCCTGCTTCCGCCATAGGCATAGGCACCTCGCCATGGCCCGCAAAGAGCCCGAGCGCGCCGCCCATGCCGGTCTCGACAATGTGAAAAAGGAATCCCGCCGCCCAGAAGCCGCCGCTCAACGAGGTAAAGCGCTTCTGACGTGCCAGATGCGCCGCCTGGTCCTCTGCTGCGTTGTCGGCATCCCATGGCTTCGCGCTCATGCCGGTCGTTGCGACCAACTGCGTGACTTCGTCGTCTGGTATCCTCTCGGCGCTATCGAGGATGGTCATTCTCCCGTTGATCACGTCGAATGCCAGGTGTTCGGCTCCGCCCACTTTCGGTCCGACAACCCGGTTCAGGATCGCCACCTCTTCGGCGCAATCGAGCCCGGAGACCCGAAAGCTCCTTCCGCCGGACGGCGCTGGCGCCTTGGACGCGACGTCCTTGCTGGCGTCGCAACAGGATTTGCCTCTTGCGTGAGATTGCTCTTGATCACTCGGTTGGCTGTGATCGTTGCGGTTGCCGTCGGTAGACATCGATTGACCTCGGGATTCATTGATTCCACATTGTTGTAGTCCCTACAGCAACTAGAGCTTCAAGGGTAAGAATGGGACGTTGCGCGCAGAAAAATGCGGCGTCCGGAAGTTCGCCGCGCTATTAAGGCGCGATGAAATCAGAAAGAGTGGGTTAGAAATGCAGAAACGACACGCGCCTATTATTGCAGCAATTCTGGTACTCGCCGGCTGCGCGGTGCCGCCGACAGATGATGGCGCCCAGAACAACGTTGGTAATGTTCCCGAGTCTGTCGCGGCCCTTGCTGCACCTGGGCAGGATCTCACTTCGGCTCGTCGCCTTCCGGAGGACGGTTGCTACTGGTATGAGCACAGTGGACCAGTGGAGACGACTTTGGTGCCTCTTCGCGCGGCCGGCGGCGGTCCAATCTGCACTTCTCTCCAGTCCTGATTTGCTTATCCACAGTGTCGCAGATACGTCGTGTTCGGCGCACGCGTTCAACTTTGCGCTGTCACGCTATCCTCGGCCGAGTAAAGAAACGCTGTCGAACCGATCCTGACGTTCGGGTAAAGTTCATTGATGTGGGCCATGACCATCCGGACGCAGCCAGAACTTGCGCGACCTCCAATACTTTTTGGATAAGGTGTGCCATGGATCCGTAGGTAGCTATCCCGGTTTCCAACATAAAGATAAAGCGCACGTGACCCAAGTGCGTTGGTCGGGCCGGGTTCCATACCACCTGCGTATTGCTCGTACTCCGGATTGCGTTCAATCATGTTTTTGGTTGGCGTCCAATGAGGCCATTTCACCTTCCGCTTAATCGCATAAGTTCCCGGCTCATAAAGGTCGCCCTTCGCAATGGCCACGCCATAGCGCATTGCCGTTCCACCTTCTTCGATGTGATAGAGGTATCGCGCCACTGCATCCACGTGGATGTCGCCCGGAACGAGGCTGCGCTTCGCAACGACGCGCTGCGGCAAAAATCGTGGATGCAGACCCCACGGGTTGGTCGTGGCTGAGTCGTAACCAAGCGGTGTGACTTGCTCGTCCCAAGCCGCCTTTTGCGATTCTGTTGGCCACGTGTCGGCTAAGAGCGGGCTGGCGATTGAGGCTGAAAAAAGCGCAGTCGTCGTTTGGATGAAGTGACGTCTTGTCAGCATCTTTTCTGTTTCCTTCACTAAATTTTACGACGGGACAAGCTATATCCCGCACGCGTCGTTAGTCGTTACTAGCCCGAAAAGGAAAGACGCAGCGTTGGCAACCTTCTCGGGGTTTGGTCATTATTGTCGCTCTAACTCCTAAAGCTACTAGAGGTTCAAGAAAAAGTTTACTTTCAAAAACACGGTTGCCTTTGAACCTATCCAATTCTTCCCAGAGCTGGAAATGCACCGAACTTCCAGTATGACAACGCACCCACCTAGCCCGTCGACATCGCCAACCCCATCGGGATCATCACGTCGTTCGCACCAGCGACCTGAAAATTGAGTCCGGATTTGACATGCGGCTAGGAAAAGGTTGCATCGTACTGCTCGTTGTTGAATCCTATGGGTTGCGACTTGCACCGACTTCGAGGTGCAGGTGGCTATGTCAAGGGCCTTTTAGTTTCGGGTAAAGATACACGCGTGCACCTATCGCAACACGATCGTACAGGTCCTTTACATGCTTATTGGTGAGGCGGGCACATCCGTTTGAAACCGCCGAACCGATGGTTTCCGGTGCGTTGGTTCCATGGATTCGAAGATAGGTGTCTCGGCCGTCATCATCATATAAATAAAGCGCTCGCGCGCCGAGAGGATTATTCGGTCCTCCCTTCAAACCGTTTCTAAATCGCGCGTACTTATTCGGCTCTCTTTGGATCATGGCGTTGGTCGGCCGCCACCACGGCCATTTAGCTTTGCGCGCTACCGTGAACACGCCCGATTCATACAAATCCTTGCGCCCAACCCCAACTCCGTAGCGGATCGCCATGCCTTTCTTGAGCATGAAATAGAGAAAAAAATCATCCGGTACTACATGCAGGTCACCGGGCAACCAATCCGTCCGACGCGCGTTTACGAGTTGAGGGAGAAACCGTTCTGGAAATGTGGATTGACTTGCGGCACTACCCGTCGGGGTCAATAAGCTAGCCGCACCGGCAGACACAAACATTCGCCTGCTAAAACTTGTCATTATGATGTACCCTGCTATTTTGACTTGAGTGAAATTGCGAACACATAGCGTCGTTCTGTAGAACTCACGATCGTGTGATAACAATTGCAAACGGTTTGTTTGTTGCTTCGAGGGTACGATCCGAGCTCAATCAGAATATTGATTTGCCCAAAGCACTACGAGCGCATAGCCGATACCATTGTTGTCGTACCACTCTCTAGCGTGATCCAAGCTTGCTTTCTCTGTCGCCGGCGATATCGGCGAGACGCTTACGTATTTCGAGAGAGACTGGTTCGTCGACTTGCCTTTGATTTTCCATTCTACTCAGGAGTGAGTGCTGCTGGAAAGCCCACGACGTTTGAAAGCTCGTTATTGAAAGCTGACTTGTCGATGGGTGGATTTTGCTTCGGCCTATCGTGTGTCCGGCTTTATTGGGTGGTTTCACACCTGAGGCGCACGGAGCTTCAACGCGATAAAATGCTTTACGCTTGATGCGCGATCCCGCCTCGCATATTCCCGCGTAAAGTCTTTTGAAAGAGGCACGTGTCATATGACTCTGTCCGCATTCCTGCGTATCGACAAGATCCTGCTCGGCATTGTCGCCGCCGTGCTCTTCCTTACGCTCGGTATCTATTTTTACAGCACCGAATATTTCGCGCTCATCTACGCGCGCGAGGACGGCTTCGTGGAATACGGCACAGCCCTGTTTCTCTTCGTGGCCAGCTTCGTGCTGATTATGAACGCCCGTTCGCTCAAGGCGCGCGGCGCGCGTCTGGCGCTGGGTTGTACGCTGTTCTACGCGCTCCTCTTTTTCTTCGCTGCGGGCGAGGAGATTTCCTGGGGCCAGCGTATATTCGGTTGGGAAACCGGCGAGACCTTCCAGGAGATCAACAAGCAGCAGGAGACCAACGTGCACAATCTGATCGTGCCCACCCCTTGGGGCGATTTCCACCTCGCCAAGACGCTCTTCGGCCCGATCCTGACGTTAATCGTGCTGGTCTACCTCGCCGTGCTGCCGCTGCTCTACCCGCGCGTCGGCTGGATTAAACTCGCGGCCAATCGCATTGCCGCTCCGGTGCCCAGCAAACGTCACGCGATCCTCGCCGTTGCAGCAAGCCTGTTGATCGCGGTCATCGACGTTCCTCGCAAATGGGAGGTCTACGAGTTGGTCTTCTCGCTACTGGTAACGTCGATCTTCCTCCTGCCGCAGAACAGAAAACACACGACCTTCTTGGGGCGTGATATTTGATCAATGGTTCGCTTTCCCTTTGCCTCTCATTATTTTGCAACTACGATATCCTTTTAGGCTTCGGACTCGTGATAGCAGGAGTCCTTCGTCAGGGATTTCGGGGAGAAATGGAGGCCCGGTCTAAGTGAGGGTCTGGCGCATCTGGTTGGTCGAGATTGTAGATAAGCCGTTACTCGCGGGACATTTTCTTTAACCTCCCAGGTTTGGGAAGAAGGAGATGTTCATGACCAAGGATCAACGCGAGATCCAACGCAAGTTGCGGATACTGCGACATGCGGAGGAGATCGGTCACGTCGCGAGGACTTGCCGCTACTTCGGGATAGGTCGATCCAGCTTCTACCGTTGGCGTCAAGCCTATGCGGAGCGTGGCGAAGCTGGCCTGATCAACGCGCCGCCCATTCCCAAGTGGCATGCCAATCGGACGCCGCCTGAGCGCGAGGACAAGGTACTTTATCTTCGACGCAAGTATCACCTCGGCCCGATGCGGATCGTCTGGTACTTGGAGCGCTATCACGACATCAAACTGTCTGACGCCACGGTTTTGCGCATCCTGCGCCACAGATCGGTGAAGACCCTTAGGCGCGCAGATCTGGCCAAGCTGACCGGCTGCAACCTCGAGACCATTCGCTACTATGAGAACATCTGCGTCATGCCAGAGCCGCCGCGCTCCAGCAAAAACTATCGCGTCTACGATGATAGGCACGTCGCGCGTCTGCGCTTCATCATGCGTGCGCGCGAGCTGGTGTCGCGTTGCCCTTTAATCTGAGACGCGAGGGAGTGGGCAAAACCTGGGGGTCACGCGGCTCTTTGGTACGCGCCGGTTAGCCGACCGTCGAGAACCGCGGCGCGGACAACGGCCACGCGGTGGGCTCCCTTGGGCGACCATCTCATGCGGCGGCGCTTGCCCATGCGGGTGTTCCCGATGTCGTCCACGCAGCCCTCTGCCCGGGACGAAGAAATCGGAAGACCCGCGCGGTACCGCCGACCATAGTCGGTCAGGCTGTCCATGTTGTTTGCAAGGTATGAGTACAGATCGCGGCACCGGGCTTGCACTCGCCGGGCCGCATCAGTCGCCACGCGGTCATCTGTAGCCAGCCGCGTGCAATCGACCATCAACCATTGGAGACTGGTCGTGGCCGTTAGAACTTTTCCATGCCAAAGGTACCATCGCAGCGTTTCGGCGGGACGTTTGAACAGCACTGGAATGCCGGAGAAGCCCCTGCTCTGCAGCAGGCCCTTTACGGCGTTCTCAACGTGCTGAATGCGCATCGAGATATGCCACCAGTCGAGAATGTGGCGAACCTTTCCACCGACGGCGACGCGCACGAGGTTCGGCAGGGCGGGTTCCCCGTCCGAAATCACCGTGACGGTTTGTTTGTGATCCCAACCGAGAGCCCTCAAGTCCTGGCGAAGCTGGCTGGCAGGTGA
Organism: Roseovarius indicus; assembly: GCF_008728195.1. Taxonomy (NCBI): domain Bacteria; kingdom Pseudomonadati; phylum Pseudomonadota; class Alphaproteobacteria; order Rhodobacterales; family Roseobacteraceae; genus Roseovarius; species Roseovarius indicus. The sequence continues at coordinate 68,348 of NZ_CP031599.1, forward strand.
CAGGACTGCCTGCTGAACAAGGCCGAAGCGGCGGCACTTGTCGTGGCTTTCGATCTTGCCAACCACAACATCGAGGTGTCGCTTCTGGTATTCCGGTCGGCATCGGATATGCGCACCGTCCAGGAAAACCGTCAACGCAGACGCCTCTTCGGCGGCCGAAGGAACTACAGGCTGAGTCTGCTCGCTGTCGCAGATCTCCCGGGAGACTTTGCCCAGACGATTGCGCACCGATGTATTCACCTGCTTCGCGCAAGGCAGGAAGGTTTCCAGGATTCGTGCCGCTTCCCGGAAGGAATGCCGTGCCCCAAGTTCGGCCTGAAGGCGTTGCAGTTCCGGAGTCGACCGGTCCGGAAAAAAATGAGCGAGTGGCGAAAGCGGTCCGCCCAGGACGTCGTCGGATTTTGTATCGCAGGCGCAGCGACGAATGCGCGGCGCCTTGACCTGGAACCTGCCGAAGAGGGTGTCGAGCACCCGAGGCCGATAATCATGTATGGCTCGGACCTCGTCGCAGTCAGGACATATTCTGCTGGCTTCGGAAACTTCCTCGATCTGGTCGAGCAGGATCGCATTCTGTAATTGCCCCAGGATCGTCTTCGCATCTTCGAGTAACAACCCGAACCCCTCAGGCTGCGTGCGTCGAAACGGGCGGGACAAACGGCCGAGAGGATGCCTCTTTGTGGTTCCGTTCTCAAAGGTCGTCTCGACTATAATCCGCACGTCCATGGCAGTTCCCCTCTCAATGAACCACCAACATACACAGACACCCCCAGGTTTTGCCCACTCCCGAGACGCGACGCGTTTGGCGACAATTTTTGCCCTTAATTGTGAGATACGGCTGTCATGGGGCCCCTGTTTCTCGCGCACCTTTGCGCGATGTGATCAACCGCGGCAAGCAATCGAGGCTCCTTCTCGAAGGCGCGCAAGAGAGCAACCCTTGCATAGTCGTCGATGCTTTTGCTGACGATGGCTGCCTTAGCCAAGGGATGAGATCGAGCGGCGGCGATTGCGGCGAGGCAGAACAGCCTAACTTCCGATCTGGGGTTCTGGACAGCGAACGACGGATCCCCGCGGAAGGTTTTGAGTGACATGGCAAAGGTGACTGCGCGCATTGCGCGCCGAAGTTGCTTGGGGCCGCGCGAGCGCGCGGCGCACTCAAGCATCTCTGCCCCGCGGCGCGCTCGGTATATCAGTTTTCCAGATATTTGTTCCTCACGGAGTTTGCCAAGGGTCTGCACAAGTCTCGTCCCGCAAACTTGGCAGTCAAATGCCCAGGCCCGCCTCCAATGCCTGAGCGAAAGACCCTCTCTGGCGCATTGCATGCAATGCTGGAATGGCATCTGAGCCGTCAGCGAGGCTTCTCGTGGCGTCATTGCCGGAAAGGTCAAAGATCGAACAACATCTGGGTTAACCCGTGCGGCGTTGGCAATCTTCGCCGCCGCAGCCGCGTCGACGTTGAAGTCCAAGGCGGTGCCATGCGCGGTATCGATTCTGAGATGAGCCAGTAGTTCCGCATCATCACAGTAGTTGGCCGCCGCCAGCCGAGACAACCAACCTGACAACAACTCGTCTGGCAGCGGCGCGACAGTCTTGGGCAGCGGGTGCGGCTTCACACCCGGGACTTCTGGAGCCGCCGATGGGGGTTCGCATGGCGCGACCAAACCGGCGTCCATTTTGCGATTGCGTCATCGGTGATGCATTCCTCGCCTGTGATAATGGCGTCGATGGAAAGATCCTTGACCAGAGCGAAGATGCGCGAGGTCACCCCACCGGTCAGTGCCAAGACCTGCTTGAGAGATTTGACCTTCAGGTTGGACTTCTTTTCCAGTGGCATGGCAGCAATAAGGGTCTGGATCATGTCCGAGAACTCGGCATCGTCGCGCCAGTTTGGCAGATGATGTTCGTCCAGCCGTCGGGCAAGCTGGATATCACCGCGAATAGCATCGACGGCCTCGCTGACCCCAAGGCAGACCAGTGACACCTCGAGTTCATTGCTGAGATACCGCAGGACATTGAGAAATCGGCGCTGTTCGCGGTGGGTCCCGGCCAAGAGATTGTGGACCTCGTCGATCATGATCATCCGCAGGCCAAGGTCGCGTAAGAGCGCGATGACACGGACTTCGAGGGAAGCCACATTTTGAGCGCGGGCGCTAAGAGCCGTCGCCGGGGCGCCGACGGCGGCCAGGATGTGCAGGTAAAACCGCCGTTCATCAGGTGCGGGCGGCGCTTGCAACAGCAGAAGCGGTGTGCGGGTGATGCCCGACGCCGGATCGTATTCTGGTGCGTACTTGCGCGACAGGTTTCGGGCAATCATCGTCTTTCCGATCCCGGAGGCGCCATGCACAAGAAGCCCAGGCATACGGGTTTGTCGTGGCGCTTCGATCATGCCCTGCAAGCGGTCCAACACCTGTTCCGCCCGAGGAAAGCCGATCCAGATATCCGATTGAATGAGGGCGATCCGGCCGTCTTCTTCAGTTGTCCCTGCCCTCAATTCACCATCTCTCCACCTTGAACAATGGGCGCGATGTATCACCCGTATCGATCGGGCGCAGCCCTTCGGTTGTCGAGACGGCCGAGTTCGTGCCCTTCAATGTCCCTTTTCTTTCACGGGTTCTGCGTTCGGCCTTCGTCAGGCCCCGGCTTTCAGCTTCGATCTGGCGTTGCTGTCGGATCAGCTCAGCCAGCACCAGCTCATTAGACCCGGACTTGCCAAGGGCACGGGCCTTCCTCATCGCTTCGCGATATTCCCAGAGCGAGACGGGCGGAATTTCCAGGTTTCTGTACCGCGCCTCAACATACCGGCCATCGTCCAGTTCGACCCAGATCATTGAGATATCGCGAGGATCGTAGCGAACGACCACCTTTCCATCCCCGCGCCCAATGTGGCCTGCAAGGGCATCGGACCAGTACCTTATCTGGAACAGATGGATGCCGTCACGCCTGATCTTGCGCAGTTCACTCGGCAGGAAGCTCACCTGAAAGGCTTCCATCTCGAAGGGGATGTCGCCTGTCATTTGCTCTGAGAGCGCCTCCCATTTGGCAACGGGCGTGCAGCCAAGACTTGAATGAATGCTGTTGTTGTAACGGCAGATTTCCAGAGCAAACCAGCGATCGAATTCGCTCAACGTCATCGTGGCCTTGCTTTCGGCGTCATAGTCGCCCTTTGCCGCGATCGAGGATTGCGTTGTTCCCGGCAACAGGTGAACGGCCCCCATCATGGTGCCGATCAACCGTTCGATGTGACCACCGAAGTGAGGACTTGCTGGCGGTCGATAGACCAGATCGATCCCCCAATCCGCACAGGCCGACCGAAAGGCGCGCGACCGGAAATCGCGACCGTTATCGACGTGGATGCTGTGCGGTTTGCCCTGTGCCGGCCAAGGAACATCGCACGCCAATTCCGCAAGAAGTTCCTCCTTGAGGGCCACCGCCTGTGTCAGGCAAAGCGCCACTGACAGACGCGAAGGTGCCTCGAGAGAGGTGTAATATCCGGGGGAGTGGGCAAAACCTGGGGGTGTCTGTGTATGTTGGTGGTTCATTGAGAGGGGAACTGCCATGGACGTGCGGATTATAGTCGAGACGACCTTTGAGAACGGAACCACAAAGAGGCATCCTCTCGGCCGTTTGTCCCGCCCGTTTCGACGCACGCAGCCTGAGGGGTTCGGGTTGTTACTCGAAGATGCGAAGACGATCCTGGGGCAATTACAGAATGCGATCCTGCTCGACCAGATCGAGGAAGTTTCCGAAGCCAGCAGAATATGTCCTGACTGCGACGAGGTCCGAGCCATACATGATTATCGGCCTCGGGTGCTCGACACCCTCTTCGGCAGGTTCCAGGTCAAGGCGCCGCGCATTCGTCGCTGCGCCTGCGATACAAAATCCGACGACGTCCTGGGCGGACCGCTTTCGCCACTCGCTCATTTTTTTCCGGACCGGTCGACTCCGGAACTGCAACGCCTTCAGGCCGAACTTGGGGCACGGCATTCCTTCCGGGAAGCGGCACGAATCCTGGAAACCTTCCTGCCTTGCGCGAAGCAGGTGAATACATCGGTGCGCAATCGTCTGGGCAAAGTCTCCCGGGAGATCTGCGACAGCGAGCAGACTCAGCCTGTAATTCCTTCGGCCGCCGAAGAGGCGTCTGCGTTGACGGTTTTCCTGGACGGTGCGCATATCCGATGCCGACCGGAATACCAGAAGCGACACCTCGATGTTGTGGTTGGCAAGATCGAAAGCCACGACAAGTGCCGCCGCTTCGGCCTTGTTCAGCAGGCAGTCCTGTCACCTGCCAGCCAGCTTCGCCAGGACTTGAGGGCTCTCGGTTGGGATCACAAACAAACCGTCACGGTGATTTCGGACGGGGAACCCGCCCTGCCGAACCTCGTGCGCGTCGCCGTCGGTGGAAAGGTTCGCCACATTCTCGACTGGTGGCATATCTCGATGCGCATTCAGCACGTTGAGAACGCCGTAAAGGGCCTGCTGCAGAGCAGGGGCTTCTCCGGCATTCCAGTGCTGTTCAAACGTCCCGCCGAAACGCTGCGATGGTACCTTTGGCATGGAAAAGTTCTAACGGCCACGACCAGTCTCCAATGGTTGATGGTCGATTGCACGCGGCTGGCTACAGATGACCGCGTGGCGACTGATGCGGCCCGGCGAGTGCAAGCCCGGTGCCGCGATCTGTACTCATACCTTGCAAACAACATGGACAGCCTGACCGACTATGGTCGGCGGTACCGCGCGGGTCTTCCGATTTCTTCGTCCCGGGCAGAGGGCTGCGTGGACGACATCGGGAACACCCGCATGGGCAAGCGCCGCCGCATGAGATGGTCGCCCAAGGGAGCCCACCGCGTGGCCGTTGTCCGCGCCGCGGTTCTCGACGGTCGGCTAACCGGCGCGTACCAAAGAGCCGCGTGACCCCCAGGTTTTGCCCACTCCCCCTCGCCTTCTTCCATGAAATAAGCCTGAACGAGGGCAGGCCCAAACACCGGACCACTGAAATCGATGCCGAGATGCATGGGGCCGATCGTCATCGCGCCGCGCACCAATATGCCATTTGCCACGCATTCGATCTGGATGTGCAGCAGATCGATGAGCTCCCAGACCAAGGGGCCGGCCTGGTACTGAGTTTCAAGGGTTCTGGTTTTGACGATCGCATCAGACACAATCTCGGCATGGACTTCGCTGATCATCCGCATTTCATCGGAACGGGTCAGTGACGTGGCATCCCCTTCGGAGACCCTGCGAAACATCGAAAGCAGGTCCCTGATCTCTGCACCGCTTCGCGTGTGCAGTAGGTTCCTGAAACCGAGGACATCAAAAACGGTCACAAGGCATTCTTCGTAGTCGGGGTCGTTCTCGAAATCAGTCATCTCTGATCAATCTTCAGCCGAGGAGCTTCTCCAGCTCTTCCCCTTGGGCGGAATGCTTCTTGGGGTTTTCTGCTTTCAGCTTGTTCACGTTGATGAGCTTCCATCGGACCGCTGGAAGCTCGGCCGCTTGAGGGCGGTCGATCGCGTCGAAGTCCGGATCGCCGTCATGCAGGGTTGTCAGAAACCTCTTCGCGCCCTCATCCAAGCGGGATTGGATATCACTGATCAGGCGGTCGCGCGTTGAGACCAATTCCGCAAGGTCGACCGCTCCCTTCGTCATGCCCTCGAATTCCCGGGCATAGGGCTGATCCAGATCGATCAGGTTTGGGTTCAGAAGTTCGTGCGGCGGGCGGGGTGAACTCGCGACGTAGATCAGAAAAGTACGGAACAACGTGTCGGTAAACCCTTCGTTCTCGTAGAGCAGTTTGACGTCGTAGAGGTCTCGCGGGTGCTGGCGATCGATGGCCGCATGCAGCTTGCCTCCGAATAAATCCTCGAAGGAGACGATGTTCATCGTCGCATATCCGAACTCCTCCTCGACGGCTTCGGAAACTTCGCGTTGTTCCGGATCATGCACGACGCCCCGGGTAACGGGAGAGGTTTCGATTTTGATTTCGGCTGCGCCGAGGCGTGCGAGCGCGCGCGTGGCGCCACCGCCACCGCCCGCAATGCGCTGCGCTTTGGCACCGGTGATGCCGCCTTCGATGGCGGCGGCAATCCGGTCCATCGCGTCGCTGATCTCGACAAGGCTTTCGGCGCGGTCTTTGACAGGCAGATAGGTTAGGTCGATATCGACCGACAGGCGTGGCAGGTCGCGATAGAAGAGGTTGATGGCCGTCCCGCCCTTGAGCGCAAATATCTCCTCCTTCGCCACATAGGGAAGTACCCGCACGAGCAGGGCCACTTGGGCGGCATAGTCTTCACGCGCCATCACCACGTTCCTTTCTTACAAACTCTTCGGGCACCATGATCCTGTAGCGCGGATGTATCTTGCCGCCTTTGACCAATGCGCGATCCCCGCTGCCGAGGTCGAACTCTTCCGGATCGAGACGCTTGCGCCAGGCATGGTCGTGGCGGTCGGCAAACACGAAGAACAGGCGTTTGACCTTGATCTTCTTGCAACTTCTGAGCAGTGCCGAGAGGGTTCTTGGGCGCAACGTCGTCAGGCTTTCGAACACCATGTCGAGGTTGTGAAAGCTCTCCTGATCCGGCAACTCGTCCAGCGCCTCTAAGATCGCGCGTTCCGGCGAGGACATCACCAGTTTCCAGTCCCATGGCAGGGACGATGCTGTCTCGTTGAGATTTTTTCGTGCGTCATTGACACCCAACTCTGGATCGGAGAACAGCGATACGCCGCGTGTGCGGAATTCGGCGTTGAGCGGCAGTTTTTCGAGCCAGTTGGGGATTTTTGAGCCGTAGAGCCAGACCGTGCTCTTGTCGCCGAGTGAGAGATAGTGCGCATAGCCTTGCTGGCCCAATGCCGTCGCCCCCCCGGTATGGACAGGGTAGTGCATGATGTGCTGGAGCGAGAGCAGGCAGGTCTTCCAGTCGAGCGTGTTTGTGGTGGCGCTGCTTGGTGAGGGGCGGCGGAACACTCCGCGTCCTAGGCGTTCTAGCCAGCCGCGTTGGACATAGGCGTAGGACGAACGCCGGCCTATCCCGTGGTGCTCAAGCCAGGCGGAGTCCACGAGGAACCCCGCGGGGACAGCCTCAAGAAGGCTCTTTAGTTTTTCGTGTTCTTGTCCACTCATGGGCGACATAATGATGTATTTTTAAAGATGTCGCCACTTGTTTCTGTGATAACCTGTGAGATAGTCCGTCAAGGATCGACAAATTCTGGAATTTTCAAAGAGACTGGTGGTTGTCAGCTCTGAAGCTCACCAGCAAAGCAGGGCGTGGATGCCCTCGGAGGGCTGAGAAGACATCCGGCCATTCGGATCGAACAGTTGAAGCTATGTGCCCCTGTCGAAGCCGCTGCGCCAAACCAGAGTCAGGTTTCACTTTCGATTGTGGCGTTCTTTTGCCCATACAAACATCGCACCGACGGCAGCATTGGCTTGCTGCACGCTGAACACTTCCGGTTCGAACGCGCCCGCCCATTGCTTTGTATCGCGATGTTCCGGGTGGTGTTTGTCGGTCAGCGCGTCGAGAAACTCTTCGTAAGAGTAGGGTCCTCCACAGTCCTCTGGCGGGCAGGCTCGCTCTCCGGCAACACAGGCGGGAAAGTCCAGATCTGGACTTCCGGTCGGTTTGCTAATCTTCTCAACGGTGACGAGATGCCGCCAGCCATCTCCAAAATCATAAGTGTATGTGAACTGACTGCCTTTCTTGACCAGCTCTCCAAGAGCAAACTTCTTTTCGTCCTTCCGGCCATCGTTTGGGTCCCAGCTGTCGTCACGTTCGTCGCGGGCCTCGAACCTGTCTTCGCCAATCTCGAACTCATGCAGATGATAGTCCTGCCAAGGCATAGCGCCCTGGAGAACAGAATGCAGGATGTCCAAGCTGATGTCATTCGGCACGAGGATACGGCGCCAGATGGGTGGTTTGATGCCAGAAAGTTCGATTTTCAGCTCAATCAAAGTGTGTTCCGCCTGTCTCAATGGCCCTGCCGTTGAAGTAATTTTTGATTCTTAAGCTGAAGCATTCAAGGGGAACATTGGCCCCTCCTGCCCTTTGGTCAGGACCGCGCCCTACTCGGTCGGCTGCACGCAGCCGCCCTCCCCGAGCTGAAACGCCGCCTCTCCCTGCGACGTGCCGCTGGCAGTGCAGTCTCCTTCGGAGCCAGCCCGACCAGCCGTCGCATGGTCGTGGCAACGCTTCATCTTGGCCGTTCCGGTTACGGTCACTGGGGCGAGGGTGTGCCCTCAACGGTGCGAACAGATGTATGTGGCCATCGGCCCAATCAAGCATAAAGCATGGGAAGTGCTTCAACCATGACGTTAGTCGTTGCAAAGATGGCTGTGCAAAATAGTGTGGTTCGGAGAGGGTTCCGATAATGTCTTCAATAATCAAGTTTTTCCGAATTACATTCTTTCTCGTCCTATATTTTTTCTTATGCATGGTCGTGGTGACCACAATGCTTCAGGGTTGGCCGATTGGCGGCCAGATGTTGTTTGCATTTGGTGTTCCCGTCATTCTGGTCTGGTGGCAAGAAAAACGGAGATCGCGGAAAGTCGCTGCAAAGGCGCAAGCTGAGGGGAGTTCTGAAAACCTACACCCCCGACCTGAGCCGGTGCCGCGCCCAAGTGCCTACGACAAGCGTATCGAGCGTGAGCGCGAACGAACTCGCGAAGCCATCGCGTCCAAAGAGCCGGCTGCCGTTCAGGCTTATTCCCCACCAAAGCAGGACTACGCTGAAATCGTTCGGGCTGGAAAGTCTGCGGCGCCGGCACTTGCAGCGGCCGCAGAACGAAACCAGCCCTCGCGAGTGGCATCGAGCGCATCGGCCCGATCATCGAAAAGCGGGTGGGTCCGGTCTAACGAAACAGCTAGCGTCGCCGGCCGCAACATCGGCGGGATGGTCTATGTCGGCACGCCTCCCTTGCTGAACACCTACGGGTATCGTGACAAGTGCCGAGCCTATATCGATCCATCCCTGTCTGTCGCGCGCTCTGGAGCCGACAAAGCTGGTGAAGGTATGCCCTACTGGCCCGGATACTCGGATATCTCACTTCGGTGCCGGGCGACCTACCTCGACTGGTTGGCCAGCGGGCGCAACGACGCCTCCTACAACCCCGGCTACATGTTCCTGTACTTCTACGGGCTGGAGCGTCGCTTCTTCGTCGATCAGTCCAACGAAGATGCCAAGGATATAGTCCAGGAAGTTCGGCGGCTGCAGTCACTTTACCCTGACAGACCACTCTGTCAGGCGTTATTTGGGGGAGTTCCTCGACATTGCGATGCTTGCCGAAACCGACCTCGACGCTATCGAGCCGATGTTCGAGAAGCAGGGCTGGGAACTTCCGTTCTCACTCAAATACGCAATCGGAGCTCGGATCGACAAAGGCGAGAACCTGACAGCTGACTGGTTGCTGAGTTGGTTCATCTGCCATCCGGAAACAAATCTGAGAACTCCCGCGACGCGGTGCCGTGACGAGTTCGTCGCTCTTTTCCGTATGCGGTTTGATCGGCGTTTTCCTGATGGGCTCAAAGTGACCAAACCCCGGAAATCACTCACGGCTTCTTATAGGGCAGCCTCGAGCGAGTTTCAGGGGTCCGCCAGCCCAACTGTGGACGGGAAGCCGGTCCCGGATATTTCCGGTCTGCGCAAACCGGTCGAGATTGCCCAGGAGTTGGCTGACGAGGTGATGAACGATCTCGACAAGCTCAGTCGCTTCCTGGGCCGAAATCCTGATGGTCGCGGAAGCGTTGAAGCGCATGCCTTGCTGCCTTCTGAACTGTGGGATGCCTTCCCATCAGAGGAAATGGACCACTTGAAATCTTGGGCAAGCGATATCGTCGATCGGGGGGGATTGGTGCCGCTTGAGGAGGTGATCGGACGACTGGAGGGAGAAACGAATGAGAAGATCGGAAAACGGCAAATGACAGGAGCCGCCGACGCGCTCGCGCGCCTCGGTTTCGGTCTGGCGCCCGACCCTCGGTTTGCGCTCCGGTCGCCCAAGGCGGAGGAGCCCGTTGTGCTGTTTCGTCTGGGTGAACCCATCGAAAGACTGGAGGAAGTTTCCGACAGCTATAGAAGCGCCTTGATCGAATTGGCACTTGGGTCGTTCGTCGCCCACGCTGATGGTCGCATCGCGGAGCCTGAACGCAGGGCGCTGGAAAATCAAGTTTCTGCCGCGGCCCTCAGCGATCAGGAACGCCGCAGGCTTCGTGCAAACCTTGAATGGTTCCTGGCCGTGCCACCGGACATGGCACTTCTGCGGCGGAAACTGAAGGAGGTGGGCCAAGACAACCAGGCGGCCATGCGGGCAGCGCTGGTTGGTGCAGCACATGCCGATGGCATTATTCACTCCGACGAAGTCGCAAGCATTGAGAAGGTCTATAAGGCTTTGGGACTTGATCCCGCGCTTGCCTACTCTGACCTGCATGCTGGTGAAGTTGCGGATGGTCCGCGCACCGTTCGTGCCTCGCAACCAGGTCGCCCGGGCGAAGCGATACCCGAGCTTGAAAAAGCCAGCGGACCCAAACTCGACGCGTCGCGGATCGCAGCAATCCGTTCGGACACTGAGCGTGTGTCGTCCGTCCTGGGGCAGATTTTCGACGTCGAAGAGGAAGAACGTGGTGCGTCCGGGCCCGCCAGCCAAAGCCAGCTGGCGGGGCTTGACCCGAAACACGGCGCCCTCGTCCTCGAACTGCTGACTCGGGAGCATTGGTCTGAGACCGAGTTCGAGACGATCTGCGCCTCGCAAGGCTTGATGGCGTCCGGAGCTTTGGAAGTCGTGAATGAATGGGCTTTTGAGACCCACGACGAAGCGCTGCTCGACGAGTATGATGGATATGACGTGTCTCTGGAAATTGCGGAGGCGGTAAAAGAAAAGATGAGTGCGGAGGGCAGGGATGTCTAAGTTGAAACCACGCGAACGCGATGAAATCGTACAAGCGCTTCGGGCCGGGGTCGTGCCCAAGCTTGGTTTGCGCCATATTCAGGTTGGCCGCGTCCGAGAGATTGAGGAGCTCGTCAAGGACATGGACCGGATATCCGATGGCGGATCGGCGATCCGGTTCATCATCGGGGAATACGGATCGGGCAAGACGTTCTTCATGAACCTGATCCGCCTCGTGGCTCTGGAGAAAGGTCTGGTCGTAATGTTCGCGGATCTGGCGCCAGATCGGCGCATTCACGCGACCGGCGGACAAGCTCGGGGGCTGTATGCCGAGATGGCCCGAAACCTCTCGACGCGGACAAAGCCCGATGGCGGGGCATTGGCCAGCGTGGTGGAACGGTTTGTCAGCCAGGCTCACCGAGATGCTGAAGAACGGGATTTGCCCACGGGGACCGTCATTCGTGAACGCCTTGGCCACTTTGAAGAACTTACCGGAGGGTTTGAGTTCGCCGAAGTCATCCGTCGATATTGGGAAGGCCATGAGACCGGCGACGACGAGTTGAAATCCGCAGCCCTGAGATGGCTGCGCGGCGAGTTCGCGACACGCACCGACGCGCGCAAGGCGCTTGGTGTGCGAACGATCATCGACGACGCCAGTGTCTATGAACATCTGAAGCTGATGTCGGCATTTGTGTGCGAGGCCGGGTATAAAGGATTGCTGGTCGGCCTCGACGAGATGGTGAACCTCTATAAGCTCACTTCGTCGCAGGCCCGCAATGCAAACTACGAACAGATCCTCCGGATCCTGAACGATGTGCTGCAGGGTAGCGCCGAGAACCTCGGATTCCTTATGGGTGGAACCCCGGAGTTTCTGATGAACACCCGTCGAGGGCTCTATAGCTACGAAGCCCTTCAATCGCGTTTGGCCGAGAACACCTTCGCGCGAGACGGATTGGTCGACCTTTCAGGACCGGTTGTCCGGCTGGCCAGCCTGACCCCTGAAGATCTCTTCGTTCTTCTGGCCAATGTGCGGCGGATCATGCAGGACGATGCCGGAGCTCTGCCGGACGACGCGCTCGAGGCCTTCATGGCGCATTGTTCGGACCGGATCGGTGAAGCTTACTTCCGCACCCCGCGCAATACGGTGACGGCCTTCGTGAACCTGCTTTCCGTGCTCGAGCAAAACCCCGGTGTCGAGTGGAGCGATCTGATCGAAAAAACCGAAGTCTCCGAAGACCTCGGCGAAGACCTGACTGAGGTCGACGAGTCGACTGGCGCCCAAGACCCCGGTGACGACGATCTGATCAGCTTCAAGCTCTGACGCCGATGAGCAGTGCGTTCGACAAACTGGCGAGGCCTGTGCAGAAATGGATACGCCAGAAAGGATGGCGCCAACTTCGCGACATCCAGGCGCGATCCATCCGGACGATCTACGAGACCAACGCCGATTTGATCGTTGCGGCGTCCACGGCGGGCGGAAAGACCGAGGCGGCGTTCCTGCCGTTAATTTCACAGGTGCTTGACGAGGCGTCGGGCGGCACCGGTTTCGACCTGCTCTACATCGGTCCGCTGAAAGCCTTGATCACGGACCAGGCCATGCGGCTGGAGGGCATCTGCCAGGAAGCAGAGCTTCCAGTTGTTCCCTGGCACGGGGATGTCTCGCAATCGATCAAGACGCGCGCGTTGAAATCTCCAAAAGGGATCCTTCTGATAACCCCAGAGTCCCTTGAGGCGCTTTTCATTCGTCGCGGTTTGGAAATTGCACGCCTGTTTGGGGCCACGCGGGCGGTCGTGATCGACGAGCTGCACACGGTTCTTGATAGCGAACGCGGGGTCCAGCTTCGTTCACTGCTCACGAGGCTCGAGCTCGCGATAAAGCGCCCAATACGTCGGGTAGGTCTGTCAGCTACTCTGGGCGACATGGACCTCGCCAAGGCTTATCTTCGCCCTGACGCCGCAAACGCTGTCCAGCTGATCGAAGCAGATGGCGGCGAGGCTGAATTGAAGCTTCAGCTTCGCGGTTACCTTTCCGGCGATGAAGATGAAAACAGCCCATCCGCAACGGACGCGATATCAGCCCATCTGTTCAAGCATCTTCGAGGCAGCGATAACCTGGTCTTCGCCGGAGCGCGCCAACGGGTCGAGATTTACGCAGATCGGTTGCGGGAGCTTTGCGAACGGGAGCACCTGCCACAGGAATTCTATCCCCACCACGCGAGCCTCTCCCGAGAACACCGTGACTTCGTTGAGCGGCGCTTGAAGGACCCTGCGAAACCGACGACAGCCGTTTGCACGTCGACGCTTGAGCTGGGAATCGACATCGGTGACGTGACCTGTGTGGCTCAAATCGGTGCGCCATTCAGCGTCGCGGCGTTGCGACAACGGCTTGGCCGATCAGGCCGCCGTGAAGGACAGCCGGCCATTCTCAGGCAGTACGCTGTCGAAGCCAAGTTGACGCCGGAGAGCAGTTTCGTGGATCGTCTTCGCCTCGGCCTGATCAGGTCCATCGCGATGATAGACCTGCTGCTGGAAGGCTGGTGCGAACCTCCAAAACCCCAAGCGCTTCATCTCTCGACGCTCATTCATCAGATACTGTCAGTCATAGCGCAGCGCGGCGGTGCGTCTGCAAGCGTGGTCTACAATGTGCTCTGCCGCGAAGGCCCCTTTCGGAAGGTCACAACCGAAGTATTCGCAGATGTTTTGCGTGCGATCGGTCATCCTGAAACCGGCTTGATCGAACAGGCCGCAAGTGGGCTGTTACTCTTGGGACCGACAGGCGAAAAGCTGGTCGAGCATTACAGCTTCTATGCGGTGTTCCAGACGCCTGAGGAATTCCGGTTGGTCGCAGAGGGGCGGGATCTTGGAACCTTGCCAATCGACAATGTTCTTGCTCCTGGGATGCTATTAATATTCTCCGGGCGACGTTGGGTTGTTCAAGAAATCCATGATCGTGAAAAGGTCATCGTCGTCAAGCCCGCGAAGGCTGGTGTGCCTCCAGTCTTCGGCGGCGATACAGGGGACATTCATGACAAGGTAATTGACCGACTGTTCGCCGTGCTCGAGGGGGATTCCAGCCCACTTTACATGGACACAGTCTCTTTGATGATGCTCGAGGAAGCGCGTGCTCACTATGAACAGCTGGGGTTTAGGGCCAATAACATGCACAGCATTGGCGAGCATACATCAGTCATTGCGACGCGGGTCGGGACGGTGAAGACATCAACCCTCGCGCTAGCAATGAGAAGCAAGGGGTTTTCGGTCGAACAGCATGACGGGTTTCTGATCGTAGAGGCCGGGGACGAAACGCCCGATCTTCGATCGGCGCTGGAAGATATTCGATCTGGCGCACCCGTCGATTTGTTCGCAGGCGCAGGCAATCTGATATCAGAGAAGTTCCATCAATTTCTTACTATCGAACTTTTGGTTCGGGACGCTGAATCCTCAAAGCTTTCGACACAAGCACTTCCCGATTTGGTCAAAACTATTCTTCAAAAAGGAACTTAAAGATGTCCACAATGTGCCGGTCCACGCTTATTGTCTATGGACGACACGCAATGCGGGAGGCCCGCCTTGTGGCAGCCCGCAGCGGTCAACATGGCCTCCAGATCATGTCATTCGAACAAGCCGCGGTGCGGCTCGCGGGCGGTTTCGCCCGCGCAATCGACGAAGAAAGCCTGCGCGCGGCGATCCAGACGGTCCTCCCTGAAACACCGATGGGCGAACTGGAAGATATCAAGATGCTGCCGGGCATGATCGGCGCGGCCGCCGACACACTGCACAAGGCGTGGCGGGCCGGTATCGATCTTGCCTCCCGGTCAGCTGATCATCCAAGACTTGAAGCCATCGCTCGCCTGGAGGCCGCTGTTCTCACCGAACTTCCGGGCGGAATGATGCGTCCGGTCGATATTGTCGCCGCAGCCATCAGCCGGATCACCCATGCGCCCGCCATATTCGGCTCGATGGAAATCGTCGGACTGACCGAACTGTCTCCCTGCTGGCGGCCTCTGCTGAAGGCGCTCGCCGAGCACATCCCCATGCAATGGACGTCAGGTCCTCGCCCTGTCCCGGCATGGCTCAAGGAAAGCGGCGTTGCTGTCGCTCGAGGCGACGCTGAGGAGCCGGCCATTCGATCCGTCAGCGCCGCGACCGCTTACCATGAGGCAGTCGAGACACTGCGTTGGGTTCGGTCGCTGCTCGCGTCGGGCGTATCGCCCGCCGACATTGCAATCGCCACCGCGTCGCCAGCCGACTACGACGATCACTTTCTCGCGTTGCGCGCCGATGCCAATATCGATTTGCATTTCGTTCATGGCGTCCCGGCCGTCACCACACGTGACGGACAAGCGGCAGCGGCACTCGCCGACATCGTCGTGCGCGGGCTTTCGCAGTCGCGCTTGCGCCGTCTCGCCGCCCTGTGCCGCGCTTCTGCACCTCTGGCTTCCCTTCCCGATGGCTGGATGCGCATCCTTCCAAGCGATGCACCCCTGTCAACGCAGTCCGCCTGGAACCAACTGCTGGCGCGCCTCGCACCGGACGACTGGCCTGACGGCATGGATCACGCCCCAGTGCTGCGTGCTGCGGTCGATCTGCTGGCAAAAGGACCGGACGCGGTACAGGAGATCGGCGAAGCCTTCCTTATGGGCCGGGCATTGTCCATCTGGCGCAAAGCCCTTCTGGCAGGGCCCGCCGGCGCGATCGACAGCACGCTGGAATCACTGAAACAGGATGACGGGCTCGAGGCCTCCGTCTCCGTGGCCTGGATGCCGGCCAGCGCCCTCGCCGCGTCGCCGCGACGCTTCGCTCGGCTGATCGGTCTCAATTCCTCCCGCTGGCCACGCGGGATCGCCGAAGACCGGCTGATCCCGGACCACATCATTCCAACGGGCGAGCTCGACCCGCTTCCCGTCAATCTGGCAGATCGCCGTGACTTTGATACAATCCTCGCCACCACGGGCAGCGACGTCGTCCTCTCCCGCGCCCGACGCGACAGCGACGGCAGACTGCTGGGTCGCAGCCCCGTCTTCGCCACCTATGACGAGGATGCCTATCTGCGGCGCAACGCCGTTCCCGCCCATGCCTTCAGTGAAACCGACCGGCTGATGGCGCGGCCGCAGGAATTCGCCGCCGATCCCCAGGCATTGAGTGCGCGTTCCTGCTGGCGCGATTGGCGCATGGCCGATGTGACAGCTCATGATGGCCTGGTCAGGTCCGATCATCCCTTGGTTCTCGCGATCCTCGAGCGGACCCAATCGGCGAGCTCGCTCAAAACACTGCTGCGCAGTCCCCTCAATTTCCTCTGGCGCTACGCTCTCGGTTGGAAATCCCCGCAAGGCAGCGTCGAGCCGCTCGTGCTTGACGCCCTGCAAACCGGCGACCTCATCCATCTGGTGCTCGACTGCGCCCTGCGAAACCTCGAAGCGACGGGCGGCCTGGCGTTGGCAGACGTGGCTGCCATTCAGGCTGCGGTAGACGAAGCCGCTGGTGCCGTGGCTGCCGAGTGGGAAACCGAGCGGCCCGTTCCGCCCGCTGTTATCTGGGGCCGCACGCTTGGGGACGCGCGCGCTGTTGCCGGACAGGCGCTTGCCTATGGCAATGATCATTTGCCGGGCAGCCGATCCTTTGGCGAAGTCCCGTTCGGCGGGTCCGAGCCCAAGTCGGAGGCGGCATTGCCCTGGGACGCCAGTGTGCCGGTGATCATCCCCGACACCGGATTTCACATTGCCGGCTATATCGACCGGCTCGACATCGCTGATGACGGCAGCCGGGCACTCGTGCGCGACTACAAGACCGGCAAGCCGCCCAAAGGCGACATACGAGTGAACGGCGGCCGAGAGCTTCAGCGTTGCCTTTATGCCTTCGCCGTCAAGGCGCTCCTGGGCGACCACATCGCGATTAGCGCCTCGCTGCTCTATCCGCGTGAACCGCTTGATCTCCAGCTCGACGAGCCGGACATCGTCCTGGCGGAAATCAAGGCATATCTGCGGGCGGCGAGAACCGCATTGGCCAGCGGCGCGGCACTGCCCGGGCCGGATACCGGAGGCGACTACGACGATCTCGCCTTTGCCCTGCCGGCAAACGCAGGCGCCACCTACTGCAAACGCAAACAAGCCGCCTCGACCGAGCGGCTCAGCGAGGTCGCGCCGATCTGGGAGGCGGAATGATGAGCAGCGTGAAAGTTCTGAATGATGATGGCGCCCGGCATGACGCGATCAGCCGTCACGACCGATCCATTCTGGTTGAGGCCGGCGCGGGATCGGGCAAGACCGCCGTGATGGCCGGCAGGATCGCTGTCACACTGGCGCAGGGTGTCGCGCCAAGTTCCATCGCGGCAGTCACGTTTACCGAACTGGCGGCCAGCGAGCTCCTCCTGCGGGTTCGGGATTTCGTCGAAGATCTCGCCGCCGGCCATATTGCACCGGAGCTCCGCGCCGGCCTGCCGGAGGGACTGTCTGCGGCACAGCGCGAGAATCTGATGTCGGCCAGCACGGCGATCGACGAAATCACTTGCTCGACCATCCACGGCTTCTGCCAGCGATTGATCAAGCCCTACCCGGCGGAAGCGGATATCGATCCGGGCGCAGCGGTTATCGACCGCAACCAGGCCGATCTCAACTTCCTCGAAATCGTCGACGGCTGGCTGCGCGAACGATTGTCTGGCGATCAGGGCGGCGTCCTCGCCGAGATGGTGCTGCATAACCCGGGAGAGACCGTCGCTCTGATGCACAAGATCGCCGAAGCCCTCCGGCGGTCGAGGAAACTGGTCGCACCGCAGGCGATGCCCTTTGCAGGTCACCTGCAAGCCTTCCAGCAGGCGGCCGACGAACTTTCGGCCTTTGTGCAATGCGCCGGCGTTGATGAGCCGGAAACGGAGGTCTTCGCCGTGCGCTTTTCTGAAATGGCGGCTGCCCTTCCATCGGTTGCAGATGGTTCCACGCCCGCCGGGCTCGTCAGGTTGCTGGTTGCACGCCCGCATCCCGACCTTACGACCGGGACGGGCAGCTTTTACGCCTACCGCAAGAAGGGCAAATGGGCGGCAGCGGCAAAGCAGGCAGGGCTGTCCAAGGCAGACGGCGACAGGCTGAACGATACGGCCAGCGGTTTGTACGAAGCGTGCTGTGCCGCATGGGCCGCACTGCTCCAGGCGGTTTCCGGCCAGGTCCTTACGACATTGATCGACGAAGCACGCACAATCCTTGCGCGCTATCGTGAGCACAAGCGCGCCAGCGCCCAGCTCGATTTTGACGATCTCATCTACGCCGCGCGCGACCTGTTGCGCGACCATGAAACTGTGCGACGGGCGCTCGGCCAGAGGTATTCAAAGGTCTTGGTCGACGAGTTTCAGGACACCGACCCGCTCCAGGCCGAAATCTTCTGGCGTCTATGCGGTGATCCCGGTGATGATCCACAGGACTGGACGCGTTTCCGGATTCGGCCGGGCGCACTCTTCTTGGTTGGCGACCCCAAGCAGGCAATCTATCGCTTCCGCGGCGCGGATGTCGGCGCTTACGTCCAGGCCCGCACGGCCTTCTCGACACAGGACGCGGACGGCCTCGTCTCGATCTCGACCAATTTCCGTTCCTGTGCCTCGATCCTCACCTTCGTCAACGAACGGTTCGAGACTGTCCTGTCGGCTGATGGCCAGCCCGGCTTCACAGCGCTTGATCCCTTCCACGACGATCCGGAAGACGGCGTCTGCGTCGCGGCGATCGATATCGCGGTCGCTGACGAGAACGGCAAGGCCAGTGCCGAGCAACGACGCGACGCCGAAGCCGAAGCGGTGGCTGAACTTTGCGCACGGTTGATCGGCAGCCATCCGGTCCAGGATCGCAAAGCCGGTGCACAACGCCCCTGCCAGCCGGGCGACATCGCCTTGCTCGCCCCGACCGGCGCGGAACTCTGGCGCTATGAAGAAGCCCTTGAGCGCCGGGGCATCCCGGTCGCAACCCAGGCCGGCAAAGGTCTGTTTCGCCGGCAGGAAGTGCAGGACCTTATCGCGATCACGCGGGTTCTCGCCGATCGTCGTGATACGCTGGCGCTCGGCGCATTGCTGCGCGGCGCGCTTGTCGGGCTCAGCGAAGAGGAACTCCTGGACATCGTCTGGGCGCTTCCGCGTTCGGAAGATGAACCCGACCGGGTCCCGCGGCTCGACCTCGGCGTCGACCCCGCGGCAATAGTGCATCCGCTGGCGCGCGATGTGATCGAGCGGCTGCAAGCGCTCCAGAAACGCGCCAACAGCACGACACCACACGATCTTCTTTCGCAGGCCGTCGACGTCCTTCGGGTACGCCCGGTTCTTCTGGAGCGGCATCGCGGTCAGGCAGAACGAGCGCTTGCCAATGTCGATCTCTATCTCAGCCTCGCCGTCAGCTATGCGGTACGGGGTCTGCGGGCCTTTTCCGAGGCAATGACGGCGGCATGGGCGGATGAGGCCCGCGCGGTGGAAGGCCGGCCTGATGCTCAGGAAGAAGCCATCGCCCTCTACACGATGCATGCCGCGAAAGGACTTGAATGGCCGGTCGTCATCCCCATCAACACCATGACTGGGGTGATGGCGCCTGATAGCGCCGTGACCGATCGCCAGACTGATACCTTCTACTGCCCGGTTCTGGGTGTCCCTCCGTCCGGTTACGACGCGGCGCGGCAGGCAGAGAAGGATGAACTGGACCGCGAGCGGGTGCGGCTCTGGTATGTCGCGGCAACCCGCGCCCGGGAACTCTTGGTCTTTCCGCGGCTCGACGCAACGCCTTCGAAATCAGCCTGGATCGGCCTGGTCGACCTGTCCCTGACAGATCTTCCTCACCTCGATGTATCGCATCTGCCGCTCGACCCGATCGCGGTGACAGGCGATGCCGCAAACGATCAGACACGGGAGGGTTTCGCCGCTGAGGCCGGTGCGATTGCCAAAAGGCAGATGCACCTCACCTGGCTTGCGCCGAGCCGCGACGAGACCGCGACCGGTTCGGTGCTTCAGGAAGAAGAACCGGACATTTGGGCCGGTTCGGCTGATGCTCAGGCGCCAGACGCAGAAACGCCCGCCTCCGTCCGGGGCGGACGCGAGCGTGGACTGATCCTTCACAAGCTCATCGAAGAAGTCCTGACAGGGGAATGCGACGAGACCGGCGAGGCGCTCACCGCGCGTGCCACTGACCTCATCCGTGCGCTCGGCGAGGAGCCTTCCTCCGATCCGGCGAACGGGCTTTCGCCTGAGGAACTGGCCGGTTGCGTGACGCGAACGCTGTCCTTGCCAGAGGTGGCGGCCTTGCGTCCCTCATTGCTCGCTGAATTTCCGGTCTATACCTTTCAGCAAGAGGATGCCGATCTGGTTGCGACGGCGGGCATCGCGGATGCGCTTACGGTTGGTCCGGAAGGTCAGCCAGCCGTCGTGATCGACTGGAAGAGCGACGTGAATCCCACCCAGGAAACACTTGATCACTATCGGGCTCAGGTGCGTGCCTATCTCGACATGACCGGCGCTGAACGGGGCCTGATCGTTCTGATGACAAACGGGACGGTGATCACCGTCTTTCCCTCACGCTCTCCTTAGGCCCCGTAATTCGGGTAAGGAACATTCCATCTGTTCCAATTCGTTTCATAGTTGCAACTGGTTCTCGTGTTTGGTCATTTTCAGCAAACTACGCCGCCAGAATGTCCACGGACCCGCTCAAATCTCGGGGGTCGATTAGATTGTCTTCGTCGCTGCCGGAGCTGTTGAAGGTGTAGAGAGACGAAACTCGTTCACCATCCCATGTGTATCGGAAGTGCTCTCCCTGCACAGCGCGTTCAAGCACGTTGCCGTCAAGTACACAGATCCGTGTGCCGCTTGGACGTTCATGGGATCGAAAGAGAACCCCAGAAAGTTCCTCTGATCTTGCTCGATCAAAGAGCCTCTTGCCTAGCTCGCGACGCTCGTCCTGCGCGAGATCTGTGGATAAACCTTGGGCATCGAGAAACGACCCGCGGACCCGTCTACTGAGCATCCTCATGTCCAAGCCGATCGGAGCCTCCGTCGTCCGCAAAAGGAAGCGCTCCCTTTTTGCCACAGAGACCGCGAGCGCAGTTTGTTTGTCTTGCGACATCTCCAAACAGCGTACGAGTGGACCAAAAAACCAGCTACCCTCCGGGTTGGAATACGCGAAAGGCGCATGGTTCCAATTCTGGAAGCGCGGCGATGTATCGTCCACGTCGACCCCGGATCGCCCGACCAGCCTCTGTTTCTCCTTCACACGGGGATTGTGGAGTTCGGCAACCGCTGCAATCTCGTCATCGTAACCGCCGGCGATGCGACGGTAGAGCGGTACCGGTGGGAACCGCGATGGAATTAGGATGTAGAAGACGTCGTTGACCTCTTCGACGTTGAACTCATCCGCCGCGTTGTGCATCGAGGTATTCTCGCACCTTGTAGATATCCACCACGTTCCCTTCGAGCATCACGTCGAGAGCGCTGCGATCGTCGAAGTAGGTATTCGGCTTCTTGACCCAGGCATCGGCCGCTGCAGGGTCGGGCAGGACGATCTGGAGTGATTTGTAGATACCCAGTAGGTGGGAGATGCGTTCGATCGTGTCGTGCGGGAGATTGCCACCGGATTTCTTCCATTTGAAAAATGTGGATCGGCCTGGTGAGCCGAGCAGCGTGATCTGCTCATCGGTCGAGAGTTCCCAGTCCTCGGCAAGTTTGGCGAAAGCATCCATGACAGCTGGAATCCTGAATGCGTCCGCGCCGTGTTCGGGCGCAGAACCTGTGTGTGGTTGCATTGATCCTCCTATTGTCCAAGTTTGGACTTGACGGCCATAGTGGTCCAAATGCAGACAGTCCACATAGGGACTCAGAGCCACTCTTAGTCCAATTTTGCCGAAATGCAACGAAAAGGAGCACGTTATGGCAGGAAAAGGTAAAGGAGGCGGCGGCTACCGCAGCGCGAATTCAGGCCGCTACGTGACGAAGGCGTACGGTAAGTCGCATCCGCGAACAACCGTGAAGGAAGCTTCAGGGAAGAGCGGATCGACCGGGGGAAGCTATCGCAGCGCCATTAGCGGCCGGTTTGTCACCGCGAAGCACGGCAAAGCGAACCCGAAAACCACCGTCCGGGAGAAGTAGGTGGGCTGAGCAGTGTTAGTCCACTGGCTCGGCAATGACCTCCGTTCGCCACGACGCGAATAGCCACAGTTACAATTTATGAAGAGGAAAGCTGACATGGCAGGGAAACCCGAAAAGACAGCCAACATCACGGTCAATCAGGACGACCATGAAGTGGCAAAAGAGAAGATTTCTTATGAGGAAGTGGTCGCGCTGTACCTCTCAGATGGAGGAAGCGGGTCCAACGAATACCTAATCAAGTACTCGCGCGGAAATTCGGGAAACGTGAGCGGCACGCTCGCGCCTGGCAACGAGGTGATGGTGAAAGATGGCATGCGTTTTAGAGTTTCGGGAACTGGCGAATCGTAATCCCTTCATCCAGGACCTGGAAGACGAAGGCTACCTCCTTGATTTTGTCGGGGGCTACCTCTTGGTCTATGGTTTGCCCTACCTAGCAGAAGACGGCAAACTCCTGCACGGCGATCTGGCCAGCCCGGTCGATCTTTCAAACGACGGGCTCATTGACCCTCCTTCAAATCACCAGGTTTGGTTCCGAGGAAGCCGGCCGCACGACCAGAATCGACGTCAGCTTCGGTTGGGTGGCGGCGCAAGCAAGGTGAGGGTCGCGGACGGGTTCGAGTCCGACCAATCCTTCTCGTACAAGTTGCTCGACGACAAAGGTCAGATGCGGACTTATCATTCGTTTGAAGAGAAGTTACGCACCTATGTCGATACGATCACTGCGCCTGCCATGGCGGCCTATTCCGAGGCCACGCCGCTAAAGGCAATCGAGGTCCGGGCAAAAGAGCAAGGCACCCCGCTAAAGTTCCCAGATACGTTGTCCGCCAGGTATCACATGAACGACTTGTCGAGGCTGCTCGAAGGGAAACGCGTGGCGATCGTTGGACTCGGAGGCACTGGCTCATACATCCTGGATTTCAGTGCGCGAACCCACCTCGCCGAGATCATTCTTTTTGACGACGACAAGGTACATGTTCATACGATCTTTCGGTTTCCGGGCTTTATTCCCCGCGCGATCGGAACGCCAAAAGTGGACGCGTTGGCGCAGCAGTATGGAAATTGGCATTCGAGCATCACACCGATTCCGGAACGGGTTACGAAGGAAAATATTGAGCAACTTCGCGAATTGGATTTTGTGTTTGTGTCGATCGACAACGGCCCGTCACGTATCACAATAACGGACTGGCTCAGTGCGAACGGCGTGCCCTTCGTGGACTGCGGAATGGGCTTGAACCGAGTAGCTACAGGCTTGAACGGTGTTGTGAGAGTGACAGGTGTGGATCGCACTGCTTACGAAGAAACGGCTGGCACTGTCTTCCTTCCAGGTGAGGACCCAAAAGAAGGCGAGTACCGCCGACAAGGTCAGATAGCCGAGTTGAATGCACTTAATGCAGCTCTGGCCGTCCTTCGCTTCAAGCAGCACTTTGGGATTTACGACCGCGAAGATGCGGCGATGTCATGCGTCTTGGAAACCACGTCGTTGGAGATCGATCGGAGGATGCTCGTCGAATGAGGTTTCGCTATCAGCTTGTGGATCGGATCCCGAAACAGATGGAGGAGGGCGTCGTCTACCACACCGAGGAATTTGAACTCGCAGGGCTACTTTGTGCATGCGGATGCAACCACCGCATCACGCTTATCGTTCCAGATAGTCACAGGGTTTGGGATGAAGGTGGATATGCCACCATTCAACCGTCAGTCGGCGTCTTTGATGCGCCATGCAAGTCCCACTATGTAATTCGCGCTGGAAACGTTCAGTGGCTCCCGGCATTTTCGGGCGCTCAGGCAACCAGGATCATGCAGGCGCAGATTGCGCGCCACGCTTCTCAAGATCCAGAACCCGCGTCCTGGCTGCGTCGAACCGCGGCCGTTCTGTCCGGTTTCGTCAAGAAGTTGCTGGCGGTTTTTCTAGGCGGGCGCTCACATTGATCATCGAGAGGTGGCGATAGGCACTAGCCGTGCTGGCCCATCCGGGAACGACAATGGCCCACCATATACACAATGACCCGGAGCGGCTCCGTCTCTACCCGCCGCCACCGCGAAGAAGCCTTGCGCACCTAACTGATGGAAGCAGCCCGCGCCGTGAATCTCGGCGTGGGCAAGGGCGATATGGCTGCCCGGGTGCAAAGGGTCCTGACGCTGGAAGAAAGTGATCGCAAGGCCTGGAGTAAATGGAAGGACAGCCAGAAGGCCATCGACAAACTGGACGACGATGCGCTATTAAAGAAGGACGAAATAAAGCGGGCGGAGCTCGAGTTCGAACGGTTGACTTCCTCTTTGCCGCTATCGGATCGCTCGGTCGAGGGGGTCCGGACTGCTCTTCCACAGTTGCGGAACCTACTTCGGCTGCACACCGATCATCAGCGTCTCGATGAGCGGATCGTGGCTCTGCAGCAGGCGATTTCGGCGTTGTCAGACGGGGCCGAACGGCTGGCGAAGATTCTTGGTGCAACCGAGGACCAAGGCGGACGGGAACCCATTCAGACCATCGACCAGGCGCGCTTACGTCTGGCAGTGCCAAGTGCGGTATTACGCTTTCATTGTGCAGCTGGTAGTAAAAGGGCGCTTGTCGGATGGAGGAAGCGAGTGAGTTTTTCGTTCTGGTGGATCATTGGCGGTGTCGTTCTCGTCATTCTCGGAATCGGGGCCTGGAAGCCGAGTAAGACCACCCGACACCGCCGGCATCACGATGAGGCCCGGCCTTCAATCAAAGAGGCAAAACCCAAGGGGCCTTCCCGTGCCACGCAACGCCGCTTGCGGGCTCCGGTTTCGATGGGTTGGGAAGTCCATGAGTTTGGCGACAATGCGCCCGCGGGCGACTGGGTACAGTGGAAGATCGGAAGCGGATGGTTCGATGTCCAAGGTCTCTTCAATCGCAAGGAGGCAGTAAGAGAGTTTCTTCGGCTGGCAGCCCAAGCCGACGAGCGCGGCGAGCCTTTCGGGGCATTGCTCAAGCCGGAGCCTGACAACAAGCATGACAAGAACGCCATGCAGGTGATCGGCATCCTCGGTCCGCACGAAGCGCCGACCTCACGGGTCTTCTTGGGCTATGTGCCCGCCGATGCCGTGGCCGAGGTCGCAAGCTTTCCGGAGGGGATGCCAATTGCCGTGGAACTGAAGAAGTCCCGGATCGGGGAGGTCGACGTCATCTTGAACTGCGCAGGTTTGTGGCCACCGGCCAAGCAGCGACGGGAGTTGGGATTTGAGAAAGCCCCATCGAAGCCTGTCACCAGAGTGGATGAGAATGCACTCGAGAAGCTCGATCAATTGATCGAGCGCATGAATGCGATGCCTGCCCTCACAGCGAAGCAGGCGGCCGCGAGGCAGAAAACGAACAGGATCGATTTCATCGAGGACGACGACGCTACGATTCAGCGCAAGTTGGCCGAACTGGAGGCCGACAGATCACCTTCGGTTCTCGAGGATCCTGATGGCATCAAGCAATACGACAACGACCTCGCCAAGCAGGTGGAAATCGTCAGCGAGGGACTCGATGGATGGGAACGCTCCGGCATGACACCCGCGCCGTACTATTCCTACCGGATTGCTGTAATCCTCTCGAAGCAGAAAGAAGTTGAGCGAGAGAAGGCTTTCCTAGCCGCCTGGTGCAGGCATTTCTCAGAAATTGGTATCGGGCAGCGCTATGCGGACTTGGTCGAGCGGGCGCGTAAGAAGGGTGCCATACCACCGGCATGAAAATTGGTAGAGGTGGTTTGGCGAGCCCGTGGTAGCAGAGGTATCTGTCGGTCGGAGCGGAAACGATAATGGCCCCTCTTATCGACGCCTGTTCAAACAGCTCCTTAGATCCTTCGCTCGGTACATGGCATCAACAAATGGAAGGAACCACAGCCGCTTCCGATACCACGATCGCGATGAAAAAGATGTCTGGCTGAATGCTGTTTCACCTCCGGGCAGCTCGAGAATCTGAAGGGCCGCCTTCCGCCTTAAACTGGGGTGTCATCGTATTTCCGCTGCCGGAATAACCCGTAGCATGCCAAACTCCATGCAACTGACCCACATTTGGAAGAAACTGGATGCTTCTTTTGTTCTACAATCAAGTTGATTGCCCGGGTCCACAGTTACGCAAATGCGAATTCAATACCGCCAGCGAAAGGGCGATGCGAACCAAAGTAGAACATACTGGAAACGCGGGTGTCTACCTGATATTGTTGTGTTTAGAAATTTACTCGCAATATATGCGATTACACGGGAGGTTGCTGCATGACGCAGACCAGCGTTGATCTCAAGCGCATTGATCCGTCTCTGAACATGCGACGCTTCTATCGCATGGCCTTGCAGCCCGATCTGTTTGGTGGTGTCGACCTCGTGCGCGAATGGGGCCGGATCGGGCGTCGGGGCCAATTGATGATTGAGAGGCACACCGGTGCGGATGAAGCGGTAGTCTCGATGCGTAGACTTGAAGCCGTGAAACGAAAGCGCGGGTATGGATCTTGAAAGTGCCGATGGCCACTAGCGTGGTCAGTGCTGGTTTTCTCATCTTTCGGACGGCACAACGGAAGTCGAACGCGTCGATGATAACCCTTTCTGTTTTTCTGAAGATTCCTCTTGGACAGAAACCTATCGGACGTGCATGGTCGAAGACATGACGCGTGCGCTTACCGTGCTGTTGAGCTTCCAAGCCTCTCTACAAATTGTGCATGATCTGATGAATGCGCAGCGAGACTTGGAGAAGATGCGCCAGAGCAACCAACCGTAAACAGACCTTAAGCGAGGCCGCCGTTCTCTCTTTCTACCAAAGAGTGAGGGCGCCCGTCGCATAGTTTGATCATTTGGAAGGCGCACTTGAAACCGTGCAGGTTACTTTGCGCCATGAGAGCCTGGCCACGAGCCCGATTTGAGGTTTGCCACAGCGTCTGCTGAGCATGAGGGCAGGGGACAGCGTGGGTTGATCCCCCGTTCTCGCTTTATGCGGCCGGAGCCTTCAGCCAATTAGCCAATGCGAAAAACCTTGGAACCGGCTTCGGGAAAAACATCCTGCGCTCAAGAAAATCGTCCATCGCATTTTGCCGCTCGGCCATTCGATCCGACGTCATTCCCGGGCGCCGAAAAGGTTGTCCCTCAAGAACCCAGGAAAAGGAAAATTTCATGCAACATTCAACGAAATCCATGAGCACATCCGAGACTGGCTCAAGCCCCTCGCTGTTGGAGATCGTGATGCGAGCGCTCGAAGCGACCGGACGCATTCCCACCACACAGCCCGAGACAGGTTTTCCGGACGCGTTCACGGCTGATAGGGTCACCGACTTCTATGTCGAGGAACTGAACGGTGGGTGGGTTTCAACGGTCCGGTTTCGCGACATACCGGACGGACTGCCCAACGCGTTAGGGTCGCCGGATATCATGCCGTACCGTGAGCCCCGGGATGCCTTCCTGCACGGCGCTGGCATCCTTTGCGAGATTGTCACGGGAAGCCGCGCGTTGCCGTTCACGATGGTGCGCGCACCGGGGTAGCGCGGACAAGGATTCCAATCTGACGCGGACAAGCATTCCGATTTAGCGCGGACAAGATTCCGGGGTTCGCGGACAAGATCGCGGAGCCCTTTGGCGGGGTGCTGAGCAATCACGTGGCGGGTAGCCTTTCGCTCTTTTGAGAGCGGGAGGGACCCAATGGCGAGATTGCCGATGAGGAAGATCAGAGAAGCCTTGAGGCTGCGCGCAAGCGGCCTGACGACCCGGGAGGTTGGCGACAGCATCGGCGTCGGCCGTACGTCGGTCAGCGAGTATGTCGGCCGGGCGGCGCGGGCGGGTTTGTCCTGGCCGCTGCCGGATGATCTGACGGATGCTGCGCTGGAAGCGTTGTTGTTCCCGGTCCCACCGCCAGATGCAGCTACCACCTACCCGAAGCCGGACTGGGCGCATGTGCATAGCGAGTTGCGCAGGCCCGGAGTGACCCTGTCGCTGCTCTGGGAGGAATACCGGGAGGCGCATCCCAAGGGCTATGGCTACAGCCGTTTTTGCGAGCTTTACCGCCGCTGGGAGGGCAGGCTGGCCCCGGTGATGCGCCAGCATCATGTGGCGGGCGAAGCGCTTTACGTGGACTACGCCGGGCAAACCTTCGAGATAGTGGACCCCGAGACTGGTGAGGTGCGCCAGGCCGAGTTCTTTGTCGCAGCCCTCGGCGCGTCGAACCTGACCTATGCCGAAGCCACCTGGACACAAGGCCTGTCCGACTGGATCGGCAGTCACACGCGAACCTTCGCATTCTTGGGCGGCGTGCCCACGACGGTGGTCTCGGACAATCTCAAATCCGGGGTCACCAAGGCCTGCTTCCACGATCCACAAATCAATCGCAGCTACGCCGACATGGCGGCACATTACGACACCGCCATCATCCCGGCCCGCCCGCGCAAGCCTCGCGACAAGGCCACAGTCGAGGTGGCCGTGCAGCTCGCGCAGAGGTGGATCCATGCGCGGCTGCGGAACCGGCGCTTTTCCTCGTTGGCGGAGTTGAACGCGGCGATCCGGGAGCTTCTGGAGCGCTTCAACAACCGGCGCACCCGTCATCTCGGGGCCAGCCGCCGGGAGCTGTTCGAACAGATCGAACGCCACGCCCTCCAGCCGCTTCCGCTGGAGCCATACGAGTTCGCGGAATGGCGCTGCCGCAAGGTGGGGCTCGACTACCACGTCGAGATCGACCGGCATTATTACTCGGTGCCCCACACCCTGCTGAAGGCCGAGGTCTGGGCGCGCATCACCAGTCGGACTATCGAGATATTCCATAAAGATCAGCGCGTTGCCTCGCATGTCCGGACATCGGGCAACCGCAAGCACACTACGGTGATGGATCACATGCCGTCCAATCACCGAGCCTATGCCGATTGGACCCCGGAGCGCCTGTGCCGGTGGGCGTCCAAGGTCGGCCCCAACACGGCATCCCTCGTCGAGGTCATCATGCGCGAACGCAAACACCCCGTGCAGGGGTTCCGCGCCTGCCTGGGCATCCTGCGGTTGTCCAAGGGATACGCGGCAACCGAGTTTGAAGCGGCCGCAAATTACGCGCTCACCATCGGCGCCCATTCCTACGGCTCCCTGCAATCCATCCTGAAGAACAAGAGATATCGCCGGGCCCCGGATCGGCCCGCAGAGGAACCGGCGATCACCCACCCCAACATTCGCGGCGCCGATTATTTCCACTGAGAAAGGATACACATGCTTGATCATCCAACCCACGACCTGCTGCGCCAGCTCAAGCTGGACGGCATGGCGGACGCTTTCACCGAACTGCAATCCCAGGACAGCGCCGCCGACATGGGCCATGCCGAATGGCTCGGCCTCCTGATCGACCGGGAGGTGGCGAACCGCACGACCAAGCGGTTCCAGTCCCGGCTGCGCGCCGCCAAGCTTCGTCACGGTGGCGCTTGCGTCGAAGATGTCGATTTCCGCGCCGCGCGCCGCCTCGACAAGGCTTTGTTCCAACAGCTCGCCGCTGGCCGATGGATCAAGGAAAAGCGCAACCTGCTGATCACCGGCCCCTGTGGGGTCGGCAAAACTTGGTTGGCCTGCGCCTTGGGACAAAGAGCCTGCCGCGACAACGCCACCGTGATCTACAAGCGCCTGCCGAGGCTGTTTTCGGAACTGCAACTGGCGCATGACGATGGACGCTTCCCACGCATGTTCCGCCAGCTTGTCAAAGCGGACTTGCTCATTCTCGACGACTGGGGGCCGGAACGCATGACCGCGCCACAGCGCCGGGATATGATGGAAATCATCGAGGATCGATACGGGTCCGGCGCAACGCTGGTCACAAGCCAGCTGCCGGTCGATGCCTGGCACAACATCATCGACGAACCGACTTTCGCGGACGCTATCCTGGATCGCCTGATCCACAATGCGCACAGATTGCCTCTCGATGGCCCGTCGATGCGCAAGACCCGCGATGCCCCCGCGACCAAAACCGTTGACGAACAAACCGACACCTGAGATGTCAAATCAAACGCTCAGCATCCCGCGCGAACTTTGTCCGCGCACCCCGGAATGACTGTCCGCGTGCCGTTGGAATGGCTGTCCGCGAAGCCCGGAATGCGCACACAACGTCGCGGCATTAAGGTTCAACCCTGCCTCCGATAATCATGTTTCGTCGACGGAAGAGGGACAGAGTATCTGCACTCGCTGATACGGAACAGTGAACGGCGTTTAGAGGGCCCCATAACTCGCTTAATCCCGGATCATACGGCGGGTCGGGGATTTTTTGTGCCGGGACGAACCGACAGACTTGGAGGGTTGGTGCGGACGAGGGCCTGCATATACGGCCACATAAAGGTGACTTTCAAGTGTATCAATTTCGCAACAAATTGGCGAGACTTGCAAAACCCGTTGTTGTGCGCAGTCGCGCTGGCGAGCGACAAAACCTCGCCTGGCGTTCCATCCCCAAGCAACGGCAGGCGGTAGGTTCTCCCTGCCTCGCTGGCGTGTTCTTTCTGCCTGTCCGAAAGGATGCGCCAGCGAAACCCCGGATGCCTTTGATGTTGGCCAGTGCGGCTGGGTGATGACATGACACCCAGCAGCCGGTTTTTACGGGAAAGGCGAAAGTACACATACCCTATGGGTTGCCAAGTCGTCGCGGGGTGATGCAGCCTGCGCTTGAGGGAATGGTGCCTTCAATTCACAGCGTTGGCGCGCTGGACCCAGACCCTTTGGCGCGGGCCACCATCCAACATCCGATTGGGTGAGGGCCCGCGTCAGCTTCTTGGCTGGTGCCGGTCGATCCAATACTGTGCCTTCTGCCTTGAATCGAAGAGCGGACGTTCGCCCGAATGATGTTCCTGGCCGTCGATGATATCGACTACTTCGAACAGCATGATGAGACGCCCCTCGGGGTCTTTCTTCGCATTGCGCTTAATTTGATAGGCCATTTGGGAAGCAGTAGCAGGGCGTACATTTGATGGACAACCGGAAAGCGGGGACATTTTCAAATGCCACCATCCTACTGTCTGGCTCGGGATCAGTATCTGCGGATTTCAGAATTACCGGACAGCGATTACGCTAATTCCCGGACAGCCATTTCAGTAATTCCCGGACAGTTCGGGCGCGGCTGATCCTCTGCCTGTGGTCATGTTTCGGTTTGCATCGTTTCTGTGTTTTCGGCGTGGGTCAAGTTTCTGTTTTGATCTGCTCTTCGCATGCTGTCTCCCTTGAGGTCGATGCGGTGTGCGTTGTGGACGATCCGGTCGAGGATGGCGTCGGCGATTGTTGGTTCGCCGATCATGTCATGCCAGCCCGAGACGGGCAGCTGGGCGGTGATGATGGTGGAGCGCCGCTGATAGCGCTCCTCGAACAGCTCGAGCAGGTCGAGCCTCTGCTGATCGGTCAGTCCGTGGGCCCCCCAGTCATCGAGAATGAGCAGTTGGACGCGGGCCAGTTTGTCGACCAGCTTTGGGAACCGCCCGTCGAGGCGGGCCATGGCCATGTCCTCGAAGAGCCGCGGCATGCGGACATAGAGGACGGAGTGATCGAGCCGGGCCGCTTGATGGCCGAAGGCGCAAGCCAGCCAGGTTTTGCCCGTGCCGGTCTGGCCGGTGAGGATAATCTGCTCCTTTGCCTTGATCCACGCGCCCTGTGCCAATGCGAGAACCTGACGGCGGTCGAGGCCGCGGCTTGCGGTGAAGTTGACGTCTTCAATACAGGCGTCCGGGAAGCGCATCTTGGCGTTACGCAGCCGGTTGGCGAAGCGTTTGTCGGCCCTCGTCGAGGCTTCCCGATCAAGCATGAGCCCGAGCCATTCATTGCGATCGAGGGCTTGGCCCGGATCCTGGTCGGCGAGCGCCTTCCAGGCGTCGGCCATGCCTGTCAGGCCGAGCGCGGCCATCTGTTCGAGGGTGGGATGTGTCAGCATGTGATGATCCTTCTGTGCTGAGGGTTACTGGTAGTAGCCGGCGCCACGGATGTTGTCGTGGAGGGGTGTCGCGGTGATCGGGTCTGGCGGTTCCGGGGCCCGATCCAGTCCGGTGATCAGGATGGAGCGCACCGAGGTATAGTTGACGGTTCCGACCGTCAGGGCGCGTTCGCAGGCGGCCTCCAGCCTGTCCGCCCCGAACTGCCGCTGCAGGCCGAGTACGCCGAGGGCCGATCGATACCCCTGTTCGGGATGCGGCCTGTCGCGCATCAGACGTTCAACGAGCACGGCCGTGTGATAGCCGGTGCGGGCGGCCCGGCGGATGAGGCTTTCCGGCGTCATGCCGCCATGGCGCTGATGAGCCTTTGGCATATGTTCCTTGATGGTGGTGTGGCCGCCCCGGGGGCCGCGGCGGCGATGCACGGCCACCTGCTGGGTGTTGTGGAAGATCTCGATCATGCGGTGGGTCAGGCGCACATCGACCTGCCGGCCGATCAAGCGGTGCGGCACGGAATAGAAGCTATGGAGCACCTCGATATGGTAGTCGGGATGCACCTTGGCCTGCTTCCATTCCGCGTACTCGAACGGCGTGTCGGGCAAGGGTCTCAGTGCGGCGCGTTCGATCTCTTCGAAAAGCTCCTGCCGCGAACGCCCCACCCGACGCATGGTCCGCGCATTGAGATCCTCGAGCAACTCGGCCATGGCCACGTTGAGCGCCTCGATGGAAAAGAATTGCCGGTTGCGCAGCCGGGCCAGGATCCAGCGCTCCACGATCAGCACTGCGCCCTCGACCTTGCCCTTGTCGCGGGGTTTGCGCGGCCGCGTGGGCAATACGGTCGTGTCGTAATGCGCCGCCATGTCGGAGAAGGTCTTGGTCACCGACGGCTCGAACCAGAGCGGCTTGGCCACGGCCGCCTTGAGATTGTCGCACACGATCGCCTTGGGCACCCCGCCGAAGAACTTCAGCGCGCGGACCTGGGCCTCGATCCAGTCAGGCAGCTTCTGGCTGAGGCTCGCCCATGCGAATGTATAGTTGGATGCGCCGAGTACGGCGACGAAGATCTGGGCGCGGTGCTCCTGACCTGTCGCGGGGTCGATCACCGGGATGGTATGGCCCGCATAGTCGGTCTGCATCACCGCGCCGGCCTCATGGCGGTTGCGATAGCGAGGGCTGATCCGGTTCTCGAATGCCCTGTAGTGCTCGCAGAACCAGGTGTAGCCATAGCCGTCGGGATGCGCCGCCCGGTATTCCTCCCAGAGCAACGCCAGCGTCACGCCCTTGCGCTTCATCTCCGCGGCCATCTTCGGCCAGTCCGGTTCGGTCAGATCCCGGGGTGGGCGGCCAACGCGCTGGAACAGGACCTGCTTCAGCGTCACATCGCCATCCCGGCCCGGAGGAAGAGGCCAGCAACTCAGCCCCGCTTCCCGGGCCCGGTTCAGGTAGGTCGCCACCGTCGTCTTGCTGAGCTTCAGACGCGCGGCAACCTCACGCGCCGAAAGCCCTTGTTCATGCGTCAAACGCAGTATCGTTCGTATGTCTTGCACGGTCGTGCGCCTCGCTCGCTTCCGTCTCGGCATGATCCCTCCCGGTCCTGTTCAAGACCGGCAGAATGCCGTGACGGCGCAGGCGATGACCAACCGTCCCCGAGCCTCCCCGGAGCTGTCCGGGAATTAGCGAAATCCCTGTCCGGGATTTACCGAAACGCTTGTCCGGGAATTACTGAAATCCGTGTCCGGGAATTTGCGAAACCCGCAGTATCTGCATCTTTCACAACGATCAAATGCCCAGTGAACCAAAAGACCACATCACAGCGTTCATGGAAATCGGTCGGGCCGCAATTTCTTTTAAGCATGACTTGGAGTTAGGGGCCGGCATTATATTCGTTTTCTTCCCGGAGTTGATAAATTCCCGCGACAGCTTCGGGAATCTGCCTGGCGTCTGCATCCAGGGTCTCGGCGAGTTCTTCCTCTGGAATACCCGTCGCTGAGTTGCCTTGATCGTCCATCAGCTGATCGGTGATCGGCGCACCCTTTTGCGAAGCTCACCTACGGCGCAGTGCTGTCCGGCATCAGGCATGCGTGATCATTGAGCGTGTTTTCCGCGATTTTACCGGCTACCCGATGAGAATGGCTCGCTCTCTTTATTGGCCCCAGTTGAATGCGATCTCGACCAGGATCCGCCGGCCCGTACCGTAGGTGTTGACACGGAAATCGACGATCATGTCCTGACCGCGCGTATCGAATTCGTCTGCGCCCTTCACTCCCGGAAGGCCGATGGATAGGAGGTCTGGCAGGTACTGCATCAGCCGGTCGGCACTGTAATAGTCCCGAGCGTCGAGATGCGCCCTGATCCTGTCTTTGAATTGTGTTTCGATACTCTCGGTGTGGCCCGTCTCGATCGCCTCGATGGCCAGGGGTTCAGGGATCCCAAGGTCTTCGGCCGTTTTAAGGAATATGTCTTGGAAACTGGTTTCCGGTTTGACCCATACCGCCTTCAAAAAACTGTCGAAAGGGTTGGCGGATGTGTCCTCTAATCTTTCCGAGACAACACCGAAGAATTCGAGGGAAGGGTGATCGAACTCGTTGCGAAACTCCGCCTTGCAAAAGGCTTCGACGGCCTGGATGAGCGTTGCCATATCGCAGTCCTGCGGCAGCGCGAAATCCGCTTCGTCCAGTAGCAGGCCCTTGTGCCTGAGGTCGTTTCCCATTGTGTGCTCCTTGGGTGGTGTGTGTTGGAGGTTGAGGGGGCTTGGCGGTTGCCGCGGCCTTTTCGTTCAATGTCTGTCTGGCGTGAAGTCGAGGGGTGCGGCCTTTGCGCTGCGCGCAAGATGTTCAACCCGCGGAAGTTTCAGGCCGTCGCACGGCACGGACTCGGCGTGCAGGTAATCGAGCCAGCGCCGCACTGTTCTGTCGAACGGATCGTTGCGAGCGAGAAAGTCCTGCGTGCGATGAATGTCACGTGTGACAAGACACATCGTCGCTTCGGCGGTCCCATCGAGCTTTACTCTGAGGCTTTGGTTCAGGATGCCGATCGCGTCGGGAAAATACACCACCTCTATAGGACCATGGATCTGGCCTGACTGCAGCATGTTCTGGGCGCGAGGCAGGACGACCGTGGGAAGGTAGCGATCGTACGCAATCGCGCGGGCGAATGCCCAGCATTTCTCCGCCTCGATGTCTGCCTTCATGATCAGAGGCCCCTTGTGCATGGATCTCCAGGTCTCCGGGTCGAGACGCTGGCTGGCGATTGCGTCGCTTGCTTGATCGAACGGGCCTCCCCCGATCACGTCTTCGATCACCTCAAGTGTATGATCTTCGTAGACGCGTCGGACGGGATGGATGGGCAGCAAAGTCATTGCACGGTCCTCTCAAAAGGTATCAGTCAGGCTTGTTCATCGCCGAGCGAAGCAGTCGTCCCTGGCGTGTTCCCGGTCGGATCCGCAGTTCATGGGTTGAACCGTGGACGTGCCTCCGGTTTCGAAATGGCTCCTCGCGCCCGCTGAACAGGAAATGGTACCGGTCCCGGGCTTTCGGAAACCCGCCAAATGATGACGTGAAGCCCGCGGCGGTTGATCTCATTCGCGGTCGCAGCGCGCCCGCGACGGGACGGGGGCAAGAAATAAGGGGCACACCGCGGCCTGCCTGCCTCCCGTGGGCTGCCGTCGCGACTCGTGCGAATTGACCGCCGGTGGGCCATTGCAGGATGCTGTCCGTGAGACGCAATATCCGTCCGGACAAATCTGGCTGACCAGCCGCAAAAAGAAGACGACAGCATTGTTTGGCGCCGAGAGCGGTGCAAAGCCGCTCTCAGTCTCCAATGACATCGGCGGCGCGCCTATGTCGCATCGCCGTAACTCGCCATCACGAGCATGTTGCCCGCCACTGTGAACGGCAATTCGGAAGACCCCGTCACGATTTCGCAAACCGTGGACGCACCGAAAACGAGAGCCTCTGCGGCACTCTGGAACGGTTTGAACATGGGAGCAGTCATGCAGTCATTGTCGTAACCGCTACGTGGCTTGAATAGGATGTTCCAGACCCAGCCGCCCGGCACTTTCTCGACCGTGAGATGGCTGAGATTTTCTCGTACGTAGGAGTCTCCATAGCCGATATCCGGCGTTTCTTCCGGCACAAGCCCTTTGTCTTCCAGGGCCTCGAGCAAGAGGTTCAGGAAGCAGTCTTCCAGAGCCGGATTGACGGGAAGTTCGCAAGTCTTGAGATTGAACATTGGTGTCCTCTTGTTTCAAAAGCGGGCCTTCATGGCTGCTGAACGAGAGGTGTATCCGACGCCGTGCCGCCGGAAATCCGCCTCCGCATGACGTGGCGTCAACGGCGTTTGCTGCCAAATTGCTTCGGCGATGACGATCACGCTCCCGGCCAATGTCATGCGATAACTTTCGCATTCCAGCTTTTGGGCCTGCGCGGTCCCGGTCTGTGCGCTTGTTCGTGACGCACAGACCGGGACCGCGCAGACCAATCGCGTGGGGACTTTCCGGCTTGCGTCTTTCCCAACAAAGGAGGCGTATATGCCGTTCGACAAGTCCCTAAACCCGTCACATCCACGTCCTGCCACCTGGCAAGAGTCGCTGAGACGAGGTGACGTTCTTCAGTATTCATTCCCGCTCCAAAATGCCGATCAGAGCCGTGCTTCAAAGCCAGCTTCGTATCTTGTGCTGGACGTGTTTGAACGCGGCCGCTTGCGCTATGCAATGATGGCCCGGGGCACGTCTGAAGACGTGAAGTCCGGGAGAGCCTACGATGTCGATGTTCGTGAACCCGGTGCGCGCAGGACGGCCGGGCTGGATCAGCCGACGCGTTTCAATTGCGCGCGAACGGTCCTCCTTGGCCTCGATCACCCTGGATTCAAACCGAACACTAACACTGGCTCCCCTGTCATCGGTCAACTCGAAGGAGCTCTCGTGGCGCGGATGAACGCGGTACGGGCCCGGCTTCAAGCCGAAGCGGACATCGTCGCGGATGCTCGCGAGGAGCGTCGTCGCGAGGAACTGCGTTGGCGGCGCGAGGGAGGCGGTTTCCCGGAACGGAACCGCTCCCTGCGCGGCGCCATCGCAACTTTGGAAAAAGGATACACACGATGAACAAACCCCTCCCTATCACGTTCGAGAACATCGAAGGTCTCGCCGCCGAGGCTTTTGCCGACGCCCGCGTCTCCGCGACTGCGCTGCGCGCAGATGTTATTCCCAATCTTGCGCCCCGAGACAGAACGGGGCCGGAGCGGCTCTTGAGAGCGATCGAAGGCCGCCGAGTTCTCGACGACGATACGCTCGTCGAACTCGACGTACTCATCGACAAGCTGTCCCGTCTGATCGCCGACGGAACGACCGAAATCGGACGCGTTGACGACCATCCCTTCTGTTTCTCCGAAAATCCCTCGTGGACCGACACGCATCGATCGCGCGAGGCGGAAGACATGGCACGCGCCCTAACCGTGCTGCTTGTTTTCCAGACGTCCCTTCAAGCTGTGCATGACCTGATGCGCGCACAACGGGAACTGGAGAAGATGCGCCAACGCATCTAACCTTTCATTTGATCGGGCATTTGCCCGAGAAGGCGGGCGCGCCTTCACTACACCACTTCTGCTGCCACTTGGGAGAAGGCGCGCCCGCCGAATTCAAGCTGACAAACCGGTGTCGGTGACACTTCACATCTGAAACTCCAAACCAGCCGAACTCGCGGTTGCGCAGGTGTTTTGGCCACGTTTATGGCAAGCGCGGATCAGGCGAGGGACCTTGGTCGCCGGTTTCAGGGTGCCGCGCCTTTCATTGCGTTCCGCTGTGAACTGCCGCCTGTAGTGGCGGGTCTGGAGTGAAGTTCGGGGATTGCGGAGAAAGCGCGCCGCGGTGTTATGAAACGCCCGCCATCTTGCGCGCGTCGACCTCGATCTTGACGCGCTCATGCGCCGAGATGTCCGAGGTCATGTCCTTCGCCTTGAAATTCGCGCGCAGCTTCTTCGCTGCATAGAGTTCCGCCGCCAGCGTTTGTCTGGCCGTCAGGGACACATCGCAGAGCCTGCGGTCGCCGGACCGGACGCGAGCTTCCGCCACATTCACCAGGAACCAATCACGCGCGCCACGCTCCAGGATCAACTCCGTGGATTTCGCTGAATAGCCATAAGAACTGGCGGGGGGGCCAGCCGGGCGGCACAAGACGCGTGCGCCTTTCCATGCCGCTTTGGGAAGAATTCCCGTGAGTTTGGCCTCGGCGGCCGCGGCGTGGTCCTTGATCTTCTCGGGGTCGGTCACGGTAAATGACTTGGCCCGTTCGTTCACCTTGTCCAATGCGGCTTGAAGCTTGTCTTTGTTGGTATCAGTCAGTTTGATGCGCATCCTTGCGATCCTTTGTATTTGGAGGTGGGGTAAGCCGCCATTTCAGCGGCTGACCACGAAATCGGTGCGCATTCGTTACGGCAGAAATGAAAACCGCAGAAATGTTCGTTTTGCAGTTCTGACGTTTTCCGTGTGGCGGTGCATAAGAGGAGGCGCCGGACGATCGTCAGGTGTCTCCATGTCTATGACATACCAAGAAAGTTGGATCGTGGAATCCATACGGCGTGGCTGAACGCGTCGCTCAACCAAACACTCGAAGTGATTAGAAACCGGAGAACACCATATCGAGTGCACCTCGGATTTCGTAATCGGCAACAGAAAGATCGGCGACAGGCTCTCCCTTAAGCAGTATTGACGGGATCGCAGCCATCTCGGCCGTATGCAGAACGTAATCCGACCCTTCGATCTTGAAGACCGGTTCAAGGCGCCTGATGGCTGTCGGACCAGAAGCCGCCGGCAAGAGCGGCGCCACCACGCGTGTTCCAGTGTCGATCAAATCAGTCTGAAGATCGAGCACAAGCCTGTCGCCGGCCGTGCGAAAAACCTGGAATTGCGCCATCAGCCCATTTTCAAGACCTGAAGGTCAGCCAACTGTGTCCCATGCGCCTCTATCCATGCCCGGCGCTCTTCAATTGCATTTGCGTTCTCCTTGGCCCAGGCATTTGCTTTCGCTTTACGAACGGCTTCGGCAACCGCAGCTTCACTGATAGCCGAAACATTAAGACCCAATTCCCGCGCGGCAGCGAGATTTGCCGCCGTCAGGGTGACGTTTGTGCGTTGTTTTTCAGAAGTGGGTTTCGGCATAAAGGCCTCCATGTGCATATTAGAAATACACACTTCAAGTGTGTAACGCAATAGATGCCCCATGATCCACGACCAAGTGAGACGAGCGGCAGCAAGCTGTAGGTCGCGGGATTCAGCGACAAGTCCGTGAACGGATACCTCGGAGAAAGAGGAATTCGCTCATGCTGCAACCGGGCACTTGTGCCTGAAGAACCGACCGACGGGAGCTCGAACACGCCACTCCGCTTGCGCATTCTCGGGAAAAACCAAGCTGTATCTTATTCGCGAGAGGCAAATCTTGCCATGATTGATTGTTTTCAAGCCGCGCATGAGAGAGGTCGTAGAAACATTTCTGGAGCCTGACTTCGTCCGTTCTGCGCCAGATGGCGCTCGTGCGAAATGCCCGGCGTGCGGCGAAAGCTTTGTCAAGACACGCCGAAACAAGCTGTATTGCAGCCGTGCCTGTGCAAAAGCTCGCGCGGCACGCATGGTGCTGGAAAACAGGGACGAGGATCTCATCGAGCGACGTCGTCGACGTAAGGCTGACGGAAACGCGCGCCTGATCGAGCGGCTCGATCAATTGTCGGTGGAGTATGTCCAGCTGGTGTCAATCGGCCGAAACCGCGATCATACTCAGCGCTTTCTGGAGTATGTCCTGGTTTCAGCGCGAGAGTGTGGCCCCCTGCGCCAGCCTCTGTCGGTAAATGTTGACAGGTTTCTCGTCGGCTAAAAACCAGAAACCAATAGATCAATGGCAGCGACTATCTCGTCGCGCCAGGCCGATGCATCACCGATAACAGAACCGATTTGTGCGCCCGGAATAGCAACCAACTGCGACATGATTATGATGTGCGGGACGCCGTCCAAGTGAATGGGAATATGAAGTTTTGGAATCAGTGCTCCCCATTCGGAGCGAAGGAGGACAGGCGCACAAAGAATATAGGGTGTCTCAATGCCGAGATCTTTCTGAACCCGGCACACAATTTCGTTGCCATCGCGCATGCGATGGATGTTTCCTTGCATCATATCTTTCTTGCTTAAACCTGTCTGAACCGAGCGAGACTGGGTCCGTTCTGCTCAAGATGGCAGCTTTCATCGGCGATGCCTTCTTTAGCAGACGCGATCCAGGCGGCTCGCTCGCGCTCAGCCCTGGACCTTGCGATGCCAGCGTCGATCCAGTCCCGAACAACCTCAGCAATAGAATTGCCTGTGGCTTTCGCCTCCAATTCGAGGGCCGCCTTGCGATCCTTACCAATGTCACGAATATTCAGTGGTGAAGGCATGATAACCTCGCTTTCATGCGGATTAATGTGCAAGTTGATACACATAGAGCAATACAACATACAGCACAAGGGCCGTTGCTAATGAAAACCTCTCGAAGACATCTTCGAGAGGTTTGCCTGCACTCTAGCGTCGGAAGAAGTGGGGGCAATCAGATCAACCATCTGATTCTAAAGGCCTATTCATTCCTCCCCATCATGTAATGCATTTTGACCAGTGCGCGGCACCGCCGTGCTGAATCTGATAGTTACGCTTTGGCGATCGACCCCGGGTGTGGCCTGTGCCACCCAGGGTTCGCCGCTGCGCATGCCTGTGGGTGGAACGCCCCAACCCCCACAGGAGAACTTCATGACTCTTTCCTTATCCGCCTCATGTAATCTGCAAACGAAATGGCTTCACACGGCGCGCCGTGTTGCCAGCACCCGGCGCAGCTATACTTCTTCTCGAGGCAAGACACTCCACTGCCGTATGCCGCCCTGCCAGAACAACCTGGACCGCCATCACTTGACCCCGGGCGACATCGTCTCGTTCCGCTTCCCGTATCTCGACGAGCCGGAAGAGGGTGTGTCTGAT
This sequence comes from Roseovarius indicus, assembly GCF_008728195.1. Taxonomy (NCBI): domain Bacteria; kingdom Pseudomonadati; phylum Pseudomonadota; class Alphaproteobacteria; order Rhodobacterales; family Roseobacteraceae; genus Roseovarius; species Roseovarius indicus. The sequence goes on from NZ_CP031599.1 coordinate 109,147, forward strand.
CCTCTTCCGAACGCGCGGCCCTGTCTCGTCGCCGAAGTCGACCCGGAGACGGAGAGCGCGCTGATCGTCTACGGAACATCGCGCGGGACGCGCGCCAACACGGGCTATGAAATACGGGTCAATCATGATCTTGACGTGTGCGGCTTGAGCCGCCCCACGCGGTTCGTGTGCTCGCGGCGTGTGAGAGTTTCGCTGTGCGACCGGCGTTTCGAACTGTGTGCGCCCGGAACGCCGGTCAGGGGACATCTGCCGGAGCTTTTGAGTGCACGGCTGACGCGTTTGCGGAATTTGATTTCCGGCAAATACGACGGGGATGAAGAACTGCGCCATGTGCATGAATGGATCGGAGCCAATGGCGTCGAGGATCGGCAAATCGTAGCCACGATCATGCGTGGGAGGTCTCGAATCGCATCCTGATCCCTGCAATTAAGGCGAGCGCCCCGGAGATCAGACGGGTCTTCGGGGTTTTCGCGAAGCGACAAGTCCCTGGCTTTCAGCGAACCCGAGATCGAAGGGATGCGCCGATGGCCACGGACAGACTACCATCCCGTGTCGCTTGCAGTGGCCGGGAACAGTTTTTAGCACGTCCCTCTCCTCCCGGAACATACTATCCCTTTTTTCTTAAATCCGTGGGTTTCGCGTTCGAGATTAGACTGGACGGCTGGTTTCTCAGGGTCGCGCCGGTCTTTCTGAACGCAGTGGCTCCAGGCCGAGAAGCCGGCCCCAAAATCTGTTGTCGCGTGCCTGAGTAGCAAGCTGTTTGCGAACGTTAAGCGTCTGGCTTCGGAGCGAAATTCTTCACCGAGTAGGGAGGCCAACAGGGTTTTCAATCGCGACACGATACAAAGTCAAGGGAGCGGCAGTCTCCCACGACAGATCCAAAGTGGTTCGTGGCCCTCACATGAATGCCTCAAACGTGGATCGCTCTTCTGATGGGAAAAAACTGCTCAGGAATTGAAAAAAATCTGATCAATCGTTTCCGTGATCATCGAGCAATTCCGAACTCTTGGATATCAACACAGGAGAACTCGATGAAACTTAAGAAAACCACTCATCATTCCGACCCCAAAGACCAAGGCGATCCGATCTGGTTCGTAAACGAAGGCCGGTTTCTGAGGTCGACCAATTACTGGAACTCTTCCTTTGCAAGAAGCGGCATGTGCTACCTGAGCGGCAGCCGCGGTCATTGGCGACTTCTCGTCCCAAGCGGCGCGGAAGAGGTTCTTAAAGAGTTTCGGGCCGTGAAACGGGCGACGATCGAACCGTCGATCATCGCCACAGGGCATTTCGATATTGTCGCCCAGGATGGCACGCGCCGCCCTTTCTGCGTCTCCATCAATAAGCAAATGATCGATCGTCGGATTGCACGGAAACACTGTCGGCTTTTGGTATATTCGGAACGCGGCCTCGTCACGAACCTGCCCGTCCAGGTCTTTCCCTCATTCCCGGCATCGTGACCCCGGGAATGCCCGGATCATTTGTGTAAAAAGGGCGAAACCGCACCTTGGTTTCGTCTGACATCAGCCACCATAGGGGCGGGGCCGCCGATGGGGGCCCTGCTACCGCTATGTCTCATTGGACTTGCACGAGTCTGGAATACAAGCCTTACCCACGGCGCCCGTTGGGCCTCCGCCCCCGTCCAGAATCTCCGAAGGGTCAAATCTGACTGATTTCCATTATCAAACGTTTCAAGAGCCCGCACTCCACGGTTGAACAAGATTTCGACGGAACCTTGGCCCGAAGCAGGGCATTGCGTCGTAACGCTGGATGGCGGACCATCTCGCATCGCGTACCCTGGCGGCAGGCAGCAGTAACATGGGCTGTCTGGTAGCTCTGGTCAGGGCAAACTGCGGGCGGCTCGTCATTCGAACGACTTGAGTTCATTCGGATTGGACCCATGAAGAACTTCTGCGGATTCTGCCAGTAGTAGCGCGCCGCTCGATATGGGCGAAACGGGAAGCACCCGCAATCCAGCCGCCTTTTTTGCGGGAGGTGTTTTGCGCGTGCAATTTGAAACCTCCCTGGCCGGGACCTTTCTCCACGAAAAGACGTGGAGAAGCCAATGTGCTGTTCGAAAAACTCAGGATGTGACGACCTTCGGCTGCTCAGCCGCAAGCAGCTGATCCGGCGATGGCAATGCGGAAGTGATGCGTTGTTCTGGCGCGCGGAGCGCGATGGCCTGCTGTTGCCACATCGCGACGGGCGTCGGACGGGCTATGCGGAAGGCGACGTGTTCGCGTTCGAAGGCGGGCGGCCGCCGAAGGGCCTTCTCGAGGCGTATCGTGCGGATCTCATGACACCGGACGACGTCGCGGCGCGCTGTCCGCTGACACGGGGCACGATCCTCGATCGTGCCCGGAAGGGTGTGTTGCCGGCCCGCCGGATCGGCACGGCCTGGCGATTTGTTCCCGCGGAAGTTGCCCGTTGGCTCAAGACTTGGCCGTGACTCCCGAGGACAAAAAAGTAACAATAATAATCAGCAGCTTATCGCGCCTTCTGCGATTTCGGCTTCCGTGTCATCGCGGCTGACCCCCTATCATCAATGTCTGCAGCAGCGGAGTGACTCGCCAAGGGAAGGCCCGCCGAACCGGCTGTCCAGGCAGGGGGCGCATGACTGGGCCCTTCAGATTTTCCGCCGAACAGGCGGCTTAGAAAATCGTGGTGGCAAACCGCGGTGACCTTCGAACAACAAGTGTGGCCAGCGGAATGGGGCTCCAGAGCCCTCGCGCCATGAAACATTCGCCGCCGAACAGGCGGCTTAGCAATCGAATCCGGTCGCGAGACCTTGGTGCCTGACCCGATATTCGGGCTCCCAACGGGCAGGGGCTTCCAGGCCTCAATGCCTCAATCTTTCTCCGCCGAACAGGCGGCGCCTGATCCTGTCTGCCCTGGTCGAAAGACCCGGTGGCTTTGCGCCGGGATCTCGGAGCGCCCCGCAGGTTTCCTTCCTGCGGGTCGTTTTTCGGCGCCCAGGGCCCACAGGCATCGAACGCTCTAGCGATACCGAATACCCGGCGCGTTGGGGCGTGCCCGACCGACGCCAGGCCCCCACCCTTTGGCGGGACTATTGCCGGATTGCGCATGTCTTGGCTGCAATCGTCAGCGCCATGTTTGCCGCGTTTCTTCCGTTCATTCTCCGGACCTATTTCCCGGGTTCCAGATTCAATTCGCAACAAGAGGACCAGGAAATGCTGAAACAATCCAACATAAACAGACAATCCGCGCCGACCCTGATCACGACAAACGCCCTGCATGTCGGGGCGACATACCGCGTCGCGGCCGACAGGCTCAACGCCGAGGGCTATTTGCCTGACGACGATTTCCGTCTTGCGCGCGATGTGCAGGACGATGGTCAGCGCCTGCCTGATATCACGCCTGACTATCTTCGCGATTGCCATGCCCGCGTTACAAGCTTTCGGGACGACCTCTCGCGTCCCGGCGATCCCGAGGCGCAAGCCCTCACATCGTTGCTTGCTGTCCACGGCAAGCTCGTACATGCAGCCAGCCATGGCCCGCGCGATCAATTCGAAAGACTGGGCGGTCTTGCGACAATTGAGGAAGAAATGGCCCTCTCGTTCAAAAAGACTGGGAGAGCCGATGACGCCGCGCAGGCGCTGATACGCTACGCCGCGAAGTCTTGCGACAAGGCTATCCTGACACGTCTGCACGAGTATTTCGACGGGCTCGCCGGGCCTGTCGCCGCGACGTCTGGTCAGTCATTCAGCCGGGTTGTCCGCGATCTTTGGCGTAACGGGAAGATCGAGAGTGATGACTCTCGGCGCAAGCTCAATCCAACTTTTTTTAAAACATGTCCGCTCTTTGCAGTACCCTCGGGGCAATTCCTGAAGGAGACCTCGGCATGCATTCGGGATATCATGCCCGAGGTGGACGGCGCACGGGACCACCCGCTTTGGGGGCGGACCGCCATCGAGAATGATATCGCGGAGTTCCAGGCCGCGGCCAGGCAGATACGGAATGCCAGTTCTCCTAGCCAGTCAGCCCGGATGAAAGCGTATGCCGGGATCATGGGCTCCGTCGCATCCATGACCGAGCGGGCCGGGCTGAACCTGGCGCAGTCGTACCCGACGTCGGAGAAGGTGATGGCGCTGTTTTCGCTCTGTGACAGCGCGGCCGGCCGCAGCCACATCTATCAGAGGCGTGCGCGTCAACATCAACCGCCATCGACATCTTGCACGGCACGCCACTAACTCTCGTGGGCTTCATGCAGAGGGATGAAATAACCTCTGCTTTGAGCTTGCCGGGCCCGCGGACCCGCATCGCCTTGAATCGATGACGCGGAACGAAAGCGCGGAGCGGCGCCGGCCGGCGGGTCGGCGCGGCTTGCCGGTGCGTTTCCTGAAAATTACGCGATGGCCCGAACCCTGGTCTCGAGGGCAGCAGAAATCGCAAAAAAAGAAACACCAAAAATCAGGGGCTTGCAATGTTTTCCGGGTTTTTGTCTTCCGAGTCCGTGCCGTCGACCCCCTATCATCAGTGTCGGGAGCAGCGACGTGGGGCAAAGGCCCTGCCCGATGCTCCCGGATCCGCCGCCGAGCAGGCGGCTTAGAAGAAGAACGTGGCGATCACCCGCAATGCCTGGCCTGAACCCCGGCCGGTCCGCGGATTGGAACCTTCGGGTCCGCACGCCATGAAGCATTCGCCGCCGAACAGGCGGTTCGTGTTCCAAACGTCCGGGTCACACGACCTGGAAAGATGGTCTGCTTTCAACTTCGCGGCCCGCAGGATCCTGTCCTGCGGGTCTTTTTTCGTTTTGCGATGAACCAATTTGAAACCGCCCCTTCGTGGAGCTTTCTCCGTCTCATGCCTGTCCGACACGCGTGAGATCACCGATGAAACAAGCCTTCGAAACCCCATCCGATGCCCTCGAGCGAGGGCCTGCCGCAGACCCGCCGTCTGAACGGAAAACCCCAGGTTTGAACGGCCTTGAAACGCATCTGAACGAAACGCCTATCCAGATTTACGGCCCTTATCTGCACCCCCGTTCCGTTCAGCTCGGCGTGACTGAACGGACGGCGCTGCCGATGAACACTCCACCTTCCCGATGAAAGAAAGGAAAATCGATGCAAATCGAAACTCTCCAACATGTTTATCAACTCCTTCCGGATCTCTATTCGGAAACCTCGCGGGACGCGTATCGCGCCGCGTTCCGGCGCGCGGAGCGGTTGACGAACAAGAAGCTGTGGCAGCTCGCGGCCGACGAGCGGGCCTGGGAGCAGGAGCTCTCGAAAATCGTCTGGGCCGGCGAATTCCGCGCAAAGACTCCGGAAGCTGCCGAGCGCGCGTTCGAGACCTGGGGCGGCAAGATCCCTGCGGCGATCCGACGCGCGCGCAAGCATGTCGGATCGGGTCCGGCAACTAACCGGGACGCCAAGCAAGCATGGGACCGGATCGCGGATTATGTGTCCGACGTTGAAAACTGCGTCGATGAGACGGGCCAGAGGATTCTGCCGAACATGTCCGGCCTGTCGATCGCAAATCTGCGCGCGCGCCTCGGGCACATGCGTCCGCAAACGGTGGATACCGAAGGTGCAATCGAGGCACTGAGGAAGCTCCCCGCGGACAAGACGGAGAGTTATCGGAATGCTGTGCGTTTCTTCAATCGCCTGATCCGCGAGCAGAACCGCCACGCGCCCATCGCGGACCTGCTGCCCGATCGGCAAGTGGGGGAGTTGCCCACGCGGCGCGATGCGCCGCTCGACTGGTCGCGCTTCTCGCAGGAGTTCCTCGACGCTCGTGACACCGCCCTGGACCAGGCGGTGCAGGTCGAGGCAAACAAGAAAAGCTCTCGCGCCGCCCGGATTGCCGCACGGCGCCAGAACAAACGCCTGCGCCGTCGGCGCGTCTTCAATCCGGACGCGACACGGAAGAACTATGTCCGCTCGCTGTCCTGGCTTGCACGCCATGCCGAAGAAGATCGCGGTAACGTCTACGATGTCAAAACGCTCGATGACCTCGTCACGGAAGATCGCGTCGAGGCGGCGGTCAAGCGCTACATTGCCCGCGGCCAGTCCGACGAGGAGCTCCGCGATACGACACAGACGAGTTCGGTGAAGAGCTACTTGTCGGCTCTCTTGTCGCTTGCCCGGCGCAACGGAATGCCGGAAGACTTGGTCTTCGCGCTCGAAGATATCGCCGACGATCCGGACTATGTCTCGGATCGCGATGGAGAGATGTCCGCGACGCGCGAAGAGTTCATCCGTCTTGTCGATCGCGACCCGGCGATCGTGCGAGCGATTGTCACCGGTCCGGAGACGCTCCTGCGGGAAGCCCGGCGGGGTTTCGATCGCTGGGAGCGGTTGAGTGACGCTCAAAAAGCCGAAACACTCCACCTGTCGATCGCGGCCGCCGCGATGGCCGTGCAGCTGGCGCGGCCGCTTCGGACGCGCAACGTCAACGAGTTCGACGCGGGCGGGCAGGGTACTGATCTCGTCGCACCGCGCCGCGCGGGCGCGAAGGCGTGGATCGAGATCGATCGAAGCAAAGTGAAGAACCGCCGCGCAATCGAAGGCCCGGTGCCGGACTGGCTGTGGGCAGTTTTCGAAGCTTGGCAGGAAGAGGGGCGATCGCGGTGGATCGCGCGGCACAAGAAGACCGGCTGTCGCGACACCGACGCGCTCTTTCCCGGAACTCGGGGGGGCTATCTCACGCGCTCGACATTCAACAAGTGCTGGAACCGTGGCATGTCGCGTCTGGGGCTTACCGGCCTTACGCCGCACACGATGCGCCACGTCGCGGCGACGCTCTATCTCGCGGTGCATCCCGGCGACTATCATGTCGTGGCAGCACTGCTCTGCGACGAGTTGAAGACCGTCGAGCACTTCTATGCCCGCGGTGAGGGACGGGCGGCCGCCGAGCTCTTCGCACAGGTGCTGGAAGACCTGCATCCAACCCTGGGCCTGCGGGGGAACGCGTGATGCCCCCGAAACCCCAAAGCCGTGCCGTCCGGGCCGAGGCTCTGGTGGCAACAATGCCCAATGTCCCGTGCGACGTGGCCGATCGTCTGCGCCAGGCCGCGCTCGTCAAAGACCTTGCGCCGCGGGGCATGCCCGCGGCGCTGGAGCGCTTCTTTTCCCGCCTGGCGGCGGAGGGTCGCGCTCCGGAGTTCGCACAGGCGGAGGACTTTGCCGCCTCGACGCAGAGCCGGACGGCGTTCCGCACACTCTTGGCGGCGCTGTCGCGGTTCGCGCCGGATGTGCCGACCGCGGCGGCCGTGCCGGTCAAGCGCGACTGGGACGCCTGGCTCAACGGGCGGTACAACACCCGCGCCCCGCGTCCGCGCCGTTCGCGTCGCGAAGCCTTGAGGCCCGAGGAATGGCCCGAGGCCTGGCGTGCCGCCTTGCCGTGTCTCGCCCGGCGTGCTCGGCGTGACGGACGGCGGTATCGTCCTCTCGGATCGAAGAGCAGGGGCTCGGTGGTCCAGGCGGTCGGGCTCCTGGCGCTTGCGCGGGAGAACGCGATCGCCGAAGGCAGCGAGTTCGGAGACGGGTTCACGCCGGAACTCGCGGAGGCGTTTCTCGGCTTCCTCGTCGAGCGTGTAAACCCGCGGAGCGGGGAGCCCATCCGGTTCGGGACAATCGCCGATTATTTTGAGCGCGTGATGTGCCTTGCCGCCCGTGCCGAACTCTACGCGCCGGACGGTGAAGCCTCCTTCGGAGAGATACTCGCGGCCTGCCGCGCGGAGGCGGCCGAGGAGACGCCGATGAAACGGGCCAGGATGCGGGAGTTCCGCGAAAAGCACGGGCTCGATGGCGTCCTTCTTGCGGCCGTCGCGGCAAGCGAGGAGGCGCGCGATCTGCCCGGGCATTCGGACAGGGCGGCCCGCCTGCGGCGCAAGGCGGTCGTCTTCGCGCTGCTTGTCAACGGTGTAGACCGGCAGGGAGACCTGTCCGAGTTTCGGATCGGACGCGACATCGTTCGCCGGGCGGACGGAACCTGGGAACCGGCGTTCCGGCAATCGAAGACGGCTCGCTGGAAGGAGAACGGTCCGCTCTGGGGGCTGACCGGTTTGCTCATCGATGCCCATGTGCTCGAGGGCCGACCGGCCTGGTGCATCGAGACACGCATTGCCGAGCTCGATGGGTGCAATCTCCTGAGCCTGCAGGCGGAAGGCTTCGACACGTATCACGCGTCCAAGCTGCTTCGCGAGGCGTTCGGGATATCCGGGCATCTCATCCGCACGGCCGTCACCGACTTGCTGCGCCGCCACCGCCCCGATGCTGCCTGGGCCGTCCAGAGACTGCTGGGACATTCCGTCGAATGGATGCAGGAGAACTACCGAAGTGAGTTCGCGGAGGTCGCGAGCGTGGAGAAATACCACGCCGCCTTGGAGATGCTTGTTCGGGGAGAAACCTCCCCGGCTTCGGCGCCAAGGCGACGAAAGCGCGGTTGAGGCAACGACGGGTCGCCGCTGTTCTCAGCAAGGCAGTGGCGACCCGTTGGACGTGCGGTCGCGGATCTTGGGATCATCCGGATAGGTGCCAGGGACGCATTGCTGCGTTGGGGGAAAAACTGCGACGCTGGGTGGGGCGCCGGTCTCATGGAGGATCGACGCGCCGGCGTCGTTGGGTCCGGCCAGAAGGTGTAGATTGGTGTTTATCCGGCAGTGCCATCCCTGGCGCAGACAAAGCCACCATCGGCATCGAACCCAATCCGCTGGCCAAGCGCACGTTTCGCAGGGCAGGGGCAGCATCGGTTCAAGCGACTAAACGCCGTCACTCAGAACACACGGTCGCGATATGCGAGGACGACCTGGTCTTCGTGGCCGAGGAATGCGTACTGGTAAGACATGTGAACGGTATATCCGTGCACACTGCGATTATCGAACCACTTCTTTGCCTGCTCCCGTTCGGCGCGCATGGCCGCGTCGTTGTCCTCTGCGAAGGCTTCATACGCCGCCAGTCGTTTCAGGCGGGCATGCGCGCTTTCCTCGTCACGGGCTTGCAACTCGAGAGCGGCCACGGCGCGCAGAAGCAGCAGCGACATCACTTCCTCGCGGGTGATATACCGGCAGACGTTGTCCAGCGACTCCCACAGATGCTCCAGAGCGCTATCGGAGAGGCGCGCGAGTTCACAATTGCCGCAAGCCGCGCGGGCTTCCGCCTCGGCTTCCGAAATATGCTCGATCAGCGGGCCAAGTTTACCTCGGACCGAGCGTGATCCGAGGACGTCGAGATCGCATGTGAAAGCCGGCGGACTGGTCCTTGGCCGGGGCTTTACGTTTGAAACGAGCCTCAACTTGCGCACGCGCATGTTCTTGTAGAACGCGACGTGTCCGAGACACGGCACGCAGTAGTGAAACGGCGCAAGTCGCTTTCGGGCTTCGCGGACCTGCATCCCGTCGTACTCCCGGTAAATGGGGGCGGCGGCCTTCTGCAGTTTCGATTCAAGCCGGTCGCGCGTGTTGACCGGAGGGCATATCAGCATGTCGAGGTCCTTTCCTGGGCGGTGATGCACGGGATGTTGGCCTGTTTCGTGTTTCCCGAAATCGAAAACCAGAAAGTGCCGCAACGTCAGCGGGGCGCCTGGACTTGGGTCCAGGGCTCGCGGGCGCGCATGTCTCGGCGTTGCTTGGTTCAGAGCGATTGACGCGGAAATGAAATCCGGCAGGTCAGGAGGCACACAGGGCGACTTTGGTGTCATGCGGGTCATGGAAATGAATTACCGGCGTGACACCAGTTTGATCGGGCGGGGGCTGTCGCTCAGAGCCGGGGAAACCGGTTTCTTCGGTGCAACCTGCTGGCAACACCGTATGGCCGACGGGCAAGAACGCCGAGCTCCCGCCCGGGTGGGACGGACGACTACCGTAAGAATGCGGGATTGACCCCGCCGCTGGTAAGGAAGTCTCCGGGGCGCCGAAACTCGAGACCCTTGCTCAGGGTAGAGCGGATCGCCGCCGGAAGGGCAGAACGGAATATTTTTATGTACCGCTATGTCTTATTCAGGCAGCGCGCGGCCTCCTCGGTTGAATGCGCGCCCTCCAGTATCATCATGAGGGGGCGGGACGATGCATGACTGGCCTGAGACCTCCATGCGCCGTGCAGCCAGTCCGGATGCACATAGAGGATGGCATCGGCGAACTGAACCAGGTGGATCTGATACGTTTGTCCCTCTTCGACCATCTTCGATTGCCGGGCGATCCGGTGCTGATTCGGGCCACCGAACTGAACGGCCGTGATCTCTTTGAAAACGGCGCCCTCCGCGCCGGACATCTCGTCGATGAAGAAGTTTTCCGGCTCGAGAACGCCTGTCTTTAATACGACTTTCATGACTGTTTCAGGTGCAAATCCGAGGTCGGGGCGGTTGACGATACCTCCGAACTCGCCGATGAAGTCCCCGAGGCTGGCGTACTCGGGGGCAACGAGGAGCGGTGCCCGCGGTACCGGGCCTGCACGCGGCAGGGCGGACAGGCGGGCCGTGGCGGCGAAGTCTTTTGCAGTGAGATGGTCATCGAGTGGTCCTCTTCGTTTGGCTCATAAAGAAGAGGTTGGATCGTTGAATTCAGCTGGAAGAAATTATCGGAAAATTCGGCTGATTTTTTTCGCGAGGTCTGGCGAGAGGAGCGCCCACACCCCTGCGGCGATGGGCAAGTTCTTTGGTGTGACAGTTCGTGATCGAGCAAGCCATGCGCGACCAAACCGACCTTGAGCGTCGAGGAGGAGGTCGGGATTACAGTGAATGCCATCCTTACTTGATGGGGAAGGTTGCTTCGTCAGGGAGCAAAGCGGTGTTCACGCGGATGTGCAGCACGAGGCGTTGTAGAGACGCGGGATTTTTACACGTCGCGGCCATTGCCCGTCGGCCGGCGGCCATGGCCAAATCCACGTTTATGTTTTCGCTTTCGGAAGAGATCCGTGCATATTCTCCGAGATTGAGTAAATCGCAAAACGTTGAGAACGGCGGCGGACGGCCCTTTGCGGCCTCTCGCCGGAACCACTTGATGCCGCGCTGCGGCCCGTCAGACCAGCCATTCGCTGCAAGCGCAAACTCTGGGACTTCAGAGGTCAACAGAGCGGGACTGAGCGGGCATTGACTGCCGTAGCTCGGGCTACCGCTTCGGCAGCCAACGTCGAGGGCGAGTTCGAATGAGCTTACTTCAGTCCTCAACCTGCAGCGTTCAAGTCTGCCAAATCTGGACGTAGCCGCCTTTTCGGTCTTAGGCTTTTTGGACAACAGGAAAATCGACTGTGCCTTTGTATTGAAGGGATTTGGGTTGAGGAAATATTCGCTGCCAGCTTTGTCGCAGCTTCACACATTTGAGGCGGTGTCCCGACGGCTGAGTTTCACTGCCGCCGCCGACGAGTTGTGCCTGACGCAAAGCGCCGTGAGCCGACAGATCAAGTCTCTGGAAGCAGATCTGGGCCGCCCGCTCTTTCTGCGCAAGCACAGGGCCATCGAACTGACACCAGAAGGGCGACAACTGTTCGAAGCGGTTGCCCGCGGTCTGGATGAGATCGCCGGATGCGTCGCCGATCTGCGCACAGACGCCGGAACGCCGCAGATCACCGTAGCGGCCTCAGTGGCCTTTTCCTACTATTGGCTGATGCCCCGGCTGGAGCGCTTTTCGGAGCGATGCCCGGGCGTTGACCTCCGGGTTCTGGCAACCGATCAGAAGATTGATCTAAGCAAGGGTGATGCCGATGTCGCCGTGCTTTACGGCGATGGCACGTGGGACGGGGTCCAGGCCCGGCACCTGTTTGGCGAGCGGGTCTATCCGGTATGCAGTCCTGGTTATCTGCGCGACCACCCGGAGTTGCGTCGACCCAGTGATTTGCTGGATCAGGCGCTTTTGCATCTGGAAGGCGGCGGCACGATCTGGGGGACTGTCGACTGGCAGGTTTGGCTGGCACAGAAGGGTGTGACCGGGCAGCCGGTGCGCAGGGGCATCCGCCTGAACAGCTATCCGATGGTTCTGCAAGGGGCCGCGGCCGGGCGGGGCGTGGCCCTGGGGTGGAGCTATATTACCGATGCCATGCTGGCGGACGGGCAATTGGTCTGCCTGTTCGAGAACCCGCTCGAGACCTGCTTCAGCTATTACATCGGCACATCCGCCGACGCGATGTCCAAACCGGTCGTATCAGAGTTCGTGCAATGGATATTGGAGGAATGCGAGGCCGAGGCATCGGGCGTCGCATGACCTGACAGCATGCGATCCATGCAAAATGATCGTTTGAGCGGTGTGCGGATTCGCCGCTTAGTGGGCGTCGGGAAACGCCACGAGGCCGCTCATGCCAGCCACCGCCATTCGAAAGCCGAACCGCCGGAGTCGCAACAAATCGACCCTCCCGCCGGCCGCGCCGCCCATCAGGCCGGGCATGATCGGCGGGCGGTATCAGCCGCTCAGCCAGGCGGAGATGGAACGCATCCATGAATTGGTGCTGCGGCTGCTGGCCGATCTTGGCCTGTCGCAGATCACGCCCAGCCTGGAAGCGCGCGCGGTCGCGGCGGGCTGCGAGGTGGATGATACCGGCCGGCTGCGTTTTCCACGAGCCATGGTCGAGGACGTGATCGGCCGCACAAGGCGCAAATTCACCCTGCACGGCATCGACCCGGCGCATGACATCGAGATCGGCGGCCGGCGCGTGCATACGGGCACCGGAGGCGCGGCCCCCACGATCATGGATTTCCATAGTGGCAAATACCGGGAAAGCACTGTGGCCGACCTTTACGACATCGCCCGGCTGGTGGACCGGATGGACAATATCCACTGGTATCACCGCTCGGTCGTGGCCCGCGACACCGAAACCGTGCTCGACCTGGATATCAACACCACCTATGCCTGCCTCTCCGGCACCTCCAAGTCCATCGCGGTCAGCTATACCGACAGCGCCAGCGTGCGCGCGGTAATCCCGATGCTGGATGCGGTGGCCGGCGGCGAAGGCAGGTTCCGGCAGCGCCCCTTCTGCACGGCGGTCTGCTGTCACGTGGTGCCGCCGATGCGTTTTGCCACCGAGAGCTGCGACGCGCTGGAGGCGGCGGTCGAGGCGGGGATGCCGATCCTGCTGGTGGCCGCGGGCCAGGCCGGGGCGACCGCCCCCGCCGCCCTGGCCGGGGCCGTGGCGCAAGCCTGTGCCGAGGTGCTGGCCGGGCTGATCCTGTGCAACCTCATCGACCCGCAATGCCGGGCGATCTTCGCCACCTGGCCCTTCGTCAGCGACCTGCGCACCGGGGCCATGTCGGGCGGCTCGGGCGAGCAGGCGCTGCTCTCTGCCGCCTGCGCGCAGATGGCCGGCTTCTATGACCTGCCCAATTCGGTCCCCGCGGGCATGACCGACAGCAAGCTGCCCGACATGCAGGCGGGCGGCGAGAAGGGATATACCATCTCGCTGGCCGCCCATGCCGGGGCGTCGATGATCCACGAAAGCGCCGGCATGCATGGCAGCCTGATGGGCACCGGTTTCGAAAGCTACGTTCTGGACAATGACCTGCTGGGGGCGATCCTGCGCACGGTCAAGGGGGTCGAGGTGAACGAGGACACCGCGAATTTCGATGTCATCCGCGACGTGGTGATGGGCGAAGGCCATTACCTGGGCCACCCGCAGACCTTTGCTCGGATGAAGACCGATTACCTCTATCCCCAGATCGCCTGCCGCCGCAGCATCAGCGATTGGGAGGATGCAGGCGCCCGTGACGCGCGCGACGTGGCCCGTGACACGGTTCGCACGATCCTTGCGGACCACTATCCCGGCCATATCCCCGAGGAGGTGGACCGCCGCCTGCGCGACAATTTCAACATCGTTCTGCCAAGGGCCCGGATGGGTGCCAGCAACGGCATTTGGTAACTCCGACAAGAAAGGTATTGGACATGCAATCTCATGCGAAAGCGGTCATCGTCGGCGGCGGCATGATGGGGGTGGGCCTGGCCTATCACCTGGCCGAAGAGGGCTGGAGCGACGTGGTGCTGATCGAGAAGGGCGAGCTGACCAGCGGGTCAACCTGGCACGCAGCGGGACAATGCCCAAGCTTCATCGGCAATTACAACATGGCCAAGATCCACCATTATTCCAACACGCTCTACCCCCGGCTGGAAGAGATCACCGGCCAGCCCGCCGGATGGCACGGCTGTGGCGGTATCCGGCTGGCCACGACGCAGGAAGAGGTGGACTGGTTCAACTACGTTGCGGGCTTTGCGCCCAATGTGGGCTTTCACATGGAGGTGATCGGCCCCGACCGCATCAAGGAGCTGAACCCCTGGCTGCAGACCGATGGCGTCCTGGCCGGGGCCTGGACCACCATGGACGGCCATGTGGACCCGTCGAGCGCCTGCAACGCCATGGCCGTCGGCGCCCGCCAGAAGGGCGCCACGATCATCCGGCGCAACCGGGTGACGGATATCAACCGGCTGCCCTCGGGCGAATGGGAGGTGGTGACCGAACAGGGCAACATCACCTGCGAACACGTGGTCAATGCCGGCGGCTGCTATGCGCGCGAGGTCGGGCTCTGGGTCGGGCTGGACACGCCGATCACCAACATGGAGCATCACTATCTCGTCACTGAGGCGCTGGACGCGTTCAAGGACTGGGACGGCGAGTTGCCGGTGATGCGCGACCCGGCCACCGCCGGGTATTACCGGCAGGAGCAGAAAGCGGGCCTTGTCGGCATTTACGAGCATTACGGCGCGCAGGAAGCCTGGGAAGCGCGCGGCGGCTTTCCGGAATGGGACAGCGAGAACGAGCTTTTCGAAGGTGATATCGACCGCATCGCGCCCTGGCTGGAACAGGCGTTCGAGCGGATGCCGATTTTCGCCGATGCGGGCATCAAGCGCGTCATCAACGGGGCCATCCCGCATACGCCCGACGGCAACCCGCTGGCCGGACCCGCGCCTGGGCTGCGCAATTTCTGGCAATGCTGCGGCGCCTCCATCGGCATCGCGCAGGGCGGGGGCGTCGGCAAATACCTGGCGCAATGGATGGTCTATGGCGACAGCGAGATCAACATGGCCTGCTGCGATCCGCGCCGCTTTGGCGGCTTCGCCGATCAAAACTACACCCGTGCCAAGTCTTTCGAGGATTATCACGAGATGTTCGTGACCCCCTTGCCAGGGCGTGAATCCGCCGCCGGGCGCGAGGTGCTCACTACCCCGCTCCATGAGCCATTGAAAGCAAAGGGCGCGGCCTATACCCAGGTCTTCGGCTGGGAACGACCCATGTATTTCGCCCCCGAAGGTTTCGTCGAAGACCTGCAATTCCGCCGCAACAACACCTTCGACATCGTGGCCGAAGAATGCCGCGCGGTGCGCGAGAGGGTGGGCATCTGCGACCTGTCGAGCTTTGCCAAATTCGACGTCACCGGGCCGGATGCCGGGGCGCTCCTGGACCGGCTGACCGCCAACCGGCTACCCAAGAACAAGGGCGGCATCTGCCTAACCCATGTTCTGTCCGAAAATGGCAGGATCATCGGTGAATGGACCATCACAAGGTTGGCCGACGACCGGTTCTACGTGTTGACCGGGGCAGGGGCAGAGCTTCAGGCGCTGGATTGCCTCAGCGAGGCAGGCGATGGTGTAACGGTGACCAACGTCACCTACGATTACGGCATGCTTGTTGTGGCCGGCCCCAAGGCGCGCGACGTCCTGCAACCCCTTACCGATGCCGATCTTAGCACCCCGTCCTTTCGCTGGCTGTCCGGGCAGGAGATCACCATTGCCGGAGTTCCGCTGCGGGCGCTGCGCGTGAATTACGTCGGCGAGTTGGGATGGGAGTTGCATGCGCCGATGGCGGAATTGGCCAAGCTATATGATGCGATCTGGGCCGAAGGCACCGCCCACGGCATCGCAGATTTCGGCGTGCATGCGGTGAACAGCCTGCGGATGGAAAAGGCCTATCACGGCATGAATGCGGAACTGACCAACGAGATCACGCTGATCGAGGCCAATAGCGCACGCTTCTATGCCCCCGACAAGGGCGACTTCCGGGGCCGTGCCGGGACCGAGAATGTGCGCCAGCAAGGCATCGCCACTAAACTTGTCTATGGCGAGGTCGCCGCCACTGATTGTGACATCCATGGGGGCGAGGCGGTCATGCAGGGCGACAAGGTCGTTGGCGTCTGCACTTCGGGCGGCTACGGCCATGCGACAGGAAAGAGCCTGGGGTTTGCCTATGTTGACCCGGAAGTGAGCGACGGGCTGGAGGTTGTCATCCTGGGGGAACGCCGGGCGTTGAAGTTGCTTGGTTCTCCGGTCTGGGATCCCTCCAACGCGCGGCAAAAGGCTTAGCAGATTGCCAGGCTTGTCCCGTTCGTTTCATCCGCGGCAACCAGCACAATGGGCTCCTACCAGACCTTCTCTTCGGGCGCACCTTTCGGTGATATGCTCTATTGCCAACGTCGGGTTGGCGTTGAGGCAGGGAGTGGCGGATCGGAGTAACCGCCATGACAATTGCGAACTTACCTGCCATTCGAGCCTGCCGGCCCGCTTGGAACAAAGGCCGTGTTATCGGCCAGAAGCGACCATTGATGCCCAAGCACGTCTGGGCCATTCGCGTTCGTCTTGAGATTGCCGAGAACCACCGGGACCTGGCTCTCTTCAACCTCGCCATCGACAGTAAACTGCGAGGGTGTGATCTGGTAAAGCTCAAGGTGGCCGACGTCTACGCCTCCGGCCAAGTCAAGGAGCGAGCTTCGGTCATCCAAAGCAAGACACAGGGGCCAGTGCGTTTCGAGATTACGGAGGGCACAAGCAAGTCGCTTGCGCGATGGATGGATGAACCGCTGATGGTTGGCTCAGAATTTCTTTGGCCCGGCCGGTTTCATGAGCGCCTGCACATATCGACGCGGCAGTACGCCCGGCTCGTGCGGGAATGGGTGAGTTTCATTGGGTTGGATGCCACGTCCTACGGCACGCACTCGATGCGCCGGACCAAGGTTGCACAAATCTACAAGAAGACCGGGAACCTGCGTGCCGTGCAGCTCCTGCTCGGTCACACCAAGATGGACAGCACCGTCCGATATCTCGGGGTTGAGCTCGAGGACGCTCTGGCAATCTCTGAAAGCGTAGAAATCTAAGACCCGGGGCCGCCTTCAATGGCGGCCCTTGGCAGTCATTCAAACGAGGCGTCTCGAATGACCGCTCCTCTGCTCGATGCGGCCATACCCATATCGAAGCGCGCGCGAGCCCTGACCTGCGGGATGACTGTATCCCTCCTCCGAGGGCGTAATGTCGGATGTTGCTGAGCAAACCAATGTTCTCAGCCAGGGAAATCTCAACTTCTGGCCTCATCGGCGTGCATCCGTCGTCGACGTGACCGTGCGCTCCCAGATGCGTGTCCAAGCGACCCGCTCGGCGGGCTGCACAAGTCCGTCGCGCTCCATCCGCCGCAGAAGATGGAGGATCCCGCTGTTGCTCATCCCGAGCGCATCGCGCAATTCCGCCTGGGTTCGCGGGCGCTCCAGAGCCTCCAGAACATAGCGTCGCCGGGCCTCCGCCCGACCGTTCCGGCGCCGCGCTGCCCTGCTGGTTCCGGGCATCAAGTGGCCTCCCGCTCGTTTGTGGCGGCATCGCACATCTCCGCAATGGCCTCGTCGACTGTAGTGGCGTAGTGGACCACCGGGGACTTCAAGCCGTGCGTGGCGAAGACGCGCTGGATCTCCCGGCTTGCCCCCGTGAGCCAGATGGCAACACCCCGCTTCCGCGCCTTGTGGGCCAGCCCCTCGATCATGTTGGCGCCGGTCGAATCGAGGAAAGGCACGGACGAGAAATCGACGATCAGCGCCTTGTGGGTGTCCTGGATGCGATCGAGCACGGAGCCGATGGAGGCGGTCGCGCCGAAGAACAGCGCACCGACGATCCGGTAGATGACGACGTCGGGGTTCTGGGCCTCATTTTCGTCATACGCGCCGCGCGGGTGGGCGGTGTCGGCCTCGTCGCGACCGACGAAAGCGCTGTCTGCCTTAACATCTGTTGTCCGGCTCATGCGATGGATGACGAGAACCGAACCCAGTGCGAAGCCGACCACGATGGCCTCGGTCAAATCGCGGAAGATGGTCAGCAGGAATGTGACGCCCAGCACCGTCGCCTCCCCCCAGCCCGAGCGGACGAGGATCGCGATGGCCGATTACTCGACCATGTTCCAGGCAACGACAACCAGCACGCCGGCGAGCGCGGCAAGTGGAATGAACGAGGCGAGCGGGGCAGCGACCAACATGAACAAGAGCAAAAACGCGGCGTGCAGCATACCGGCTACCGGACCATGCGCACTGGCCCGGACATTTGTCGCGGTTCGCGCGATCGTGCCGGTCACGCAGAACCCGCCAAAGAGGGACGATCCGATGTTAGCCGCACCCTGCGCCACGAGTTCGCAATTCGACCGGTGGCGGCGGCCGGTCATGCCGTCCGCGACGACGGCAGACAGCAACGACTCGATGGCACCCAGCAAGGTGAAGGAGATTGCGGCCGGCAGGACCGCGAGGATGGTCTCCATCGAGAGCGAAGGCAGGCTGGGCGCAGGAAGCGTCGACGGGATGCCGCCGAATCTTGTGCCGATGGTCTGCACCGGCAACGAGAGCATGGCGGTCGCAGTAGCGGCAAACCCGACGGCGATCAGCATTCCCGGCCAGTGCGGGCGCCAGCGTCGCAAACCGAGGATCACGGCGATCGTTGCAGCGGAAACGCCGAGCGCGGCTGGCGTCAGGCTCGACCGTGCGGCCCAGAGAGCCGGGACCTTTTCCAGGAGTTCGCCTGGTTCATTCTCCAGCGCCAGGCCGAACAACTCCCTGACCTGACTGGCGAAGATGATCACCGCGATTCCAGCGGTGAACCCGACCGTGACCGGATAGGGGATGAACTTGATGAAGGCACCAAGCCTCAGGAATCCCGCGGCGGCCATCATCAGCCCCGAGAGGAAGGTGGCGAGGATCAGCCCCTCCATCCCATGCTGGGCCACGGTCGCGGCAACCAGCACGATGAAGGCTCCGGCCGGGCCGCCGATCTGGAACCGCGATCCACCCAGAAGCGAGACGAGGAAGCCGCCGACGATGGCCGTGTAGAGCCCCTGTGCCGGCGTCGCGCCTGAGGCTATGGCGATGGCCATCGAGAGCGGCAGCGCAACGATGGCCACGGTCAGTCCGGCAATCGCATCGGCCTGCAACTGCACCGGGCCATAGCCTTCGCGCAGGACGGTGACGAGCTTGGGGGTGAACAGTTCGGAGAACCTGGGGGCGTCGCTCTGCCCGGTTGTCGTGTTTTTCATGTGTGGCCGCACCTTTGGGAAGGAAGCGGCGGGATCGTCGGCTTGGTGTCGGCGGTCGCCGTCGCGCGGGGAGGGATCAGTGTTCTGGTGGAGGGGCTTTCAAACGCACACCGCGCCCGCTTGCCGTGCTGACGGAGCCTTCTCCGATCAGCTCGATGCCGGCGCGCTCGAGTGCCGCGACGACCTTGGTCAGGCTGTCCACGACGCCGCGCACATTGCCGCTGCCGGCTTCCATGCGCTGGATCGTCGGGACGGAGAGTCCCGCCAGTTGGGCCAGCGTCTTCTGGTCAATGCTAAGAAGGGCGCGCGCCGCACGCATCTGTGGGCCTGTGATCATTGTGCCTACCTGAAATGTGATAAGCGACACTTAAACGATTATCTTTGATATTTCAAACATCTTCTTTCTGCAAAGACCGACGTTTGAAAGGTTCGAAAGTCTCAAAAGCCAGTGCAAGCCATTGACCTGGCCCCGTTTCGTTTCATCGAGTTGGGACGCGCGTCACCAAGCCCCTACAGCCTCATGATACTTCGGCGCACTTCTCCATCGAGGCCAGATGGGGCTCCTACGCCTGCAAGCCCGTCACGGCTCTCAGGTCGAGGTCCAGCGTCGCTGTCATGCCGTTCGGGCTGAAGTCCCTGGAGAATTTCCCTGCGAGCGAAGAGCCAACCGTGCTCTGGCACATGTGTGTCCCAAAACCCACGTAACCGGGTTCGCCAGACGCGGGCTTGGTGGCGCAGTCTTCCGTCCACTGAACGATCAGCCGATCGTCATGCTCATGCGCCTGGATCGCGATGCCATCTCCTGCTTCGGAGAGACCGCCGTATTTGACGGCATTGGTCGCCAGCTCAAAAATGACCAGCGACAGGGGCGTGATGGCGGCCGGGCAGACGTTGAGCGGGGGCACATCCAGTGTCACGGACGCGCCCCCGCTGAAGGGTTCCAGGATCGAGTTGATGAGTTGGTCCAGAGCAGTGCCCTCCGGCCTTGCTCCGGCGGGATCGTCAACGGCGCGCGCATGGACCGAGGCCAACGCGAGGAGGCGTTGGCGCATTACAGTGACAAGCTCCTGCACGCTCTCCGCCTGCCGCGCGGCGATGGATAGGAGACCGCCTGCCAC
Organism: Roseovarius indicus; assembly: GCF_008728195.1. Taxonomy (NCBI): domain Bacteria; kingdom Pseudomonadati; phylum Pseudomonadota; class Alphaproteobacteria; order Rhodobacterales; family Roseobacteraceae; genus Roseovarius; species Roseovarius indicus. The sequence continues at coordinate 129,467 of NZ_CP031599.1, forward strand.
CGCGAAGGAATTTCCGACCCGATGGCGCATTTCGGAGAGAAGGAGCTGCTGCCGCTCTGCAGCCTGGCGTTGCAGCGTGATATCCCGTGCGATCTTCGACGCGCCGATGATTTTCCCGTTTACATTGCGCACCGGTGAAACGGTGAGCGAGATCGGCACAAGACTTCCGTCCTTGCGCTTCCGGGTCGTCTCCAGGTTGGAGATCCGCTCTCCGCGGCTCAACCGCGCGATGAAATCGGCTTCTTCGTCCATACGATCATCAGGGAAGATCAGTGTGATCGACCGTCCGATGGCCTCCTCGGCCGAGTAGCCGAACAGTCGTTCCGCACCCGGGTTCCAGCTCCGAATGATACTGTCGAGCCCCTTCGTGATGATGGCGTCATCCGACCCCTCGACGATCGCCGCGAGGTATTGCTGAAGGCTTTCTGGAGCGTCGAGTTCTGAGGATTCACTCTTTATCATGTTCATTACAGCATATCCGATCCGCAAAGATTAGGGCAATTCCCTTTGGTTGGCACAAACCACAAGCGACGAAGCGAGAAAGCGAGGATCTGTGCGTGTCGCCCCGCACATTCTGACACCCTCACCTCGTCTTCCGTTAATAGCTCGGTGGGACCTGAACTGCGGAGGTCCACGAGGTCCGAATTGTTAGCAAGTCCCTCTGACCTGCCGTTCCCCCGATCTCTTCAATTTCTGGTTGGAAGCCGATCCCAGCATGAAGCTGGTCGCTGCCTGGGGTGTGAAAGTCTGCAGGCGACTTCCTCCAGGCAAAAGTCCTGACATCCTCCGCCCGCGACATGGCAGCCAGAGGGGGCCGCGATGTCGGGAAAACAGTCAGCTCTGGCGGGAGAGTGACTCGCTGGGGCGCTTTGGATAGAGCACCACGCGAGCGTTCATCGGCACTTTCTCATAGAGGTCGATCATATGATTGTTCACGAGGCCCGCGCAGCCGTTAGACACCGCGCGCCCTATGGTTCCGGGGTCGTCTGTGCCGTGAATGCGAAGGAAGGTGTCGCCACGTTCTTCGGTAAAAAGATAGAGCGCCCGTGCTCCGAGAGGATTGCCGGGACCTCCGGGCATGCCCTCATCGGCGTATTGCGCATATTTCTCTGGCTCGCGTTCAATCATGCCTGGCGTGGGCGTCCAGGAAGGCCAGACCTTCTTTGCACCGATGTAGAATTCGCCGGCTTCATAGAGATCGCCGCGCCCGATTCGGACCGGATACATCCAAGCCAGCCCGTCGGGCAGAGTCCAGAAGAGACGGAAAAGACCGGGAGAGACATGCACCTCGCCGGGCGGGAGCGACTTGTTCAACCCGACAATACGCGGTGTCATCAGATCGGCGACTTGCGTTTTCTCCTGCGCGCGTAGAAGAGCGGGAGTCGCAAGGCTTGCGGCGGCGGTGATGCCGAGCCTTAGAACGCCGCGACGCGTCGTGGTTATACTCATTGATCCCTTTCCTCTGTCAGCGCCGCGCGGCATGGGCGGCGCCTTCCGAGTGTCATGCCTGCCTTAACACAGGCTTAACCTCCACGAGCAGCACTTCGCGCCGCTTCGAATTCCTCGAATGTCAGGGAGCCGCTGACATCCTCGTCGAATTTCTCGAACATGCCGTGATGCCCTTCGAGGAACTCGGACAGCTGCAATTCCTGATCCTCATCGGCATCGAAGACCGAAAGCGGCCGAGCAGGACCCTTGAATTCGTCTATGGTGAGGACGCCGTCCTGGTTCGCATCCATCTTGGTGAACTGATCGACACGGACTTGGTAGGCTTCCGGCCATTGGATGACGTCGTCACCGTTCAGATCCAGCCGGTCGAAGGCTGCCTGAGCCCCCGAGGCGGCGACCGCGGGAAGTGCGGCGGCGGACATGCCGAGACCAATCACTACTGCGAAGAATTCTGCACTACGCATTGTTGCTGTCCTTTCATAGTTTCGAGTGAAGTTCCGGCGCGCCTTGCGCCATGCTGCTACGCGTGCGCTGCAACCTTCAGCCCGGCGCCCGTCCATGCCTTCCAGCTGCCGGGCACATTCCAAACCTTTTCAAAGCCATTGGCGGCAAGGATGCTTGAGGCGATGCTGGCGCGGAAGCCACTCGCACAATAAGTCGCGATCTCTGCACTACGATCCAACTCTCCGAGAGATTCCGGAAGCTCGCCCAGGAAAATATGTTTGGCTTCCGGAACGTGCCCTGCTTGCCACTCCTCGTCCTTACGGACATCAAGCGGCAAGACGTCCGCCTCGGCCAACTCGTGAACCGTCATCTGCGGAATGCGGCGCAGCTCGAGCCCAGTCTCGCGCCACGCGCCGATGCCGCGGGCCAGGTATCCGCCGAAATCGGTAAAGCCGACACGCCAGAGCAATGTCAGGACTTCGTCCAGCCGGGAATCGTCTTCGAGGACCAGGTAGAGGGGCTTCTCGGGGTCGAGCAGCCAACCCGCCCACACCGACAGTTCCGGCTGGGCACCAATATTGATGGAGCCGGGAATATGCCCGCCGCCGAAGGCTTGCATGTCGCGGACATCGAGCACTTGGGCATTATTTCCGGTCGCCTCCGCGAAGAGCCCAGGGGTAAGCGGCGGAACACGGGGAAGGTTCGCCATAACCGGCGGGCCGCCGGCATTGACCTTCTTGAGCCGGGGGTAGTGCGTCGGAACCGGCGGCGCGTCCTCGGTCATTGCCGCCTTGAAGGCGTCGAGTTCGGTTATCTGCACATACTTGTTGTGCCGACGTTCATAACCGATAGTGCTGGACATGCGGTCTCCAATGTCGGGGCCGCATTCAGAACCGGCTCCGTGGCAAGGGTAGATGATCACCCCGTCGGGAAGGCCCATGTAGAAATCCTGCGTTGTGCGGAAAAGCTTTTCGGTCAGCTCCTCAGTCTGGTCGTCGCCGAGAAGGTCGGGGCGCCCCACTGAATCCACGAAGAAACTGTCGCCGGTCAGAACCCCCCAAGGGTCTTCCGTGTCGCCCTCGTGGAGAAGGAACGCGACGTGTTCGGGGGTATGCCCGGGCGTATGCCGAACGACCATCCGAGCGTCGCCGAAGGTGAAACTGTCGCCGCCGCGGATCGCCTCATATTCGAAATCGTATTGCGCCCCGTCCTCTACGCTTACACAGAGGCGGGCTTGGTCGCCCAGCCGCGCGACCAGCTCGCGTGCGCCGCTCATGAAGTCGGCGTGGATGTGAGTCTCAAACACATGCGTGATTGCAAGGCCGTAGTGCCGGGCGAGGTCGAGATAGACGTCGACGTCCGGCCTCGGGTCGATGACAGCGGCCACGCCCGCGTCGTCGTCACCGACCAAGTAGGAACATTGCGCAACGCCATCGGCGAGAATCTGTTCGAAACGGAGTGTCATCGGCAGGTCTCCTTGTCGTCTTGCTTGACGAAGAACGCACCAAACAAATTCAGGTTCCTGAATTCAAAAATCCCTGCTGGTTTTGCCCGCACGCGCGAGTTCCAAGATCCCGCCGTCACGTTTAGTTGGTCCTCATCGGATGAGTGCGTTTGACTGCGTCAGTTTTCAGATGACTTTCTTTTTGAACGTCAGTGTCACTTGCTCGCCGCGTGTGTCTCTCCGCCGAAACTCTATCGTGCCGCCGATTTGTTGCATGGCGGCCATCGTGATCGATAACCCCAACCCGCTGCCTCCCTCTGGGGCATTGTTGCCCCGGAAAAATCGTTCGGTGATGCGGGAGCGATCGGCCTCGACGATCCCGGGCCCTTCATCGAGGATCTGGACCTGGAGGGCGTCCGCCACCTCCTCGACGCGAATGTCGACTACATCGCCCGCCGAGCTTGCCCCGATGGCATTTTCAACCACGTTGCGAACCGCAACTGTCGCCATCACGGCATCGCCTTGGACCATGGGCGCCCCCTTGGGGAAACGGCAGCGCAACTCGACGCCGTTCGCCTCGGCCGACCTTTCAAGTGACGACGCAACACTGGCCAGGACTTTCCCGAGGTCAGTGACCCCGCCGCCTGCACTCGCCGCGCCGTCCACCGAGGCCAGCTCCAAAAGCTGACGCACCATGCGATCGGTGCGGGCAACGCCTCGCTCGATCTGTGCGAGGGCGTGACGCCGGGAGTCTTCGTCCTGTGCCATTGCGGCAACCTGTGCCTGCGTCTTGATGCCGGACAGGGGCGTCTTCAGCTCATGCGCGGCATTGGCCGAGAAGTTACGCTCGCGATCGCGCGCGGCGGCGACCCTCGCAAAAAGCGCGTCGAGAGCGGCCCCCATCGGGCGCAGCTCGGCGGGGAGCGGGCCGGCCCGGATCGGTTCAAGGTTGTCGGCCGAACGCGCAGCGAGAGCATTCGCCATTCTGTAGAGGGGGGCAAGGCCCTGACCCACGCTGAGCCAGATCAACCCAGCAAGAACCGGCAGGATCGCGAGCGCGGGGATCAGCAGGCCGCGCGTCACGTCTGTCACCAGGCGCTCGCGCACGGTAAGCCGGTCGCCAACCATCACGCGAACGCCCAGATCCTCGTTCACCTCGGTATACACACGCCACCGTTCCCCATCGACGACATTTTCCGAATAGCCGGTCTCCGCCTCCGTCAGGCGCCCTTCCGGGGCGCTTCCCGAGGCCCCGACCATGGCGCCGTCGAGCGATCAGATCTGGCAGGACAATTGCCGCGAATACTCGGGACCGGGACGACCAGTCACGGCGGCCAGCGCCTCGGCCGCGCCTGCGACTTCGACCCTGCCACCTGACAGTAGCGACGACACCATCTGGGCCGCTTCCGCCAGCCGGGCATCCAGGACGTCCTCGACCTCCGTTCGGGTCGAATGCTGGATCCACCAGACGGCAGAGAGCCAGATCGTCCCGGTTGCGATAAGCAGGATGAAAAAGAGCCGGGCGCGAATGGAACTCATGTTCCGTCCTCCGAAAGCCGGTAGCCGACGCCGCGCACCGTTTCGATGAAGTCGGCCCCGAGCTTGGCTCGCAGCTTGTGAACATGGACCTCGACAGTGTTGCTCTCCACACCGTCCTGCCAGCCATAGAGCCGCTCCTCCAGGCGGTCCTTGGTGACGATGGCGCCGGGCCGTTCCAGGAGGGCCTGCATGAGTGCGAACTCCCGGCGGGAAAAGTGCACGTCTTCATCCCGGATGCGTCCGGCCATGCGGGCTGGATCGAACTCGAGCCCGTTCCAGGTGATCGTGGCACTGGCCTGGCCCTGCGCGCGCCGGGTGATGGCCCGCAGCCGTGCCCCGAGTTCCCAGAGGTCGAATGGTTTCGCAAGATAGTCGTCGGCGCCTGCGTCCAGGCCGGCGATCCGGTCGCCAACCTGATCCAGTGCCGTCAGCAACAGGACCGGGAGGCGATCATCCTTGGCGCGCATGTCGGCCAGGAGGTCCGCGCCGGACCCATCGGGCAACATTACGTCGAGCACCGCCGCGGAAAAGCCGCCCTGCATCCAGGCCTCGACCGCATCCGCACATGTGCCCACCAGTTCGGGTGTGAAACCGTGGAGGCGCAGGCCGTTGCAAAGCCCGTCGGCCAGCGACGCATCGTCTTCTACCACCAGTATCCGCATAGAAAGCTCCTTCCATCCGCACGCTCGATCGGCCGCGAACATTAAGGCAGTGTTAAGGTTTGCGGCCGACTCACGCCGCATGACAGGCACCATACTCACATCCCTCCGCCCGATCCGGTCCTTGCTTGCCATGTTGCAGGGCATTGCGCTGATAGCCGGTTTGGCCGCCCCGGCCGCGGCCCAAGACAGCCCACCCGGATCTGGCCAGCCCCTTGCGCCGCGAGACGCCTTTGCCCTTTCCGTCGACGACTTGCCAGACGGCGGTCGGGTGCTTCGCTGGGAGATCGCAGAGGGGTATTACCTATACCGGGACTACCTTGCCGTCGAGACGTCCCGAGGCGAGCCGATCGCGCTCGACAGCGCGCCCGGCGTGCAGAAGCAGGATCCGACCTTCGGGGCGGTCGAGGTCTATTACGACCGGGCGGAGGTTCGGCTCCCGCCCGTGTCCGGTGAGCTGAATGTCACCTATCAGGGCTGTCAGGAAGACGGGATCTGCTATCCTCCCGTCACCGACACTCTGCCCGCCGTCCCGGTCGCGACTGCGCCGGATGAGAAGGCACTCGGGAGCGCGGCGCCTGTCACGTCCTCCCCGGCCTCCGGCCTGGCGCTCGCCAAGGACCAGGGACTGGTTGCCGACCTGATGAACCGAGGCGGAACGGCACTGGTGCTTCTGGGCTTCTTCGGTTTCGGACTGTTGCTGGCCTTCACCCCATGTGTCCTACCGATGATCCCCATTTTGGGCGGATTGATGGCCGGTCAGGGCACGGCATTGACGGTGCGGCGGGGGCTGATGCTCAGCGCCATCTACGTGCTTGCCATGTCCTCGGCATTCGCCCTGCTGGGGGTCGCCGCCGCTTGGTCGGGGCAGAACCTCCAGATCGTGCTGCAATCGCCCTGGGCGGTCGGCGGCGTGGCCGTCGTCTTCGCGGGGCTGGCGCTCGCAATGTTCGGCCTTTTCGAGCTGCGCCTCCCGCGAGCCTGGAACGACCGGATATCGGCGGCGGGTGCCGGGCGGCGCGGCACATTCGGTGGCGCTGCCGCTCTTGGTTTCACCTCCGCGCTGATCATGGGGCCCTGCGTCACGGCGCCGCTGGCCGGCGCGCTGCTGTATATCGCGCAGACCGGCGACACCGCACTGGGCGCCGCGGCCCTCTTTTCACTCGGCCTCGGCGAAGGCGTGCCGCTGCTGCTGCTCGGGGCCTTCGGAACACGTGCCCTGCCGCGAACGGGGCACTGGATGCAGGCGGTGAACCGGGTCTTCGGTTTCGTCTTTCTCGGCATGGCAGCCTAGCTCGCCGGGCGGGTCGTTCCACCCGCGGCGGGGCTGGCACTCTGGGCAGGCGTTGCCGTCGTGGCCGGCGTCTTTCTGGGCGGTCTCGACCGGCTTGCCGCCGCCGCCACACCGACCGCGCGTCTGCGCAAGGCGACCGGCGTGATGGCACTCCTTGCCGCCGCTCTCCTCGGGCTTGGTGCGGCCAGTGGCGGGGATGATCCGTTGCGCCCGCTGGCGGGGCTGCGCGGGCCGGCGGACACCCCGACATCCGCCAAGGCCATCACCTTTACCACAGTTCGTTCGGTTCCCGAACTGGAAACGTCCCTCGCCGAGACGCGGCAGCCGGCGATGATCTATTTCACCGCCGAATGGTGTGTCAGCTGCCGCACCATCGAGCGCCGCGTCTGGCCGGACGCCGGGGTTCAGGCGGCCCTGTCCGACATGCAGGTCATTGCCGCCGACCTCACGGAATTCGACGCCGAAAGCCAGGCGCTGCTCGAGCAGCTGCGCTCCGTCGGGCCGCCGACGATGATCTTTTTCGACGCCAACGGCCGCGAGACGCCGGACACGCGGCTGGTCGGTGAGCCGGTTCCCGAGGATGTTGTGGCCTCGGCGCGGGCGGTGCAATGAACGCGGTTTCCCTCGGACCTCTCGTATTCTCGCACGAGCGCCTGCACGTGGTGATCGCTATTGCGGCCTTTTTCTTGGCGATCGAGTTGGCGACTTGGATCTGGCCGACACGCGCAGGCGTAGTCCACCGTTGGTCCCTGGTCGTCGCTGCCAGCTGGATCGTGGCGGCGCGGGCGGGTTTCATGCTTGCCAATCTTGACTCCTTTGCCGCCGATCCCGTCAGCGCGCTGGCGGTCTGGCAGGGCGGTTTCGCACCCTTCGCCGGCGCGGCGGGGCTGGCTCTTGCCGCCCTAGCCGCCATGTTGCGCGGACCCGAGGTGCTGCGTCCCCTGGCACTCGCCGTGATCGCCAGCGGGCTCGCATATACCGCCGCAGGCCTGGCCCTGCCGGTTGAGGCGCGCGGGCAGTTGCCACGGATCGCCCTTCCGGCGCTCGATAGCGCGCCGGTGCCGCTCTCCGACGCCGAGGGACGCCCGGCGATTATCAACCTCTGGGTCAGCTGGTGCCCGCCGTGCCGGCGCGAGATGCCGATGATGATGGATCTGGCACGCGCCCGCGACGACGTGGTGGTGCGCTTTGCCAACCAGGGCGAGCCGCGCGAGACCGTGCTGCGCTACCTCGACAGTCAGAACCTGAGCGGCGAGCGGGTGGTTCTCGACGCTGAACAGCGCCTGATGGAGGCCTTCGGTCTCCTTGGGCTGCCCAGCACCCTGTTCTTCGCCGCCGACGGCAGCCTCGTCGCGGTGCACATCGGGGAAATCTCCCGCGCCGCACTGGCCAACCGCATGAATGAGCTGTCCCGGGAGACCCCATGAAATCCAGCCTGCCCAACCTTGCCGCCTCCGCCGGCCTTGTCCTGCTCACGTCCTGTGCCGCCACCACGCCCGACCCTGAACCCGTCCCCGCGCCTCCAGACCCGGTCTATGGCCCGGTCGAGGATGCCGGCCGGACCATTCCGGCCGTCCCCGAGGCCGCGCTGAGCGCGCGCAACCGGCGCCAGGAAGTGGACTACTGGACCGACGAGGCGCCAGGCACCATCGTCGTCGATCCCTATGCACGGTTCCTGTACCTCGTGCTCGAGGACCACCGGGCGTTGCGCTACGGCGTCGCCGTTGGCGAGCAGGGCCGGGGCTTCTCAGGGGAGGCGGTGATCCCGTTCAAGCGCGAATGGCCCCGCTGGACCCCTACGCCGAACATGCTGCGCCGCGATCCCGAGCTCTACGAACCCGTGCGAAACGGCATGGAGGGCGGGCTCGACAACCCGCTCGGCGCGCGGGCGCTCTACCTCTTCAAGGGCGGGCGCGACACGCTCTACCGGATCCACGGCACGACCAATCCCTTTTCGATCGGCAAGGCCGTCTCCCTGCGTGAAATATACTCAGTTAGCTTCCGCAAATCAAAGTATCGTAAGGCTTCGTTGGGAGAGCATTCAAACGCCGTGCTCCACGCTACCTTCGAATGGCCCTCATTGCCCCCTCAAACATGGACTCCGTCGTGACGGCACGAAAAATGTCCGATCCTCGCGCCCTTGCCGAATGTCCGGATTTGGACTATATATCCGGATATGAACGGAGGTCCGACATGACCATTCTTCGGCTCCCCGAGCAAGCCGGGGCGGAGCCCGTCCCTCAGTCGATCGACGCCGTGGCGCGCCGCCGCGTGAGCGGTCCGGGCCTGCGGACCTTCCTCGCTATCGCCGATCGCTACGGCATCCCGACACGTGCCCGGGTGGCGCTCCTGGGCGAGCCCTCGAACTCCACCTACCACGAGTGGGTGAGAAAAGCGCGCGCAGAGGCGCCCCTGGCGCTGCCGCTCGACACGCTGACCCGGATCTCCGGTATTCTCGGCATTCACAAAGCCCTGGGCATCCTGTTCCCGATCGAAGCCGAGGCGATGACCTGGCTCAAAGGGCCGCATCGCGGCGAGGTTTTCGGTGGGCAGGCCCCGATCGACGTGATGATCGAAGGCGGGCTCGACGGCATTCTCACCGTGCGGCGCTATCTCGACGGCTGGCGCGGCGGGCTGCGCGGCGGCCCCGGCGCGGGCGCCGATATCGAGCCCTTGCGCGAAACGGACATCGTCTTCACGTGACGCGCCTTTCCCGCGCGCCGGAGCGCACACACCGCCTGATCCCCTCGCGCTTCCCGCCGATCGACGCGTTCGAAACGGTGACGAGCCCGCGCGATCTCGAGTCCGTTCTCGAGCTCGAGGGCTGGACCAACGACCGGCTGGTGGCATCGCGCCTCAGGCGGCTGCCGGAAGACGAGTGGGCCTACGGTCGCGCCAATGCCAGCGTCGTCATGGCCGCATTCCTGCACGGCGCGCCGCAGGGTACGCGCTTTGCCGGGCCTGACCTCGGTGCGTGGTATGCCGCAAGCGCGCTGGAGACCTCCGTCTTGGAGGTGACGAGCGGCATCCGCCGCGAGATCGCGCTCAGCGCGCTGGAGCAGAAGACCGAGGAGTTGCGCGAATACACTGCGCGCCTCGATGGTGACTTCGTCGATATCCGCGGCACACGCTCCGACCTGCACGATCCGGACCCAGCGAGCTATCCGGCGACCCAGGTCTTCGGCCGCTCCGTCAGGACGGGCCCGCATGACGGAATCGCCTTTGACAGCGTGCGCCATGCGGGTGGCGTGAACTGGGTGTCCTACCGGCCCAGCCGGGTTCAGGACGTAATCCAGGCCCGGCATTTCCGGGTCGTGGTGCCGCGTTCGGGGAAGGTCGTCGTGGAAGCGATCCGCGCCGGCGCCTGAACGGTGTCCGGCCTGCGCCCGGTGGGCGCTGCCTCAGTGCTGCGCGGCCTGCGCCTTTTCGGCCCGTTGGGCGTCGTGGGCACGGCCGTGCTCGATCTCGCGCCAGATCCGCTTGAGCTGGTCGTCGCCCGGTGTGCAGCACGGGCTCTTGAGCCACGCCGCCACGGACTCGTGGCAGCCGGTTCTGATAGAACGACGCGCTTGTCGGTCATCATCGCGCGGATGCAGTCGCAAAGATGCCTGGCGACCTCGTATGTGATACACAGCATCTCATAGAGCGTTCGGGCTGACATACCTTTCCACACGGCAACGATCAGCCAGATGGCACGAAGCCATTGGCCAAGAACCAGGCGAGTGCGGTTCATCGCTGTGCCAGAGAAGAGCGTGAACTGCCGGCGGACAGGCAACTTTGGTGTCATGCCGGTATTAGAACTCAATTACCCGCGTGACACTTTTGTCCGCGGGAGTTTTCCATCCGATTTGATCGACCGATTTCCTCGAGACACCACTTCGAGGACCCATCATGTCGACCACCACTCCACCTCGCGATCTTGCCGGCCGCTTCGGCGGGCAGGGGGCGTACGAGGCCGAAGCGCCTGCGCCCGCAACAATGTTCACCAGGCTGCCGGACGCGGAACCGAACCTCCGGTCGGCCCTGTCCACGGCCATCACCCAACTGTCGGAGCTGGGACCCGCCGCCAAGGGCGCGCCCGTGCCGGCGGCCGTGGTCGCGGCCAGCCCCGGCGCGGGCAAGAGCCGGATCGCGCGAGAGCTGCTCGAAAACTTCGCCGGGGATAAGCCGGTGGTGTTTCACGCGCCGACCCTCGCGCTCTGCAAAGAGGCCGCAGATCATGCGCGTGAGATCGGCGGGACCGCGCATGTAATCCGTGGGCGTTTCGCGCCGGACCCGGCAGAGCCGGACAGGCAGATGTGCCGCAAATCGGCGTTGGTCGCCCGGGGGATCCGGCTGGGGCTCAATATTCGGGAGAGCTTTTGTTTCAACGGCGACGCGCGGTGCGACCAGGCAGAGAGCTGCGCCTGGCTGCGCCAGTTCGAGGCGGAGGAGGTGACCGGCCATCGTTACATGGCGACGAGCTATCTCGGTTATCCCGATCCGGATGAGTACGATGGCAGACTTCGCGTCGTTGACGAGGCATTCTGGGCGCAGCAGCTGTCCTTCGTGACGATCAGCATCGATGACTTCCGCCTGCCGCGCACTTTCCTGAGGCATCTCACCCGGCGCGGCCGGAAGGCACACAGCCGCATCAATGCCCATGCGGATTTGATCGGAGCAGCGCATGCGCTTGTCGATGCGCTCATTGCTGGAGGATCACCCTTGGACCTGCCGTACAGCGCCGACGAGTACCGAGCCTTCGCCCGCCTCGAATATTCCGCCAAGGCAGATATCCCGGCTCCGACGCCGGACGAGTCCGAGGACCAGCAATCGCAGCTGCTCCAGCGTGCGGAGGATGCGCTGCGGTACGTCTCCCGGTACGCATCGGTCTGGACCTGCCTCGCCGACGCGAAGGAGGCGGGGCGACGGACACTCGAGCGACTGCGCCTCGTGAACGCGCATGGCCGGACCGCCATTCGCCTCTGCCGCAAGCACCTTTCGGAACATCGGCAACCGATGCTCCTGCTCGACGCCGATGCCGATCCGGAAATCCTCGGCGCGCTCGATATCGACCTTCAGCGGACTGCGCACATGACCCTGCGGCCCAATGCCGAGGTCGTGCAGGTCCACGACCGCCGCATGACGCATGGTAGCCTGCTGAAGGGCGCGAGACTGCGGGAAGACTGGCGCAGCGTGATCCGTCGTGAAGTGCTGAGTGACCGGGTAGGGCAGGGCGGGGGCGTGCTCGTTGGCGCCAGTCGCAAGGTGGTGATGCGGTTCTTTGCGGATGCCGGATACGATTTCGAGGGGCTCGCGGACGACGAGGCATCCCGACGCATGCTGGAGACACCTTTGCACGGCGCGCATTGGCTGTGGTTCGGCGGCCGGGCGCTCGGGACAAACCGATATCGCGATTTCTCGACGGTGATCATCATCGGTCGCGAAGAGCTGCCGGTCGACGCGCTCGAGGATTACGGGCGGGCGCTGTGGGGGGACCGTGCCGAGGCCGATCTGGAGTTAGTCGACCCTGACGAAGCTGGCGCGTTGCGTCTGCCGGAGCAGGAGGTTCTCTACGAAATGTCGGATGGGAGCGCGATTGCCGTCAGCGTGCCCTGCCACCCGGATCCGATGATCCGCCGGGTGCAGCTCCAGACGCGTGAGCTGGCGACCCGGCAGCTTGTCGAGCGCTTGCGGCTTGCACGGTCGGAGACTTGCAAACGCGTCATTCTCGGCTGCAACATGCCCGTCCCTGGGCTGCCCGTCGATGACCTTGTATCCTGGGCGGCGTTCTGTCCGAGCCGACCCGCCGCAGCATTGATTGATGCCGTACTCGAGAAAGGCGGGGTCCGTTTGTCCGACGCGGGGCTTGCCGAGGACGCGCCCGGGGTCTTCCGGACACCCGACTCTGTCAAATCTTACCGGAAGCGGGCGGGGATCGACGCCTGCGCCATGCTCGGAACGCTGAGCCCCGCCCTGCGCCGTCAGATGCACATTATGTATCTCCAGGAGGACCGCCCCTACGCACGCCTCTGCGAGGCGCTGGTCCTCGCCGGATCCGGCGAGGATGCCCGCCGCCGATCCGGGATGATCTGGGGTCCGCTCAAGCAGTGCTTCGGGGCGGGGGAGGAAGACACGAAAGGCGTGCGCTCCGATGCCGTAAATGCGGGCCACCGCATCGGCACGTCGACGGTGACGTTTTCGTAGGAGGTTTTATGTCTCATGCTGCGACCGATCCCGTTCGCCGTGGTGATATTGTCGCGTTCCGGGTCCCCCCTGTTTGAAAGGGATGGTGTACTACAAGTGCGCCTTTGTCGTTCTTGACGCTCCGGTATACGAGCGTCTACTCGATTGCGCCCCCTCGCCCCCGGCCCGTGCGAATACCGGTTTGAAAATCGACTCATTGCTGAGTTTTCCGCGTGTGAGATCAATAGCGAAATTCGGCCGTTCTCGCGCGTCGGATCCGCGTCGTGCGACCCGACACCCGGTTTGAGGTCAGCGGGGCGGAAATCGTGGTGCTTCAACATTTGGAGGAGGCGGAGCGGTTTGGTCTGCATCCGCGTGAAGGTGATTGGAGCCGCAGGGCAGAGGCCGTACCAGATCTTAGTCTACCCGCTCGTCAAGAGGGCCGTCCGCCCCCCGGGCTTATGATCCGGCTTGTCACCCGTGCGTCGCACATGGCGCCCGAGGATCCTCAACCCGTGCGACTTTCAGGCGGCGCGGAACCTCGCGGCGCTGGTCGGGAACAGCCGCCACGAACGGCTGCGCCAAGCAAGAACCTCATTGCAAACCATGCGTCGGCTCTTGTGCTTTCAGCGGCTAAGATCACCCCGCAACACATGGGCGCTTCCTGAAGGGATCGGGCCCAGAACTCGAATTGCGAGCCGGCGCGGCGACGATGGCTCTGGGGCAGGCCCGTCATGTACAGGACCACCAGAACCTATCGCGGAGAAAGGATGGAATTGTTGTGGGCGTCGGTTTCGAAAACCAGTGGCAGGGGGAGAACAGAAAGCAACCGAAAGCTATCGCGCTCACTTTTGCTGGGTTAGTCGAGACTCGAGACCAGGCAAAATTTCCGCCCCGTTTCCATATGTGATCTCCCAAGGGTTGCCTCCGATCAAACAAGAGCGCCTGCCGGCGATCCGACGCCTTACTTTGAGATACCTGTGTGATTCGTGAATGGTCTGGGTTTCTCGACCTGTCTCACTCCGGCCCGCTCGACAGCGGTGCGACGGCCCCAACGGCGGGGACCAAGTTCAATCTTTCGTCTCAACCAGCGTGGCCAGCAAGAAAGCGGTAATTCCGACGTGACGAAACTTTCCCGTCAAGGCCCGGAGCCTGTCGTTTTGGCTTGCCCAGACTCCAGGTCTCGCGGAGCCGCATCGCGCGCCGCCATGCTGAGGCGCAGTTGCTCACTAAAGACCTCATCGTCGTAGAGGTCCAATTCGCTCAGGGGCAAGCCATCGTTCGTGCGCATGACTGTTTCGACTTCTGAATTGCACGCCCGACAGACCGCGACGTGGTCGTCGGCGACATATTCCAGCATCATGTCCTGGCTCTCCCAGTCCCAGATCGCTGTGGCGTAGAAATGAACGTCTTCGCTCCGGCACTGCTTGCAATGAAAGGTATTTTTCATCGGGTGATCCTTCTTCTGAAAGTTGTTCCTTCCGAAGAGATGGTACGTTTCCTGAGGGTCAAAAACGCGTTTGGATATTTTCTCGGTGCCGATATTTCAGCCGCTTGAAAACACTGAATTTTTTGAGACGGTGGAGTGCCCCCACTGACGTGGTTCACCAACTGGGATAGAATTAGCCCGCAAATTGGAGGACCAGAGAATGGCTGGGAAGCGAGAGAAGCCAGAAGATATCGTATCGAAACTTCGGCAGATCGAAGTGCTGCAAGGGCAGGTGAGGGCACAAGGTCGTAATGCGCGGAAAGGGTGTCTTGAATGGTCATGGGGTTCTTTTCTTTAATGGCGGTTCTCCATCACATGCAACGAGAGCACGACGCAACTCTTTCCGCATGGGACGGCTCGGCCGGGCCACGTTTCAGCCAGGTCTGCAAAAAATCCCGCGCCGCGGCGCAGGCGTCGGGCAGGGTCGCGCCTTTGGCCAGATGGCAGCCGATGGCGGTGGCCAGGGTGCAGCCGGTGCCACGTCTGCGCATGTTTAACCGTTCGGCGCTGAACGCGCGGTGGCTGGCGCCGCTGAACAGATGGTCCGTGCACGTTGCTCCTCGGCCATGCCCGCCCTTGATCAGGACAGCTTTTGCGCCACGGTCCTGCAGCCGGGCCGCCTGGGCCGGGACCGGCCCTGCGGGCAGGCCGCTGAGCGCCGCTGCCTCGCCAAAATTTGGAGTTAGCAGCGTCGCCAGCGTCAACACCCGCGCGATGCTCCTCTCCGGCGAAAGTGCTCCACCCGAACTCGACGCGAGCACCGGATCGAGCACGATCGGGACGGCGCATTGGGCCAGTGCCTCGGCGACAGCGGCGGCGGTTTCCTCGGTCGCCAGCATGCCGATCTTGACGACATCGGGGGGCGGGCCGGCAAACGCGGCTGCGATCTGTGCGGAAATCACATTGGCGGGCACGGCATGTATTGCGACAACCGCGTCATCCGTCTGCGCCGTCACGGCCGTGACCACGGGCAAGACCTGAACTCCCAGGTCGGCCGCGACGGACGCATCACGCGTGAGTCCGGCACCACCGCTGCTGTCGGTGCCCGCGATGATCAGAAGGCGCTTCATCCGAAGGCCTCTGCGACGAAGAGGGCCAGGTTGGTATGCCCCTGCCCGCTGAGTTTTGTCGCGGCGCGCCAAGCGCGTAGGCCGGTAGCGCAGCACAGCACGACGCGGCGGCCGAGCGCAGGCGGGACGCGATCCAGCGTCTCGACCACCAGCCGCCGGGCGCTGGCATGGGGCAGCGTGGGGGTTTCGGCCTCGTCCCGCAACTCTATGATCCGGTCCCGGGCGCTCAGCGACTGCCGCGCCACGAAGGGGAAGCTGAGTGCGGGCTCCGATGCCCCGACAAAGGAAAACCCGCCGAGGCGCGTTGTCGTCATGTCAAGCGAGACGATCCGCCCCAGGGGCGAGGGCGAAGAATGGCCCAGCAGGATCTTGAGCACCATCTGTGCCTGCACCGCGCCGAGCGCGCCCACCACCGGTCCCATCACCCCGGCGGTGGCGCAGGTCGCACCGCTCCCCGGCGGATCGGGGAACACGGCGCGAAGCGAGGGCGCGTCGCCGCAAAACCCACCGGCATAGCCGCTCTGGCCCAGCACGCTGGCCGATACAAGCGGTACGGCGTGGGTCAGGCAGGTGTCCGAGAGCGCATAGGACACGGCAAAACTGTCCGCCGCGTCCACCACCACGTCCGCGCTTTTGACCAGCGCCGGCGCATTGGCCGGGTCGAGGTGCCGGATTGTCGGATCGATCCGCAGATCGGGATGGGCGGCGCGGAGATGGTCGCGGGCGGCCAGGGCCTTGGGGCGGCCCAGATCGGCCATGCGGTAGAGCGGCTGGCGGTGCAGGTTGCTTTCCTCGACTGTATCGGGATCGACTAGGGTGATCCGCCCCACGCCCGCCCCGGCCAGATACTGCAGCACCGGACAGCCAAGCCCCCCGGCGCCCACGACGACGACATGCGCCCGGGCCAACCGTGCCTGTCCTTCCGCTCCGACTTCGGGCAGGACCATCTGGCGGGCGTAGCGGCTCATCGGGTCGCCTCCAGCCACGCGAGCGTCCGCGCCTCGGGATCGGTGGATTGCCGAATATCGGTGACGACCGCCGCGCTGTCGGCACCGGCCGTGAAGACATCGGAGAGGCGCTCCGGCGTCAGTCCGCCGATGGCCACAAGCGGCGTCTCTCCGGCAGCCTCTTTCCATTGCCAGACCCGCTCGAGACCCTGCGGTTCCCATTTCATCTTCTTCAGACGTGTCGGATAGACCGGCCCGAGCGCCACATAGGCCGGATCATGCGACAGGGCTCGCTCCAGCTCGGTTTCGTCATGGGTCGACAGTCCATAGCGACATCCGGCCCGGTTCAGCGCCGCGAAATCCGCGCAATCCATATCCTCCTGCCCCAGGTGAACGAAGTCGCAGCCTTCATCGAGCGCGATGCGCCAATGGTCGTTGATCACAAGCTGCGCGCCATGGGCGGCACAGGTTCTCCGCGCGTGCCGGATCTGTGACCGGATATCGTCCGCAGGCCGGTCCTTGATGCGCAGCTGCACAAGCCTGACACCAAGCGGCACCAGCCAGTCCAGCCAAGTGGTATCTTCCACGATGAGGTAAAAGCGGTCGATCATGCCAGCTCCGCCAGTCCGAGGATCGGTGTCGAGGGCACCGCCATGGCGCGCCGGTCCATCGGGTCGGCGCGGAACCCGGCCCGTCCGGCCTCGACCGCCAGCGCCATGGCGCGGGCCATGCCCACGGGGTCGCCGGCCTTGGCGACGGCGGTATTGAGCAGGATCGCGTCCATGCCCCGCTCCATCGCTTGTGTCGCATCCGATGGCCGCCCGATGCCTGCATCGACGACCAGCGGCACCTCGGGAAAATGTGCCCGCATCGACCGCAGTGCGTCGGGATTGCGCAGGCCTTGGCCCGAGCCGATCGGCGCGCCCCAGGGCATCAGAACCTCGCATCCCGCGTCCAACAGCTTTTCGCCGACGACGAGGTCATCGGTCGTGTAGGGAAACACCTTGAAGCCGTCCTCCAACAGGACGCGCGCCGCCTCGACGAGCGCGAAGACATCAGGCTGGAGCGTGTCGGAATGGCCGATCACCTCCAGCTTGATCCAGTCGGTATCGAACAGGTCCCGGGCCATCCGGGCGGTGGTCACCGCCTCCTGCGCCGAATGGCACCCGGCGGTGTTGGGTAGCAGGCGACAGCCGGTCTGGCGCAACACGTCAAAGAAGCCCGCGCCAGAACCATCGGCGGTTTCACGGCGCAGCGAGACGGTCACGACCTCGGTGCCGCTGGCCTCGATCGCGGCCTGCAGAATGGCGGGAGACGGATATTGCGCCGTTCCCAGCAGCAGGGGCGAGGCGATTTCGGTGCCATAAAAACGCATCGCTCACCCCCCCTGCATCGGTGCCAGCACTTCCAGCCGGTCGCCGTCTTTGAGTGTCGTCGCCTCGCGCGCCTCACGCGGCACGAAACGACCATTGAGGGCCGTCGCAATGGCGGCGCTGGTGAATCCGAGCTCGGTCAGCGCCGACGAAAGGGTCGCTCCGGCGATGTCACGCGGTTCTGCGTTTAAGGTGATCTGCATGGGGTGGCTCCTGAAAGAAGTGCGTTGCCAGCTGGCCCGCCAGGGCGGGGGCCAGCAGAAACCCGTGGCGGTAAAGCCCGTTCACATGGACGGTGCCGCGGTGATGGATCAGGCGCGGAACATGGTCGGCAAACGCGGGGCGCAGGCCAACGCCCGTCTCGGTAACGCTGGCCTCGCCCAGACCGGGATGCAGGGTGAAAGCAGCCCCCAGCAGTTCAAGCAGCGAGCGGACGGTGACAGGACGCGACGAGGTGCTTTCGATCATCGTGGCGCCGATCATGTAGATCCCGTCGCCGCGCGGCACGAGATAAAGGGGGATGCGCGGGTGCAGCAGCCGTATGGTGCGGGTGATGTCCACGTCCGGCGCCTCGATCAGGGCCATTTCACCGCGTACCGGGCGGAGACCACTGAGCCCCGAGTCCATGCCCCGGCAATCCACGTCGACCTTGGCAGGGGCGCTGGTGCTGTATTGGATGACGACCCCAAGTTCCTGAACCTTTTGGGCCAGGTCCCGCAGCGCCCGACGCGGATCGAGATGGGCTTCGTCCTCGAAGAACAGCGCTTGGCCGAAACGCCCGCCCAACGCCGGTTCGATCGCCGCGATTTCTCCGGATCCGATCAGCCGGTGACCTTGCGTGCGTCGGGCAAAGCGGGTCAGCTCCGCCCGGTCGCGGGGCGGCGCGACGGCCAGCGTGCCGCGCTTTTCCACGCGGGTGATCCGCTCCCACCAACCGATGGCGCGGCTGCCCTGCCGAACCACCTCGGGCTCGGCCGTCTCGCCCTCGCACCATTGGGCCAGCATGCCGCCCGCATAGCGGGCGACGCTGGTCTCCCCGGGCGTTTCGTCCCGCTCGTAGATGGTGACCTGCGCCCCCCGGCGCGCCAGCTCCCAAGCGCAGGCGAGGCCGGCCAGGCCTGCTCCGGCGATGGTGATCATTCCTCCGCCTCCGTGGTGGTATCCTCCACGGGCACGTAGAGTTCCCCGCCCTCGCGGAACTTGGCCGCCATCGCGTCCATCCCTTCCTTCCTGGCTTCCGCCCGGATGTCGTGGCTGATCCGCATCGAGCAGAATTTGGGCCCGCACATCGAGCAGAAGTGCGCCACCTTGTGCGCCTCTTTCGGCAGGGTCTGGTCGTGAAATGCGCGCGCGGTATCCGGGTCGAGCGACAGGTTGAACTGGTCTTCCCAGCGGAACTCGAACCGCGCGCGGCTGAGCGCATCGTCGCGGCGTTGCGCGCCGGGCAGGCCCTTGGCCAGATCCGCCGCATGGGCGGCGATCTTGTAGGTGATCACGCCGGTTTTCACGTCATCCCGGTCGGGTAGCCCGAGATGTTCCTTGGGCGTCACGTAGCAGAGCATGGCGCAGCCGAACCAGCCGATCATCGCCGCGCCGATGCCGGAGGTGATGTGGTCATAGCCCGGCGCGATATCGGTGGTGAGCGGACCGAGCGTGTAGAACGGCGCCTCGTGGCAGCATTCCAGCTGCTTGTCCATGTTCTCCTTGATCTTGTGCATCGGGACATGTCCCGGACCCTCGATCATCACCTGGCAATCCCTGGCCCAGGCGATTTGGGTGAGCTCGCCCAGGGTTTCCAGCTCGGCGAACTGCGCTGCGTCATTGGCGTCGGCGATCGAGCCGGGCCGCAGCCCGTCGCCCAAGGAGAACGACACGTCATAGGCCCGGCAGATATCGCAGATTTCCTCGAAATGCTCGTAAAGGAAACTCTCGCGGTGATGGTGCAGGCACCACTTGGCCATGATCGATCCGCCGCGCGACACGATGCCCGTCACCCGGTCCACCGTCATCGGCACCATGTGCAGGCGCACGCCCGCATGGATGGTGAAGTAATCGACGCCCTGTTCGGCCTGTTCGATCAGCGTGTCGCGGAACACCTCCCATGTCAGGTCCTCGGCAATGCCATTGACCTTTTCGAGCGCCTGGTAGATCGGCACAGTACCGATCGGCACTGGCGCGTTGCGGATGATCCATTCCCGGGTGTTGTGAATGTTGCGGCCGGTCGAGAGGTCCATCACCGTGTCCGCGCCCCAGCGGATCGCCCAGACCATCTTTTCCACTTCTTCCTCCATCGAGGAGGTCACCGCCGATGTGCCCATGTTGGCATTGATCTTCACGAGGAAGTTGCGGCCGATGACCATCGGTTCGGTCTCGGGGTGGTTGATGTTGGCCGGGATGATAGCGCGCCCGGCGGCCACCTCGTCACGAACGAACTCCGGCGTGACGCGATCGGGAATGCCGGCGCACCAGTCCTGACCCTCGCGGGGACTGGGCGACAGGTCGCGCAGCTGATTTTCGCGGATCGCGATGAACTCCATCTCCGGCGTTACGATGCCGGCGCGGGCATAGGCGAGTTGGGTCACCGCCTTGCCGCCCTTGGCGCGCAGCGGGCCGGCTTTCGCGGGGAATTCCGGGGTCAGCCGGCTGCCTTCGACAAATCCGTTATCTTCCGGCCTGATCTCGCGACCGTCATAGGCCTCCACGTCGCCGCGCGCTTCGATCCACTTGCGGCGCAACGGCGCCAGCCCCTGCCTGATGTCGGTCAGGATCTCCGGGTCGGTATAGGGACCCGAGCTGTCATAGACGGGCAGGGGGTCCTCGCCCGCCGTGGGATGTACGGAAATCTCGCGCATCGGCACCCGGATATCCGGGTGCAGGGCGCCGGCGACGTAAATCTTGCGTGACGCGGGCAACTCGCCCGTGGTGATCTTCGGGGTGGGGACGTTCATGTCGGTGCTCCTCAAGTTTACACTCAAAAAGACACCAGATGAGCTTTGGGTAAGGAAACGGAGGGTGTACGGCCCCCTTGGTCGGTTTCCGCATCGGGTGGAGGTGTACGGGCCTCTGAGAATGCGAAACCTATTCACCCGGAACCAAATTTGCCATCATTGATATGGGGCAAATTTTTGGGGGTACGGCATGCGGGGTCGGGCATCGGTTGCGATTGCACTCAGCGATGAAGAGCGCGGTTTTCTGGAAGCGCAGTTGCGCAGGCACAAGGCGGCGCGGTCGCTGTCCGACAGGTGCCGGATCGTGTTGAGGTGCGCTGACGGTCTGACCAGCAAGGAGATCGCCGCCGAACTCGGCCATTCCGAGCATACGGTCGGCAAGTGGCGGCGGCGGTTTGCCGAGCACCGGATCGAAGGCCTTTCTGACGAGTATCGCGCGGGCCGCCCACGAACGATCTCGGACGAACAGATTGCCGATGTGATCAAGCGAACGCTGGAAACGACGCCAAAGGATGCAACCCATTGGTCGATCCGGTCGATGGCCGAAGAAATCGGCCTGTCACACACGACGATCCGCCGCATCTGGAACGCCTTTGGGCTACAGCCGCACCGCGCGGAAACCTTCAAGCTGTCCACCGACCCGCTGTTCGTGGACAAGGTGCAGGACGTAGTCGGCCTCTACATGTCGCCGCCGAACCGGGCTATCGTGTTGTGTGTAGATGAAAAATCCCAGATCCAGGCGCTGGATCGCGAACAGCCGGTGTTGCCCATGGCCCCCGGCGTGGCCGAGCGGCGCACCCACACCTACACCCGAAACGGCACGACATCGTTGTTTGCCGCCCTCGACATCGCCACCGGAGCGGTGATCGGGAAGTGCTACAAACGCCACCGCGCGACGGAGTTCCTCGACTTCCTCAAGGAGCTCGACCGCAGGATGCCTGCGGGGCGGGACGTGCATGTCGTCATGGATAACTACGCCACCCACAAGACGCCGAGGGTCAAGGCCTGGTTGGCGCGCCGTCCGCACTGGCACGTGCATTTCACACCAACATCGGCAAGCTGGCTGAACCAGGTTGAACGCTGGTTTGCCGAGTTGACACGCAAGCAGATCCAACGCGGCGTCCACCGCTCCGTCGCGGACCTCGAAGCCGATATCGCCGCATTCATCGACGCCCACAACGAGAACCCAAAACCCTACAAATGGGTCAAGTCCGCCGACGAAATCCTCGCCTCCGTCAAAAGGTTCTGCCAGAAAACACTGGCAGGAACTTCAGATTCAGGTGACTAGCTTCCTACGCCAGTATCAACTGGGTCAGGTTCTAAGGGTCGCATCACCGGGGTTCCCCCTGTCAGCCTCTCAGTCCCCTGGGCGGGACTCCCCTGCGTGAGTGCACAGGAACATGATCCGTGACCTGACGTCAAGAGGCGCCAGTCAGATGAAGAATTGGAGGTCTTGTCGCATTGCTAAACAAGACCCCAGCGAACCGCGTTGGGCTCTTCCCCCGCTGTTGCTCCTGCACGTTTCGGGGAGGCCCGGGTCTTGGGCATTGACCGGCCACTGTATGTTGAGCCGGTCAGCCATAGAGGGTTCGGAACCGTACGCCTTTCCAGAGGTTCCAGCCCACGGCGGCAAGCACCGTCAGGGTTGCGCGTCTTCGCGAGCCCCAGAAAGCGTGTCCGGCCCAGACCTCAGTGGCGTTTCCAGTATCCGAAAAATGCCTCGACCCGGGTGCCCGTGACGTCGATCCCGAAAGTGCGCGCGATATCCTGCGGGCCGAGCCGCTTGTTGACCGAGTCGCTGCACCAGGTCGGACATGCCCGTCTGCGCGACTGAGCGGGCTGAATAGGCCGCGTCGTCGCCCACCACCAGTCCCAGACCGCCCGCCGGCGGCCTCTGATCGTCAACTTCGCCGCCGACTCCGCCTTGGGGTCGCGGTCGTACCCGCTTTGCGCCGCCTCAACCACGTTCGCGATCCGACCCTCCGCGAGCACCACGCGGGCCTCCTCCAGCATTGCCACGACCTCGGCCAGGACCGGCTCCAGCCGATCGCCCAGGCAGGCCCGGAATAGACCCAGTGTCGATGCCTCGGGCCCGCCTTAGTCCAGCTCCAGCCGGCAGAACTTGAGGAACAGAAGATCCCGCGCCAGCTGCGCGCTCAGCTTCAAGTCGCTCAGATTGCACCACAGTCCCGGGAGCCGCGCCGCAATTCGGGACCAGCCGATCAGGTCCTCGGTATCGTCCAGCGCCCCCAACACGGGGCGCTCAAACGGCTTTGTCAGGTTGCAGGCCGCCGGATCGCCGGATAGCGAAGGGTCATGCTGAATCTGTCCGACCTGTCCCGCATCAAGGGCTTCCGATTTCCGCGTTCCGTGATCGGCTACGCTGTCTGGGCATATCATCGCTTCGCTCTCAGCCTCCGGGACGCCGAGGAACTGCTTGCCTCACGCGGGATCCGCGTTTCCTACGAGACCGTGCGGGACTGGGTCGCGCGCTTTGGCGGGCAGTTCGCCGCCCGGATCCGTCGCGAGCGCCCCAGCCCGGCGGACAAATGGCATCTCGATGAAGTCGTGATCTCGATCAAGGGCAAGAAGCACTGGCTCTGGCGGGCGGTCGACGCCAATGGCAATGGCGATGTGCTGGATATCCTGGTCCAGCCGCGTCGGAACACGAGCGCAGCCAAACGCTTCTTTCGAAAGCTGTTCCGGCGATGGGGCCAGCCGCGCGTGCTGGTCACGGACAAGCTCGGTTCCTACGCCGCGGCCAAAGCCGAGATCGCCCCCGGGATCGAACATCGTCAGCACAAGGGGTTGAACAATCGGGCCGAAGCCTCGCACCGGCACACCCGGCGACGAGAGAAGATCATGGGGCGCTTCAAGTCCCCGGGTCAGGCGCAACGGTTCCTCTCAGCCCACGATCAGATCGCCACCTTGTTCCGCCCGAAACGCCATCGCCTCTCCGCCCGGTCATACCGTCATGCGAGGTCTGACGCGTTCAGTCTTTGGGCCCGCCATGCCGCAGATCTGGCCGCCTGAAAACCGTGTTGGCGGATCGTAGCACTCAGGGCCAGGCAACCTGACAAAGCCGGTGCGCGACCCAGACGATCCGCAATCTCCGGAACCGGCATCTTGGCTTCCCGCCACTTGGCAATCTTCCGGCGTTCTTCCAGACTCAGGTGAGGGTAGCAGCATCCCATTTTGTCATCCTCCATGCAAATCTCTGCTTCATAAAGATTTTGCACTTCGAATGTGAATCCACCCGTGTACACCCATTTGGCGCATAATCCTTCTTATGTTAATTTCCAGACCTCGCCATCTTGTACCACCCGCGACTCAGACAACAGCTTCTCCAGATGCGCCGCAACGTTTCGTCCTGCGGCCATTGCGATATGTGGGTCGGTTTTCTGGTAGACGGAAGCGGCGATATTCTGGACCGAATCCGGGGTGTTTGAGAGGTGGGCGAGGATCTCCGCCTCGCGACGCATGCGGTTGGAAAGCAACCGTTTGACGTAAGGTTGCGGATCCCGGAGTATAGGTCCGTGCCCCGGAAAGTAGATCCTATCGTCGCGCTCAATCAGCCGCTGTAGCTGCGCGCAGTAGTCGTGCATGTTTCCGTCAGGGGGGCTGACGATCGAACTGTTCCAACTCATAACGTGGTCGCCCGTGAAGAGCACTCCGTCAGGTCTCGCGAAACAAAGGTGGTCGCTCGCGTGACCAGGTGTGTGCAGGACGGTAAGACCGGCAATGACCTGTCCGTCCTCCAGAAACCGGTCAGGTCGAAATGCATCGTCAGGGAATGCCCGTGAGGCATAAACAGGTGCGTCTGTCCGTGCTCGCAGGGCTGGGACGACTCCAAAATGATCAGAATGGTGGTGTGTGAGCAGAATCCCGGATGGTTTGGCCCCCAAATTTTCGATGATTGCCTCGAAATGTGCACTGTCTTCTGCTGGGCCGGGGTCGATTATGAACCGACCATCAGGCGTATCAATGATGTAGCTATTTGTCCCGTGGTAGGTCATCTTTCCGGGATTATTCGCGACGATCCTCAAAATTCCAGGGGCCAATTCGACTTCCTTCGCGCGGCAAGGCTCCGGCTCTGAGAAAAACATGCTGCTTCCTTTCATTGTGTGCGACCAGGTATTGATTGTGAACAATCCTGTTCGTACAGTTTTGCGCATTGCTCTTGCATGGTGCCGGAAACCTCAATCTGGCGACCGGTGCCTGTCAAATCTGGCATCCGGACCATTTCAACTTATATTGAACCAAGACCGTATGAGACTGAAACAGTCTGATACAGTCTTGGGCTGGCAGTCACACAGGTCGGCGATTGTGGAAACCTGTATACAGAGCCACTGCGATCGCCGCTTTTATCAGATCCCCAGGAAGGAACGGGTATAGCCCGGCGATCAGTAGTTTCTCGCCATAGCCGACAAAGCCACCCAACCAGAGCAGCCCTGCGCAATACATGACTATCGAACCAAAAAAGACCGCGACAGATGCTCTGAACGCAGGCCGAAGTCCTTGCAGTGCTTGAACAATCCACCCGGCAGCGGCCGCTGCAAGTGCGAAGCCTACCAAGTATCCGCCTGTGGGACCCGCAATATACGCCAGTCCGGCCGGAGCCGGAGGCGTGCCTGCGAAAACCGGCAGGCCAAGCAGACCTTCAAAAAGGTATGTCACAACAACAAGACTACTGCGCACCGGCCCCAGGAAAAGGCCCAGACCCAAGACAACCAGGGTCTGTGTAGACATAGGTACGGGGTAGAACGGCACCACGATTTTGGCGGATAGTGTCAGAAGAATTGTGCCGACGAGTATTATCGAGATCTCTTGGGTAAGTTTTGCGAGTGTTTGGCTTTGAGTGGTTTCCAGATTCATCTTTTTCGTCCTTGTTTCTGTAGACCGTTGATTTTTTGAATAGTAAGCTCACATGCGCTTGGCGACTTCTTCCAACATGACTTCGCTCGCCCCGCCGCCGATGGCCTGCACACGGGCATCGCGTGACATGCGTTCCACCGGTGTTTCGCGCATATAACCCATGCCGCCGTGAAACTGGACGCAGTCATAAAGCACGCTGTTCACCAGTTCGCCGCAATAGGCTTTGACCATCGAGACCTCTTTCACGCAGTCACCGCCCGCGGCATCCAGACCGGCGGCGTGATAGACCAGCTGACGTCCTGCCGCGATCCGCGTCTGACAGTCGGCCAGCCGTTGGCGCACGGCCTGCTTGTCCCACAGAACACCGCCAAAGGCCTTGCGCTGCTTGACGTAATCCACGGTCATGTCCAGCGCGGTTTGCGCTTCGGCACAGGCCATCGCACCCAGCACAATGCGTTCGTTCTGGAAGTTCTTCATTACCGAATAGAAACCGCGGTTGACCTCGCCCAAGACGTTTTCGGCCGGGATGCGGACATCTTCGAAGATCAGTTCGGCGGTGTCCGAGCACAGCCAGCCGGTCTTGTTCAACGCCCGTCCGACCGAAAAGCCCGGCGTGCCTTTTTCGACCGCAAATATGGTGATCCCGCGCGACCCCTTGGCATCGGGATCGGTCTTGGCACCGACAAAGTAGAGATCGCCATGCACGCCGTTGGTGATGAACATCTTGGTGCCGTTCAGCACCCAATCCGACCCGTCCCGCACCGCGCGGGAGCGCATGCCCGCCACGTCCGATCCCGCGCCCGGTTCGGTCACAGCAACGGCGGTGATCATTTCGCCCGAGACGATCGACGGCATCCAGCGCGCCTTCTGTTCGGGCGTGCCGGCGTTTTCCAGATGCGGCGAGGCCATGTCGGTGTGGACCAGAACCGTGGCCGAGAACCCGCCGAAAGTGGATCGCCCGACCTCTTCGGCCAAAACCACGCTGGACATCACGTCCAGCCCCGCGCCGCCATACTGTTCGTCATAGCGCATCCCCAGCACGCCGAGATCACCCATCCGGCGCAGCACGTCGCGGGGTACCTTGCCCTCCTCCTCCCAAGGCTCGGCCTTGGCGGTCACCTCGGCTTCAATGAACCGGCGCAACTGGTTGCGGATCATCTCGAGGTCTTCGTTGAACGGGCCGGTGACCTGAGTAATGCTGTCTTGTCTGGTCATGTGTTTTCCTCTGGATCGAGTTTGATAAGTGGGACGTGCCCGGCAACCGTGTCGCCCGGAGCACAATAGATTTCCGTCACCACGCCCGCGACCGGCGCGGGCAGGCTTTGCAACAGCTTCATGGCTTCCAGCACCACCAGCGTGTCACCGGCTTCGACGCGGTCGCCGGGCGCGACGCGCACCTCGGCAACAGCACCCGGCATGGGCGCCGACAGCAGGTCAGCGCCGTCAGATCCACCCGTGGCGCGTTGCAGATGCTGATCCTCCAGCGTGCGCAGGTCTGCCGCTGTCATTCCGGCAGAGGTTTGCAGGTGCACCCGCCAATGATCGCGGGCACGTTCGACATGGGCGATGCGCGCAAATGGAACACCGTCGATGCGTCCGCTCAGACGGTCCCCGGTCAGGGCGGCGGTTTCGACCGTGACGGTCTGGCCGCCTGGCGGCACGGCGGCGAATATTGTTCCGGAGCCGGTCACGCGGATCGGGTCGTCATTCGTTGTATCCCAATAGGATGCCGCACCGGGCCGCCCCGCAGGGGCCGTGAGCCGCCATGACCCCAAGCTTTCCCAGGGCGACGCGCCCGCCGCCGCTGGCGCGAGATGCAGATGCAGCGCAATCGCGGCAAGGGCCATGTCCCGGGGATCGGGGGTCGGGTGCGTCCAGCCATCGGGGAACATCTCGGGCAAACCCGATGTGTGGTGCCGGAACGTCTGAAAATCCGGATGCAGCAGCAGGGCACGTTGATAGGCCAGATTCAGACCGACGCCACCGACGGCAAAGGCATCCATTGCGGCAACCGCCTGACGGATCGCCCCGGCCCGGTCCGGCGCATGGACGATCAGCTTGGCAATCATCGAATCGTAATGGTGGCTGACGACCGAGCCTGCTTCGACCCCTGTATCCAGCCGCACGCCGGCGGGCGGAGCCCAAAGGGTGATCTGGCCCGTCTCGGGGCGGAAGTCTTCGGCCGGGCTCTCGGCGGCGATGCGGATTTCGATGGCGTGCCCGTCGAATTGCACATCCGATTGCGCCAGTGTCAGCGGCTCGCCCCGCGCGATGCGCAACTGCCATTCAACCAGGTCGATGCCGGTGATTGCCTCGGTTACGGGGTGTTCCACCTGCAAGCGGGTGTTCATTTCCAGAAAGTAATATTCGCCACGGGCCGGATCATAGAGGTATTCGACCGTCCCCGCGGAGCGATAACCGATCGCCTGGGCCAGCCGCACAGCCGCCGCGCGCATGTCGTCGCGCACAGTCTCGGGCAGATCGGCGGCGGGGGCCTCTTCGATCAGCTTTTGGTGGTTGCGCTGAAGCGAACAGTCGCGGTCGCCCAGATGCAGCACGGTGCCGTGGGTATCGCCCAGAACCTGCACTTCGACGTGGCGGGCACGGGGCGCGTAGCGTTCAAGGAACACCGCCGGATCGCCAAACGCCCCCTGGGCCTCCGCCCGGGCGGAGGCGATCGCCTCGGGCGCCTCGCCCAGATCGGTGACAAGACGCATGCCGCGCCCGCCGCCGCCTGCGCTGGCCTTGACCAGAAAGGGGGTGCCAAGCGCGCGTGCCTCTTCCAGCAATCGCGCGGCGGACTGATCTTCGCCGCGATAACCGGGCAGCACGGGCACGCCCGCCGCTTCGGCGGCGGCCTTGGCTTCGATCTTGGAACCCATCCGTGCGATGGCGTCGGGTTCCGGCCCGATGAACACAAGGCCCGCCGCCTCGACCGCCGCCGCGAAACCGGCATTCTCAGACAGAAAACCATAGCCCGGGTGCACCGCACCCGCGCCCGTCGCCCGCGCGGCCTCAAGGATGGCCTCGACGTTCAAATAACTGTCTGACGGGGCGGCCCCACCGATGCAGACGGCATGATCGGCCTCGGCCACGAAGGGCGCGTCGCGGTCCGCGTCCGAAAACACCGCGACGCTTTCCAGCCCCAGTTTGCGGCATCCGCGGTGAATGCGCTGGGCAATCTCGCCACGGTTGGCGATCAGGACTCGGGTGAAGCTCATTTCACCCGCCATGACGGAACGCTCTTGTTGATAAAGCTGTTGATGCCTTCGATGCCTTCTTCGGTTTCCCAGGCATCGGCCAGACGGTCGGCGGTATAGATCATGTTGGTTTCAAAATCGTGGGACGCGACATAGGCGATCAGCGCCTTGGTGTCGGCCACCGCGCCCGGCGCGGCCTGCAGGTGATTTTGGACGACGCTCTCGGTGGCCGCGTCCAGAACATCGGCGGCCACGACCTCGGTCAACAGACCGATCCGTTCGGCGCGCATACTGTCGAACAACGCGCCCGACAACATGGTTTCGCGCGAATGCACCTTGCCGATGCGGGCCACGACGTAGGGCGAGATATTCGCGGGCAGCAGACCCAGCTTTACTTCGGTCAGGCCAAAGCGGGATCCTTCGGTGCCAATAGTATAGTCGCAAACCGAAATCATGCCGACACCGCCACCATAGGCCGACCCGTTGATGCGCCCGATCAAGGGCTTGGGCAGCGTGTCAAGACGGCGCAACAGCCGCGCCAGCGTGGCGCTTTGTTCGACCCGCTCGGCGCGGGATTTTTCGACATTCGAGGCGAACCAGTTGAAATCACCACCCGCGCAGAAGCTCTTGCCCGCGCCGGTCAGGATCACGATGCGCACGCTGTCATCGGCGGCCAGCTTTTCGGCGGCATCGTACAGCTCAGCGATCAGCCCGCCGTTCAATGCGTTGTGCTTGTCAGGACGATTGAGCGTTACCGTGGCAACCCCGCGCGCGTCGGTTTCGACAAGGATGGTTTCATAGGTGGTCGTCATGGCATTGGTCTCACATTCTGAATACGGGCGTGTGGCGCCCGGCCTCGGGCACCGAAGAGATAATGGCCAGGCACAGGCCCAGGATATCGCGGGTCTGTCCGGGTTCGATCAGCCCGTCATCCCAAAGCCGCGAGGTGGCATAATAAGGATCGGACTGTTCGCCATACTGGGCGCGCACCTGCGCCTCGATCCGGGCCATGTCGGCCTGCATCTTGTCCGGATCGCCCCCCTTCTGGCGGCGCAGTTCCAGCATCACATTGGTGGCGATGTCGGCGGACATGGTGGCCAGTTCCGCGGTCGGCCAGGCAAAGAGGAAATTCGGCGCGAAACCGCGTCCGCACATGCCGTAGTTGCCCGCCCCGTAAGAGCCACCCAGCAGCACCGACAGGCGCGGCACCTTGGCCACCGACATGGCATAAACCAGCTTGGCGCTGTCCTTGGCGATGCCGCCGCGTTCGGCGTCGGTGCCAACCATGAAGCCCGAGATGTTGTGCAGGAACAAAAGCGGGATGTTGCGTTGATCGCACATCGACACGAATTGCGCGCCCTTCAGAGAACTTTCGGACAAAAGCGCGCCGTTGTTGGCCAGGATGCCAACGCGGTATCCATGGATGCACGCCGTGCCGCAGACCAGCGTTTCGCCCCAACCGGGTTTGAATTCGCGGAATTCTCCGGCGTCGATCATGCGCAGCAGAACCTCGCGCATGTCATAGGGTTCCTTGCGGTCAGCACTGATGACGCCAAGCAGCTCCTGGGGATCATGCGCGGGTGGCTGTGGCAGCTTGTCGGGCTGCATCGGGCGCGACTGGCCCAGCTCGGCCACGATGTCGCGCATCAGCGCCAGCGCGTGGTGCTCGTCATCAGCCAGATGGTCGGACACCCCCGAAACACGCGAATGCATCTCGGCCCCGCCCAGCGTTTCGCCATCGACCACTTCGTTGATCGCCACCTTGACGATCGACGGCCCGCCCAAATGGATGCGCGCGTTGCCGCGCACCATGATGACCTCGTCCGACAGGGCGGGAATATAGGCCCCGCCCGCCGTGCAGCCGCCGAACACGGCCGAGATCTGCGGCAGACCGCTGGCCGACATGTTGGTCTGGCGGTAAAAAGAATTGCCGAAATGCCGAGCATCGGGGAAGACCCTGTCCTGCTCTGGCAGATAGGCACCGCCGCAATCCACCAGATAGAGGCAGGGCAGCCGGTTCTCGGCTGCGATTTCCTGGGCGCGGATGTGTTTCTGCACGGTTTCGTGATAGAAAGACCCACCCTTCACTGTCGCATCGTTGGCGATCACAACGCAGGGCAGCCCGTGGACGATCCCGATACCGGTCACGATCCCCGCACCGGGCACCTCGCCCCCGTATTGACCGTAGGCGGCAAGCGACGACAGCTCAAGAAACGCAGTGCCCGGATCCACCAGCAGGTCGATCCGTTCGCGGACCAACAGCTTGCTGCGCTTGCGATGCCGCGCGACCATGTCGGGGCGGCCGCCAGCCGTTGCTTCGGCGATCCGCGCGCGCAGCGTTTCGACGCGCTCGCTTTGTGCGGCGTGGTTGCGGGTGTAGGTCTCTGATGCGGTCAGCACCGCTGTTTCAAGACGTGCCATGAAGTCAGGTATCCTGTCTTTGGAGTATCCCGTTGAGGAACACATCGGCATAGGTGCGTGACAACGCATCGGCGCTACCGCGGTCCGGGTCGAACCAATCGAGCGTGGCGTTCAATGTACCGATCAGCATCAGGCGCAGGCGACGGATATCGACGTCTTGCTTCAGCGTGCCGTCTTTCTTAAGCTGGGACAGAAGACTGTCCCACTCTGCCTCATAGGCCCTTCGCGTAGGCAAGTTGGCATCCCGGACGGATTGCGGCACCTGCCCGAAAATACGCACATTCGCCGATGTATAATCGCTCACATCAAGAAGCGCGCGCAGATGCGCCCGGATCGCGGCGCGCAGTACCGTTTCGCCGTCGGTATCGGCCCGCAGGTCGGTGATGGCGTCTCTCATGCTCGCGTGAACGACTCGAATCCCTGCATCAAGAACGGCCGCGACGATCTCGTCCTTGGAACCGAAATGATAGTATATGCTACCCGCCTTGATCCCGGCGGCCTCGGCAATTTTTCGGAGCGAAACGGACCCGTAGCCTTGTTCGCGGAAAAGCCGCGCGGCAATGTCCAGCACCCCGTCCCGTCCAACCGCGCTGCGCGATGTCTCGTTGACTTTGATTGCCGTGTTTTGTGCCATAGACTTTCGTATCGCCCCAACGCCTAACTAACGCCTGTTAGGTTAATAACGCAAGTGAGTCAATCGTCGTGATCGTGCCAGACTAGAGTTTGCGGAAAATTCCGCATTGGCGACCGCCAAGAGGCCGCCCAGACATTAATGTGCTTGCCCGGACCCCGTCATCGGGTCCGGGCAAATGCCTTAGATCACGAAACCGCCACCGCAGATGACGTGCTGGCCTGAAATGAAGTTAGCTTCGGGTGAGCAGAACAGATAGACGGCACCGGCAGCTTCTTCCGGAGTGCCGACCCGGCCCAACGGGATCATGCGCTCCATCTGGGACAGGAGATCGGGATTCACGCCGACCTTGATCTCTTTTTCTTCGACCTTGATCGTGCTGTCGCCATCCGCGCTGCCTTCGGTCAGGCGGGTTCGAATCGGGCCGAAGGCGACGGCGTTGACGTTGACCTTATAGCGGCCCCATTCCTTGGCCATCGTCCGGGTGACCCCTAGGATGCCGGCCTTAGCGGCGGAATAGTTGATCTGGCCAGCATTGCCGCCGGTCCCTGCGATGGACGAGATGTTGACTACCTTGCGGAACACCTCTTGCCCGGCGGCGGCCTCTTCCTTGGCCTTGGCGCTGATCACCGGCTGGGCAGCGCGCAGGATCTTGAAAGGTGCCGTCAGGTGGACGTCGATGATCGCCTGCCACTGTTCGTCGGACATCTTCTGAACGACGCTATCCCAAGTGTAGCCGGCGTTGTTCACGATGATGTCTAACCCGCCAAAGCTGTCCACGCCGGTCTTGATGAACCGTTCGGCAAAACCATCTTCGGTAACGCTGCCGGCACAGACCACGGCCTCAGCTCCCATTGCGCGCACCGCCTCGGCGGTTTCATTGGCCGGACCTGCGTCCAGATCGTTAATCACCAGCCGAGCCTCTTCCGAGGCCAGTTTGAGAGCGATTTCGCGGCCAATGCCCCGGCCCGAGCCCGAGACCAGCGCCACGCGACCGTTGAGTTTTCCAGTCATATTGATTCCTCCCGAAAGGCGCTGTCAGGCTTTTTCATAAAGCGTGGTGACGCAGGCCCCGCCGAGGCCCAGATTGTGCTGAAGCGCCAGACGTGCGCCATCAACCTGGCGCGCATCTGCCTGGCCGCGAAGCTGCTGAACGAGCTCGGTACATTGCGCTAGGCCGGTCGCCCCAAGCGGATGGCCTTTGGACAAAAGACCGCCCGACGGGTTGGTCACGTATTTTCCGCCATAGGTGTTGTCGCCATCATCGACAAACTTCGCCGCCTCGCCACGCCCGCAAAGACCAAGCGCCTCGTAAGTGATAAGTTCGTTGTGGGCGAAACAGTCGTGCAGTTCGACCACATCCACGTCTTCGGGCCCGATGCCCGCGGTCTCATAGACCTGGTCGGCGGCATTCTTTGCCATCGAAAAGCCGACCACTTCGCGCATGTCATGGGCTTCGAAGGTTTCCGGTCCGTCCGTCGTCATGGCCTGCGCCGCGATCCGAACCGAACTGTCCAGTCCGTGTTTGTCGGCGAATTCCTTCGAACAAATGATCGCGGCGGCCGCGCCACAGGTTGGCGGACAGGCCATGAGCTTGGTCATCACGCCGGGCCAGACGACCTGGGCGGCCATGACATCTTCCGCCGTCACCTCCTGCCGGAACAGGGCAACCGGATTCTTCGCAGCATGTCGGCTGGCCTTGGCGCGGATTTTGGCGAAGGTTTCCAGGGGTGTGCCGAACTCATCCATATGCGCCTTGCCCGCACCGCCGAAGTAACGCAGCGCCAGCGGGATCTCGGCGCTGCCAACCAGTTCGTCGGTTTCCTTGTCGAAAGCCGCGAACGGGCTGATCCGGTCATGGAACATCGCGCCGATCGCCCCGGGCTGCATCTGTTCGAACCCAAGCGCCAGAGCGCAGTCCACCGCATGGCTTTCCACGGCCTGACGGGCCAGGAACAGGGCGGACGATCCGGTCGAGCAGTTGTTGTTCACATTCACAACCGGGATGCCTGTCATTCCAACATGGTACAGGGCGCGCTGACCGCAGGTGCTGTCGCCATAGACATAGCCCACATAGGCCTGTTGGACTTTATCATAATCCAACCCCGCGTCCGCCAAAGCAGAACGGGTGGCCGCAGTCGCCATCACATCATAGCTTTCGGATTTTCCCGGCTTCTGGAACGGGACCATCCCGACGCCGGCAACATAGGCTTTGTCTGTCATTCTTCTCTCTCCCAAGTTCGGTCAGGCCACCCTGATCGGTCCGCAAGCCTATTTTCTACCATTTGTTAGATTTTAAATCCTATCCTTCGGCAGTGTCAATATCGCCGAGTTGTGACGTAGGGTGCTTGCGCTATTTTCTAACTTGTGTTTGTTTTCGGGCCACACGCCCTGATCGGCGGCACAATTGAGGGATTCTGGTCCCGGCGCAACCGCTGACAAGCGTTTAGCACTCAGCTTACGAAAGGTGATCGGAATGGCATACTGTTATGAGTTCAAGGGTTTTATACCCGTCGTGCCCGAGGATACATATGTCCAACCCCAGGCCGTTCTGATCGGAAATGTCATCTTGGGTCATGGATGCTACATCGGCCCCGGAGCAAGCTTGCGGGGCGATTTCGGCAGGATCGTGATCGGCGATGGAGCCAATGTTCAGGACAATTGCATCATCCATTCCTTTCCCGGCCGCGACGCCGTGGTGGAAAGCGACGGCCACATCGGCCATGGCGCGATCCTGCACGGTTGCACAGTGGGCCGGAACGCTCTGGTCGGAATGAATTCCGTCATTATGGATGGTGTAGAGCTTGGGGCGGAATCGATTGTCGGCGCGCAGGCGTTTGTGCGTGGCGAAACCGTGATTCCGCCGCGTTCGATGGTGGTGGGATCGCCGGCAAAGGTGATCCGCGAGGTCAGCGAGAAAGAAATCGCGTGGAAAACGCGCGGCACCGCGGAATACCAGCAACTTGCGCGCGACTGTCTGGCCGGATTGACGCCGGTCGAGCCGCTGAAGGCGGTCGAGGCAGACCGGCCCGGCATGGCGGCCTCTGACGTCGTCTCCATTCAGGAGGCGCGGCGGACATCGTCCTGACCTGTCTGGGCACCGGACCGGACAGGACTGCTTCAGATTCCGAAAGCGCCAGATGAAAGCGCCTTGACGCGGAACGGCGCTCCCCGACCCGGTGAGCCGTCCCTCAAGCCTTTACAGACGGAAGATCCCGTAGTGCGGATCGTCGATCGGTGCGTTGAGCGAGGCAGAAATCGACATGCCGAGCGCGTTGCGTGTGTCCGCCGGGTCGAGTATACCATCGTCCCACAATTCCGAGGTCGAGGTATAGGCTTCGACATCGCGCTTGTATTTTTCCAGCACCGGCTCTCGGATCGCGGCGATTTCTTCTTCGGTCAACTCTTTGCCTTCGCGCTGAAGCTGCCGAATCTTGACGTCCGCCATGGTGTTGGCGGCCTGATCCGCGCCCATCACGCCGATTTCGGCCTGGGGCCACATGAACAGCGTGCGCGCATCCCAGGCCCGCCCACACATGCCGTAATTGCCGGCCCCGTAAGACGCATTGGCGATCACGGTGAACTTCGGCACGACCGAGCCGCCCTGCGCCATCAGCATCTTGGCGCCGTCCTTGGCGATGCCGCGTTCTTCGTATTCGCGGCCGACCATGTAGCCGGTGATGTTCTGGAAGAAGACCAGAGGCGTCCGGTTCTGGTTGCAAAGCTGCATGAAATGCGCGGCCTTGAGCGAGCTGTCGTTGAACAGCACCCCGTTGTTGGCAAGAATGCCGACCTTGTAACCCCAGATATGGGCAAAGCCGCACACCATCGTGGTGCCATAGTCGGGCTGATACTCGTGAAAGCGTGAACCGTCCACGATCCGGGCCAGAACCTCGCGCATGTCGAACTGGGTTTTCCGGTCTTTTGGAACGATCCCGTAGAGTTCTTTGGGGTCATAGTAAGGCTCTTCATAGGCCGCGGTTTCGATGATCGTTTTCGGCGTGCGCTTCCACTGGCCGACAATCTCGCGGGCCAATGAAAAGGCGTGTTGTTCGGTCGCGGCGCGATAGTCGCCGGTGCCCGATACCGAGGTGTGCATGACCGCGCCGCCAAGCTCCTGAACGCCGACCTCTTCGCCGGTAGCCGCCTTGACCAGCGGGGGACCGCCAAGGAAAATCGCCCCTGTGCCTTCGATGATGATGTTGTAGTCGCTCAGCGTCGGCACATAGGCGCCGCCAGCCGTGCAGTGACCGCCGACCACGGCAATCTGCGGGATATTGGCCTGGCTCAGCTTGACCTGGTTGCGGAACACCCGCCCGCCCAGATACCGGTCGGGAAACACCCCGTGCTGCAGCGGCAGGAAACCGCCCGCGCTGTCGCAGATATGGATGACCGGCAGACGGTTTTCCAGCGCGACATCCAGTAGGCGCACGATCTTTTTCACGGTATGCGGATACCAGGCACCGCCCTTGACGCTGGCATCGTTAGCGTGGATGGCGACCTCGCGGCCTTGCACGATGCCGATCCCCGTAACCACGCCTGCGCCGGGCACCACCCCGTCGTATTCACGACAGGCCGCCAAGGTTGAAAATTCCAAAAACGGAGTGCCGGGGTCCAGCAGCAGTTCCAGCCGCTCGCGCACGCCCAGCTTGTTCTGGCGGGCAAGGCGGTCGATATCGCGTTGCGGACGTTCGAAACGCGCCGTGTGCTGGCGAGCGTGGAATTCCTTCAGCCGTTCAGACATGGCGGCGAAATTTGCCTTGTAGTCGGCGGCATTGGTGTCGATCTGACTTTCAATTCTGCGCATGGTCACTCCTCCTCCGGAGCCAATTGGGCCAGGATGTCTTTCAGACCAAAACTGTCGCCTTCGGCGAATGGCATTTCGGCAACGACCCCGTCGCGCGGCGCCGTCAGTGTGGTTTCCAACTTCATGCTTTCGATCACCAGAAGCGGCTGGCCTTCTTCAACCGCATCGCCGGGTTTAACCGCAACTGACACCACGACACCCGGCATGGGCGCCACCAATCGGTCGTCGCTCGCGCCACCGTCGCTTCCGGCCAGGCGTTCGGCGGGATCAACCCGCCCGACTTCGTAGGTTCGCCCGTCCATGTGCAAAAAAGTTGCTTCCGGCCCCACGGCCAGTCGCAATTCGCGCACAACACCCTTGGCCCGCAGCTTGTAACCGCCCGGCAGACCCGTCGGGTCCAATTGGCAGGCAACAGCGCCAGTGGGGGTATTGAGCACGAACCGGCTGCCATCATGACCCAGCCAGCAATCAGTCTCTTCTCCGTCGATCTGAAAAATCCGTTGCATCAGTTTCTCCACCCGCCCATCTTGCGGTACATTTCCGGTATCTGCATTACGTCACTCACCAGGCGCTCGTCCGATAGGGCCGCCGCCGCTATCAGCAAGTCAGAGACATCTTCGCCCGGCGCGGTCAGCGTTTCGGATTGTTCAGCCAGGAAGCCAGTTGATACGTCACCAGAGGCGAAATCCGGATGTGCAAGTATTGCATCCAGGTAACCGGTGTTGGTCGTCACCCCGAGAATTACATAGTCTTGCACCGCTTGCCGCGCGAGGGCGATGGCCTGCGCGCGATCCGGGCCATGCACGATCAGCTTGGACAACATCGGGTCGAAGTCGGTTGTCACCTTGCCGCCGTCCAGAATGCCGCTGTCCACGCGGATCCCCTCGCCCATGGGTTCGTCCAGCAGCAGGATATCCCCGATCGCGGGGCGGAAATCGGCGGTCGCATCCTCGGCGCAGATGCGCAGTTCGATCGAGTGTCCGGTTTGGGGAATATCCACCTGCGCGGCGCTCAAGCCCTTGCCTGCCGCGATGCGCAGCTGCTCGGCAACCAGATCGAAGCCGGTCACCATCTCGGTCACCGGATGTTCGACCTGAAGGCGGGTGTTCATTTCCAGGAAATAAAAGGCCCCGTCCTGCGCATAGATGAATTCAACGGTCCCTGCCCCGCGATAGTTGACGGCGCGGGCAATTCCGGCAGCGGTTTCGCAGATCTCACCCCGTTGCTCGGGGGTCAGCGCCGGAGAGGGCGTTTCCTCGATAATCTTCTGGAACCGGCGCTGGATCGAACATTCGCGTTCCCAGAAATGGACCACGTTGCCTTGCCCGTCGCCCATCACCTGCACCTCGATATGGCGCGGGCGTTCGATATAGCGTTCGACAAACAGGCGGCCGTCACCGAAATACCGTTCGCCTTCGCGGCGCGCGGTTTCGATTTCGGTCTCCAGCGTGCTGTCTTCGCGTACGACGCGCATGCCCTTGCCGCCACCCCCGGCCGAGGGCTTGATGAGCAGCGGATAGCCAACGGCGCGGGCGCGTTCGACAAAGCTCGCCGGATCATCATCCTCGATCGCCGAGGGGGCGACGGGAAACCCGCGTTCCTCGACAAAGGCACGGGCGCGGACCTTGTCCCCCATCAGGTCGATGACCTCGGACGTCGGGCCGACAAAGGTCACTCCGGCTTTTTCCAGCGCCGCGACAAAACCGGCATTCTCTGACAGAAAGCCATAGCCGGGATGAACCGCGTCCGCGCCGATCCCTTTGGCGGCTTCGACGATCTGAGGAATATCGAGATAGGCGGCCACGGGCGTCGGGCCGTCGATCATCACGACCTCATCTGCGATCAGATGCGCCGGCCCCTCTTGCTCGGCGACATGACGCAACACGGCCGTCGCAAGCCCGCGGGCCTTGGCGGTGCGCAACACGCGCGCCGCGATCTCACCCCGATTGGCGACCAGGAGTTTCGAAATGGTCATGGTGTCGTCCTCTTAGTTCGGGTTCGCGGCATTCAGTCCGTCACGTGCGGCCAGATCGGCTGGCACGGGAATTTCGATATCAAGCAGCATCTGCGCGAACCCTTTGCCCTGCGGGTCTATGCGGACCGAGGCGATGCCGCCACCGCCAAGCGATTCATGCAACAGGAAATTCAGCGAATGGCTTCCAGGCAAGTCGAACCGTTCTACCCTGCCGTCGCAGACATGGGCGAAATAGTCCTTCACCACCTCTTCGCTGAGAGCCGAGCGGATGTATGGCAGGTAGTCCGGCTTGCGCGCGAGGATGCCGATATTGGCGATGTCCCCCTTGTCGCCCGAGCGGCCCCAGGCCAGATCGACGAGGCGGACCTTGACAACGTCCGGACCGGGCTCGCGGCTATCTGCGGGCGGTGCGGCAGGCGGATCAAGGTGGACTGGCGTGGCGGCCACGCGCACGGGCACATCCTTGCCGTCGACTTCGACCGCGACGGGGGTCTCGGCCTTGCTCTGAAGGAAGGAAAATAGACGGACCACCGGCTGCACCTTTGGCCGTCCGGCGAAGAACCCGGTCAGACCCTGCGCGGTCGAAATCGCCATCGGTGCGATTTCGCCGGCAAAGATGTTCAGCGCGGCGCGATCGTCATGGACCGCGCCGATCTTGAGCACCACCTCGCGGGTCCGGGCGCGCGCATTTGCGCCATAGGCCGCCTCGGCCCCCAGCACCTCGACGCTGACCTGCCGGAAATCTCCAATGTTGCGGTCGCGGAAAATCCGGCGACAGCGGGTCAGGATCGCCTCGGCCACACGTTCGGCCTTGGCGGGTGCGTCAATCGCGGCCAGTGTCAGGGTAGAGACCGCGCGCCAGCCATCGGCATGGGTCGCCGACACCTTGTAGCTGTCGGTGCGCCCAAGCCCCCTGCCGCCCTTGACCAGCACCCGGTCGGGTCCGACCTGTTCTAGGGTGACCCCGGACCAGTCGCAGATCACGTCGGGCAACAGGTAGGCGCGCGGGTCCCCGATTTCATAGAGCATCTGCTCTCCGACTGACCCGGGCACGACCAGCCCGCCGGTGTCAGGCGTCTTGGTTATGATGAAACTGCCGTCTTCGGACACCTCGACGATGGGCATGCCCATATTGTCCCAACCCGGCACGTCCTGCCAGTCGGTGAAGTTGCCGCCCGTTCCCTGGGGGCCGCATTCGATCAGGTGGCCGGCCAGCGATCCCTGGCTGAGCTTGTCCCAGTCATCGTCGCCCCAGCCGTATTCATGCATCAGGGGACCAAGCGCGACCGCGCTGTCCGCGCAGCGTCCGGTGATCACGATGTCGGCCCCGGCATCCAGCGCGGCAGCGATGGGGCGGGCACCCAGATAGGCATTCATGCTCCAAATGTCGTCTGGAAATTCGTTACCCGAGAACATTTCCGTCTGACCATTTTTGCGAATTTCATCGGCCCTAGGCAACAGGTCATCGCCCAGCACGACTCCGATGGACAGATCGATCCCGGCCTGGGCGGCGGCTTTGGCAAGCGCATCGCTGCAGCCACGCGGGTTCACGCCCCCGGCATTGGCAACGACCTTGATCCCTTTTGACTTGATATCCGGCAACCAGGGTGCCAGCGCCTTGACGAAGTCCGGCGCATAGCCCGACTCGGGCGCTTTGGCGCGGGCCCGCGCCATCAGCGACATTGTCACCTCTGCCAGATAGTCAAACACCAGATAGTCGATCTCGCCCTTTGAGACCAGTTGACCGATCGCTTCCGGCGTATCGCCCCAGAAGCCCGACGCGCATCCGATGCGCAGCTTTCGTTCCGACATATTCCTCTCCTCCCCGCTTGATCAGCGGCCCGTCCATTCGGGTTTGCGCTTCTCAATAAAGGCATCGAAGCCTTCGCGCGCGTCTTCGGTCTGCGCCACACGCGGTAACAGTGTTTCTGCAAACCGCATCTGCTGCGGATAGGTCATATCCTCCATCGCGTGACAGGCGTATTTTCCCAGCCGGATCGCGCTCGGCGACTGCGCAGCAATCTGGACAACCAGTTCTGCAACCTTGTCGTCCAACCCCGCGGCATCGGTCACATAGTTAACCAGATTGAACTGCAGGGCTTCCTCGGCCGTCAGAGGAACGCCGGTGATGAACATCTCCATCAGCCTCCGCCGGGGCAGCACGCGCATCATGGGTGGCACGATCGTCATGGGAAACAGACCCACCTTCACTTCCGGCGTTCCGATGCGGGCATGATCCGCCATCACAGCCAGATCGCAGGCACAGATGATGCCCGCTCCCGCCCCCATCGCGACGCCATTGATGCGCGCGATCGTTGGCTTTCGGCACGCCTGTATCGTCTCGAACAACCTTCCGGCAAAATGATCCGGGTCCGCCGGATCCTGAACAAACGGGCCGCCATCCGCCCCCGCCTTGATGTCGCCCCCGGCACAGAAGGCGCGCTCGCCCTCGCCGGTCAGAACGATCACGCGGCAATCGCTGTCCCTCTCGGCAGCACATATGGCGGCCATGATCCCGTCTGCGACCTCACGGTTGAGGGCATTTCGATTGTCAGGACGTCGAATCGTGATACGCACTTCTTTGCCGCGCGCCTGCGATTGAACAACGTTCTCAGTCATTTCCGAAGCTCCCCCCTGTATTCTGACCACCGCGCTTTCTTACGTCAGGTCGTCAAAAGCTTGGCTTGATCTATTTTCTAACATGTGTTTGATTTTGGTCAACACTGCGGACGACATTTTTCGGGAGGATGATATGACCACTCAAAGTGAGGCCATCGCGGCTGATCTGGAAGCCATCAGGGCGAACTATTCTTTGACCGATGAGCAGCGCCAGATCGTCGATCACGTGGATCGGGTATCTCGC
The DNA here is from genome assembly GCF_008728195.1 of Roseovarius indicus. Classification (NCBI taxonomy): domain Bacteria; kingdom Pseudomonadati; phylum Pseudomonadota; class Alphaproteobacteria; order Rhodobacterales; family Roseobacteraceae; genus Roseovarius; species Roseovarius indicus. The sequence continues at coordinate 171,060 of NZ_CP031599.1, forward strand.
GAGGTGCTGCACCCGCTGCAGTCGCGTATGGATGACGAGGAATGGTGGCCCGATGATCTGTTCAAGCAGATGGGCGAGCTGGGCCTGCTGGGGATTACCGCGCCGGAGGAGCTGGGCGGATCGGGACAGACCGAGTTCACCCAGGCGCTGGTGTCCGAGGTGATTTCGAAGTGGAATCCGGCTGTGGGCCTCTCGCACGGGGCGCATGACAACCTGTGCCTGAATAACCTGCTGCGCAACGGCTCCGAAGAGCAGGTGAAGAAATATGTGCCGGGTCTTTGCTCGGGCGACCTAGTTGGTGCTTTGGGCCTGACCGAACCGGGTGCGGGATCCGATGCGCTCGGATCCATGGCCACCACTGCCCGCCGCGACGGTGATGATTATGTCATCAACGGTTCGAAGATTTACATCACCAACGGCCCCATTGCCGATGTGATCCTGCTTTATGCCAAAACCGACAAGTCGAAGGGCGCCAAGGGCATTTCTGCTTTCATCATCGAGACGGACAATCCCGGTTTCAAGGTGGCGCAAAAGCTTGACAAAATGGGCTTCCGCGGCTCGCCAACCGGAGAACTGGTGTTTGAGGATTGCCGCGTACCCGCATCCGCCATGGTTGGACCGGAAAACACCGGCGTTTCGGTGGTAATGAGCGGACTGGATCTGGAGCGTGCTATGGTTGCCTCAGTCTGCGTTGGCATGGCCGAACGCGCCCTGGAGCTGGGACTGGAATACGCCAAGATTCGCGAACAATTCGGCAAACCGATTGCAAGTTTCCAGATGATGCAGTCGAAACTGGCCGAGATCTACACCGAGGTCGAAACCGCGCGTGCCTTCAGTTATCGTGCGCTGGCCGCCTGTACCGGCCTGCCAAAAGGGGCCGGGGGCCGCGGCGAAATCCACAAACTGACCGCAGCGGCCTGTCTTTATGCCGGCGAGGCATTCAACAAGGCGGTGACCGAAGCCTGCCATATCCATGGCGGCTCTGGCTACATGCAGGACACCGAAATCAACCGGCTGTTCCGCGCCAACAAGCTGCTGGAAATCGGCGCGGGTACAAGCGAAGTCCGCAAGATCATCATTGCCGAAGAACTTTTGCGCGCCTGAGGGAGACGAGACAATGAACAAGCAACTGCGCAACGACACCGCTCTGCCAACACATTTCATGACGGACGAACAGCAGGCCCTGGCCGATCAGGCCGGCAAGTTCTTTATGTCCGAGTTCCACCATCTGAACGCGGAAATGGACGACACCGACGATCTGCCCCCTTCGGTTTTCCCCAAGCTGGGCGAAATGGGATATCTCGGCCTGAACGTGCCGCCGGAATTCGGCGGTGCCGGGCTCGATTTTACCTCGGCCTGTATCATCACCGAGGAAATGTCTCGGGCCTCGGCGGCCATCGGACTGACCCATGTGGCCCATGACAATTTGTGCGTCAACAACATCTATCGCAACGCCAATGACGAGTTGCGCCGAAAATACCTGCCGGGCCTGTGCAACGGCACGCTGATCGGCGCCCTGGGCCTGACCGAACCCGGCGCGGGGTCTGATGCGCTTGGCTCGATGCGGACCACGGCCAAACAGGATGGCGACGACTACATACTGAACGGCGCCAAGATCTACATCACCAACGGACCGATTGCCGATCTGGTCCTAGTCTATGCCAAGACCTCGCCGGAAAAGGGCGCCAAGGGTATTTCCGCCTTTATCGTGGAAACCGACACGCCGGGTTTTAAGGTGGCGCAGAAGCTCAACAAGATGGGATTCCGCGGCTCGCCGACGGGCGAACTGGTATTCGAAGATTGCCGCGTTCCGGCCAGAAACATGGTCGGCAAGCTGGATGGCGGGGTTGCCGTTACCATGTCCGGACTTGATCTGGAACGTGCCATCGTCTGTTTCAACGCTCTGGGCATTGCGCAGCGGGCGCTGGATATTTCCATCGATTACGCCAAGACACGCCAGCAATTCGGCAAACCGATCGCCAGTTTTCAGATGGTGCAGGCGATGCTGGCCGACATGTATACCCAGATCGAGGCGGCGCGCAGCCTGTCCTTACGCACCGCGGCCATGTGTGAGGGCCTCGAAGAGGGCGCAGGCGGGCGCGGCGAAATCCACAAGCTCACCGCTGCGGCAATCTACAAGGCTGCCGAGGCGACATCCTTCGTTCTGGACAAGGCCGTCCAGATTCACGGCGGCTCGGGCTACATGCGTGACACCGAGGTGAACCGGCTTTATCGGACAGGTCGCGTGCTTGAGGTCGGCGCGGGCACCCAGGAGGTGCGCAAGCTTATCATCTCTGGCGAATTGCTGAAGAACTGAGGGGTAGCATCATGAGCGAACTGAAATCACGGCGCTATGCGCCGGATCTCATGGCGGGCCAGGTTGCCCTGGTCACAGGCTCCGGCTCTGGAATGGGCCGGGCGACGGCGATCGAAATGGCCTCTTGCGGGGCTAGGCTTGCGCTGTTCGCGCGCCGCGAAGAGCCGCTGGAAGAGACCGCCGAAATGATCCGCGCAGCGGGTGGCGAGGCCCTCGTGGTGTCCGGCGACATCCGCGACGAGAACAGCATCGAAGTGGCCATGCAGCGCATCAAGGACCATTACGGGCAGCTTGACGTGCTGGTGAACAATGCCGGCGGCCAGTATATCGCGGCCGCCCGCGATATCACCAACAAGGGCTTCGAAGCCGTGATCCGCAACAACCTGATCGGGTCTTGGCAGATGACCCGGGCAGCGGCGGATCACTTCATGTACGAAAATGGTGGATCGGTTGTGTTCGTCACCGCCATCTCGGCGCGCACCGCGCTTACCGGCTTTACACACACCGTCGCCGCCCGCGCCGGTGTGACGGGCATGATGAAAACGCTGGCCGCCGAATGGGGCGAGTACGGCATCCGGCTGAACTGTGTCGCGCCCGGCACGATCAAGACCGATGCGCTTGGCCGCTATCCGATTCCGCCGGAACAGTGGAAACAGCTGAACCGCTCGGTGCTAAACCGGATGGGGGCGGCCGAGGACATCGCAGGCACGATCATTTTCCTGGCCTCGAAACTTGGCGGTTTCATCACCGGAGAAGACATTTATGTAGACGGCGGTGAGACCTTGCATATGGGTCATGACGCGCGGGACATGATCAACCCCGCGATGTTCGAGAAACGCGAACGGGGAGATGGCAAGAATGAGTAAACACCCAGTCCTTCTGGAGATTTCCGACAGGATCGCCACGGTTACGCTGAACGACCCCGAGCGGCGAAACCCGGTCACCGGAAACGACATGATCGCTGCCCTTCTGGAGACCTTCGCCAAGGTGCAGGCCGATCCTCAGGTCAGCGTTATGATCATGACCGGTGCCGACCCGGCCTTTTGTGCCGGCGGCGACATCAAGGAGATGAACGATCCCGACAGTGTGTTCCGCAAGGAACCGCTTGCGGCGGCGCAGAGCTATGTCGATGGGGTGCAGCGGCTGCCGCTTGCGCTCTACAACATGGATATTCCGACGATCGCCGCAGTCAACGGCCCGGCGGTGGGCGCGGGTTGCGACCTGACCATGATGTGCGACATGCGCATCGCGTCGGAGAGGGCGAAGTTCGGCGAGGTGTTTCTGAATCTCGGGATCATTCCAGGCGATGCAGGCAGCTGGTTTCTGTTGCGTCGTCTGGGTCACCAGAAGGCCGCCGATCTGACCTTCTCGGGACGTATGGTCGAGGCCGAAGAGGCGCTGGAGCTTGGCATGGTGCTTGAACTTGTGCCCCATGAAGAATTGATGGCACGGGCCCGCGAACGGGCCGCCGTCATCGCAGCGAAACCACCGCGGGCGGTGCGCGTCGCCAAGCGTCTGATGCGCAACGCCGAACGGATGGATCTACCGGACTTCCTGAATTCTGCGGCGGCTTATCAGGCGCTCATGCATCAGACCGAAGACCACCACGAGGCGGTTGCTGCGTTCGTCGAAAAACGAAAACCCAACTTCACGGGGCGTTAAAGGAAAGATCGCATGTCAGACATCACCCAAAAGAAGATGGAGCGGATCGCGCAGATGTGGAATGCGAGCGGCAAGGGTCTTATTACGCATATGGCGCTTGAGATCGAAGAGGTTTCGACCGAAGGCGTTCGGGTTCGGATGCCGTTCAATCCGGACTTTTGCGTCGATGCGGAACAGACACTGCTCCATGGTGGTATCCTGACGGCTCTTCTGGACAGTGTCTTTGGATTGGCTAACTTTGTCGCCATCGAAGGCGTCAGCACCATGGCCACTCTTGATCTGAGAGTTGATTACCTGCGCCCTGCTCGTTCGCGCGCGGATGTCATCGTTCAGGCGCATTGTTTTCGCCAGACCCGCCACATCGCCTTCAATTCCGGCAGCGTCTGGTTCGAGGGCCATGATAATGCTGAAATCGCCCGTGGAACCGCCTCGTTTGCATTGACGCGCGGCGAAACCAGCCTGTTTGACGCAATGACAAAAGGAAAAACCTCGTGATGGACGTGCAAACTGTCAATGCCAATGTATCCCGGGTGCCGTTCTTCCGATTTCTCAACTTTGAGGTCAGAAGTCTAGACAGTCTCCATGCTGAGGCGGAAATGACCTTTGATGACCGCCATATCGGTAACCCGATCATGGAGTACTACCATGGCGGCATAATTGCGAGTTTTATGGAGGCCACTGCCGCCATCGCGGTACAGCCCGATTTCGCCGACGTTCCGGCCAAGCCGATCAACCTAACCGTCGATTACCTCAGACCCGGTGTGAAGGGATCGCTTTTTGCCCGCGCCAATGTCACGCGCAAGGGCAATAGGATGGCGAGCGTCAGCGTGCTCAGCTGGCAGACGGATCGGGAAAAGGCGGTTGCCGAAGGGCTGTATCACTTCCTTCTGGTCTGACCGGGGCAACCGCTTTCAGGGCTACCTTGTCCTGTGGACGGGGCCGCTTCCCGGTTACAAATGCCTTCCAGTAACAGATTGATGAGCATGCTGGAGAATTCAGGCAGTGATAGATATCCTTGCACTCCTGCCTTGTTCGGGTCGAACCATTCCACCGTCCAGTTTAAGGCACCCAACATCACCTGGCGCAAGGGGACGATCTTGATATCCGACCGTATGGCACCGTCGTCCTGAGCTTCACGGAGTATCCGATCCCAGAGTTTTCCATACTCATGGCGAATACCCCTGTGCCTCTCCCTGAAATGATTGGGGAGCATTCCATAGCTTCTGATATTCGCCGAGGTGAATTCGCTTGCCTTGAAGAGGAAATCCAGGTGCGCCCAGATTGCAGTCGCTATCCTGGTGTGATGATCGTACGGGGCATCGAATTTCCGAACGGCGGCTTCGACACCTGATAGCAAGTCCCTCAGTCCGGCGTTTAGAATTTCGTCAATGATCGCGTCCTTGGAGTTGAAATGGTAATAGACGCTGCCCGCTTTCATGTCCGCTTCTTCCGCGATCTTTCTCAGCGTGGTCGCCTTGTAGCCATTGTCCCTCAGAACGCGCGCTGCGGCCTTTAGGATTTCTGCACGGGTCTTGGCCGCCTTGCCGTCGGGATACGGGATTTTCGCAGGAGTGGCGGGGCACAGCATCAAGCCTTCGGTATCCGCCTTGCGATGCAGACACATTCCATCAAGTATCAGCTTACTCAATCGTTCCGCGAGGATGCGCACCGGATACTTTGCGATATTATACCATTCCACAGTCCAGTTCATGGCACTCAGGATGAATTGGCGAATGACTGTTGTGGATATGTCATTTCGGAGGTGACCGTTGCGTTTGGCGTCATTCAGGAATTTGCCCCAGGCACCCGCATATGATGCACGCAATTCGCGATGCGGGGTGCGTGTTTCGTCCGACAACATCGGATAGTTCCGAATATTGGCTGACGTAAAGTCGCTGTCGGTCAACAGGTAGGTAAGGTGTGTTTCAATCAGCAGTCCGAAAGTCTTGCGAAAATCCTCCGAACTTGTCGGTGCCGACCGAACGATTTCACTGACCGCCTGATAAAGTTGGCGGACGCCAAGATCGAGAACTTCGCTCAGAATCTGGTCCTTGGATTGAAAATGATAATAAATGCTGCCGGCCTCAATGCCAGCTTCCTGCGCGATGTCGCGCATGGTCGTTGCGTGATAGCCTTCATACCGAAAAAGTCGCGCAGCCGCCGAAAGGATACCCTCACGTGTCCTCCCAGACTTGTTCAAGTCTTCGCTCAGTGTCCTGGATGGGTCAGTCTTGTGTACCATTCCATTTCGATACTTGCGGGACACGAGACTGTCCATTGCATTAATTCTAACAAATGTTAGAATAGTGCAAGGAACGTTCCGAATCAAGTTCTTTGCCAAGATGATAACGGAAGAGGAGGACCTCCATATGCGAGGGTTGAGTGGAAAACGCGTGATCGTGACCGGCGGCGGCAGCGGCATCGGGCGCGCGGTGTGCGAACGGTTCGGCGAAGAAGGTGCCGAGATTGCGATCTTTGACATGAGCGAAGACGGGGCGAAGGAAACGGTTCGCCTGATCACCGAGGCCGGCGGCAAGGCGCAGGCCTTCAAGGTGGACATCACCGACCGTGCCCAGGTCGACATGGCTGTAGCCGAGTTCGAGGCCGGGGGTCCGGTCGATGTGCTGGTGAACAATGCCGGCTGGGACGTGATCAAACCGTTCCTCGACACCGATCCCGACCTTTGGAAGAAGGTCATCGACATCAATCTTTACGGTCCGCTGAATATGCATCACGCGGTGCTTCCGGGCATGGTCAAGAACGGGGGCGGCCGTGTGGTCAACATCGCGTCCGACGCCGGACGCGTCGGATCATCTGGCGAAGCCGTGTATTCGGCCTGCAAGGGTGGCATCATCTCGTTTACCAAGACCGTAGCGCGCGAACTTGCACGCAAAGGTATTCAACTGAACGCGGTCGCCCCCGGACCGACCGACACGCCATTGTTCGCTCAGGTTGCTGAGGGCGAGGCAGGTCAGAAGATCGCCGAGGGTCTCAAGCGGGCGATTCCGATGAAGCGCCTGGCGCAGCCGACAGATTACCCAGGCATTATCTGTTTTCTGTCGTCCGACGACGCGGGATTCATCACCGGTCAGGTGATTTCGGTTTCGGGCGGCTTGTCCATGCACGGCTGAAGCCATGACAGCAGCGCCGGACACAAGGCGTTGCTGCCAAACCGTGCCAAGAGTTACCTCCCCGACTGGCCGCGCCTTTTGTGCGGCCCTTTCTCATTCTAGAAAGGTTGCGAATGTTTCAGCCAGGCTCTGAAATCCAGCGGACAAGCACGCTGACCGCATTTCTGAAAGACTGTGGAATTCACAGTTACGAGAAGCTCGTCCGCCGTTCGAATGAAGACCCAGACTGGTTCTGGGGCCGGATCATCGACCATGCCGGGATACGGTTCGCGCGGCCCTACAGCCGGTTGCGAGATATCTCCACAGGGCCTGAATCGATCAGATGGGCCGTGGAAGGTACGTTGAATCTGACGGAAACCTGTCTTGACGCCCGAATTGCCGATGGCCTGGGTAACAAGGTCGCTATCGACTGGGTCGGCGAAGACGGAAGCCGCCGCCGCTGGAGCTATTGCAACCTTGCCGCCGAAGCCTCCCGCGTCGCCTCGGCCCTTGCCACGCGCGGTGTAAGGCCCGGTCAGGCGGTGGGCATCTATATGCCGATGATCCCCGAAATCGAGGCCGCGCTTCTGGGTATTGCCCGGCTGGGCGCGGTTGCGGTGCCGCTGTTTTCCGGTTTTGCGCCCCATGCCATCGTATCGCGCCTGAACGACGCGGATGCCGTGGCGGTGTTGACGGCGGATGCCACACCCCGGCGAGGCAAGCCGGTCTGGATGGAGGCGAGCCTCGCCCAGGCTTTGACCGACCTGCCATCGGTTCATACCGTGATCAGCCTGCGACGGTTCGGCGGTGCGGTGGCCGATCCGGCCCGCGATCTGGACTGGACCGAAACAGTGGGCCGCGCCAGTCCGGAGTTTGCCGCCGTTCCCGTCAGTGCCGATGACACCTTTCTGATCGCCTATACGTCAGGCACCACCGGACGGCCCAAGGGCGTCGTGCATACCCATCTGGGCGTGCAGGCCAAGGCCACGGCCGATTTCCTGCTTTGCCTCGACATGAAACGGGACGACCGGCACCTCTGGATGACTGACATGGGGTGGGTCATGGGGCCGCTCACCCTTTTGTCGGTGCTCTTGTCCGGTTCGACTCTGGTGCTGGCCGAAGGCGCACCATCAATGCCCGGCGATCCCTTCAGGCTGCTGCGTCTTGCGTCCGATATGGAGGTCACGCATCTTGGTGTGGCTCCGACCCTGGTACGGCAGTTCATGACGCAGGATACTGAACCTTTGTTGGGCTACGACCTGTCGCCCCTGCGCATTGTCGCCTCGACCGGTGAACCCTGGACCGACGATGCCTGGCTTTGGCAACTGGATCATATCTGTAGCCGCCGCGCGGTGCCGCTGAACATCTCGGGTGGGACCGAGCTTTTTGGCGCGATCCTTACCTCGACCGTGCTGCATGAAATCAAGCCCGGCGGATTTTCGGCCCAGGCCCTGGGTGTCGGCGCCAAGGTGCTGCGTGAAGACGGCAGCGAAGCCGCACCGGGCGAGGTCGGCGAACTGGTCGTGACCCAGCCGCCTCTGGGTCTGACCCCGGCCATCTGGGGGGACCGCGATCGCTACCTTGAAACCTACTGGTCCACCTTCCCCGGCCTCTGGCGGCACGGCGACTGGGTGCGCTGCGATCCGGACGGGACATGGTATATCCTGGGCCGGTCGGACGACACGCTGAACATCGCCGGCAAACGCATCGGCCCGCCCGAGATCGAGGCGGCCCTGACCGAAACCGGAGAGGTGGTGGACGCCGCTGCCATCGCGGCACCTGATGACATCAAGGGCGTGGCCGTCGTCTGCGTCTGCGTGGCGGCACCAAATGTGTCGCCGGACGCGGAGCTCGTGAACCGGCTCAAGGATCGTGTCGGAGAGATCGTCTCGAAACCCTTCCGCCCGCGCGAGATCCACTTTGTCGAAGCGCTGCCCAAGACCCGCAGCATGAAAACCATGCGCCGTGTCGTGCGCGCCGCCTTTCTCGGTGAAGATCCGGGCGATCTGTCGTCGATCAGCAACCCGGAAACCATTCAGCCCATCGCAGACCTGCAAAAGGAAAAGTCATGATCACTGTTTTCGGAGCCACGGGCACGACTGGCGCGCCCCTCGTCGATACGCTTATGGCAAAAGGCGCGACCGTGCGCGCTGTCACCAGCGACCCCTTCAAGTTAGACGCGCTAAAAGCCAAAGGATGCGAGGCGGTCGCAGCGGATTTCACGGACCCTGCCGCGCTGGCGCGGGCCTGTGACGGGGCGGAAAAGATATACCTGGTCACGCCTGCCCATCTGGACATGCGTCAGTGGAAGGCGAACGTGATCGAGGCGGCCAAGGCCGCGGGCGTGCGCCATATCGTTGTGGCCACGGGGCTTGGCGCGTCGCCCAAGGCGGGGCTGACCTTTGGAAAGTGGCATTCCGAAACCCAGGAACTGCTGAAGCAAAGCAGCCTTGACTGGACTTTTGTCCAGCCGACCTATTTCATGCAGAACCTGCTGTGGCAGGCCGGCAACATTGCAAAGGACGCCGTGTACTATGACGACGTGGGCGGACCCGTGGCCTGGATCGACGCTCGCGACATCGCGGATGTCGCCGCCGAGGCGCTGACCGCTCCGGGGTACGAAGGCAAGGCTCTTGGTCTGACCGGGCCCGAAGCTCTTGCAGGGGATGACATCGCGGCCCTTCTGTCCGGAGTGACGGGACGAACAGTGTCGTGCGTGTCCCTTTCGGCCGAGGATGCCAGGGCGGGCATGGTGGCCGGCGGAATGCAGGACGAGGTCGCCGGGGCCATGGTCGAACTGGCCTCTATCGCGCCCAGGGGCTACCTAGCCGGCATCGAGACCACGGTCAGCGAGGTGCTGGAGCGCCCGGCGCGCCGATTTGCCGATTTCGTCACCGAGAACCGGGATGCTTTCGTCAAGTAACCTGATGGCGGCGCCGCTTTATCTCGAACTGGCGCCGCCTGAGGAAGCGGCCACTGAGATCGATCATCTGTTCGTGTTTCGCGATACCGGTGTGCTGAGCGGTGGTGGACGCGGGCGGTTCGCAACCGACCTCTTTACCCTTTCGGTAACGCGCGACCACAGCGGCGGGGCGCGTGTATCGCTGGCGCCACCGCGCTCGGGTTTCACTCTCCGCCCAAGGCCATTCCATGGTGTCGTGGCCGGGCTGAGGTTGTCGTCACGACCGAAGCACTTACCCGACTCCAAAGGGCTGGACATGCTGGCCGCAGAACTGGCCCGGGTTCAGATCGGGGACGGTGACCTGCCCGCGCTCATCGCAGTGCTTGACGGCCTCGCGAGAGACCTGCGCTTTGCCGCACCAACCGGAGCTTACAGCGACCGGACCAAACGTCGAAAGGTGCGGGCGGAAACCGGCGTGTCGCGGCGGCGGCTTGCGACCTTGCGACGCTTTCGCCGGGCTCTCGGGCAGCTTGCGTCAAAGACCCTGCCGCTGAGCGATCTGGCGCTGGACGCCGGATATTACGATCAATCTCACTTGTCCGCCGCTTGCCGGATCTTCGCCGACAAACCGCCCGGCGCGTTGCGCGCTCTGTCTATTCCGCGTCGTTTTGACCTTTCGCTACAAGATACGCGCCTCAAAGACCGCCTAAGATTGGTCATTGACGAATGAAATCGAAGAGGAAGACCCGCCATGACGCAATTCAAACCGAAAAACCCCGACTATGACGCACGCGTGCGCGACAGTTTCGATCGCCAGAAGGTGATGAACACGTTGGGGATCAGCATTGCCGAGCTATCGCCCGGCCGCATTGTTCTGGAGATGGCACATGAGGATGCCCTGACCCAGCAACATGGGTTTTTGCATGCCGGAATCGTGTCGACAGCGCTGGACAGCGCCTGCGGATACGCGGCCTTTTCGCTGATGCCCGCAGAAGCGGCCGTTTTGACAGCCGAATTCAAGATCAACCTGCTCAACCCGGCGGACGGCGAACGGTTTCGCTTCGTCGCTGACGTGGTGAAACCAGGCAGGACGCTGACCATATGCGAGGCGCGTGCCTATGCCGTGAAGGGCCAGGATGAAAAGCTCGTCGCAACGATGACCGGAACGCTCATGGCGCTGGTCGGGCGGGCCGGGGTCGCGGGCTGAGCGTAACCCGACCGCGGCGCATCCGGGCGGTCGGGTCGATTATTCGGCCAGCTGGATCAGCTGTTCAGCGGCTCGCGACCTCGGCCAACCGTTTCCCGTAGGCGCGCGCGGTATCCAGATCGCCGCCAGTCGGGTATTCCTCGGGGGCGCTGTCAGAGGGGGCAATCGCCAGAAGGCCGGAATACCCGCCCGTCCAGTTCAGCTTTTCCGGACCGTCGGCCTTGGTGTTGGATGGCATCAGGCCCACGCCGCACCAAAGCTGGCCGTGCTGTTGCGACAGGGTGATGAAATACTGGATGGTCGAGAATTTATCGCCATTGACCGTGGCCGAGGTGGTAAACCCACCAGCAATCTTGTCCTTCCAGTTCTGCGTGAACCAGGGCTTCGAGCTGGCGTCGGCGAATCTCTTGAACTGCCATGCAGGGCCGCCCATGTAGGTCGGGCTGCCGTAGACGATGGCATCGGCCGCATCGAGCGCGGCCCAGGCCGCATCGTCAAGCTCTCCGTCGTCTGGTAATTTCAACAGATTGACCTCCGTGCCATCGACGCCCTTGGCACCTTCGGCAACGGCTTTGGCCTGAACGTCCGTATGGCCATATCCACTGTAGTAGACAATCGCGACTTTCGTCATGGTTCGGTACACCTTCTGATTGGAATCGGAATAACACCGACTTAGGATGAGCAGTTACAAAAAGAAAGCTGATCGTTTTTTTGGAACCCTCATTTCGGTCTGGGGCGAAACCTGCTACGGAGCGTGTACTTTACGCGTAAATATCTGAATAATATTGATAATCCAGTGATTTTGGGCGACGGGACGCAGCTGTTGTGATCGCAGTCGCACAGGCTTTTTGCGCGCGATTGCTATTGGCTGCGCGCCTTTTCATCAGCGATCCTGATCTCGAGCATATGGTGCTGGATCTTGCCGCTGGTCGATCTGGGAAAGTCCTCTAACGCGATGAAGCGAATTTCGCGCGGTCGCTTATAGCCAGCCAGGCTTTCGCGGCACAAGTTCAGCAGCGCCTCGGCATCCGGCCCGTCATCGTCAAAGGCAACAAAGGCCACCGGGCTTTCCCCCCATTTCGCGTCGAAGGCCCTGACCACGGCGGCATCGATCACATCGGGATGCGAAAGAAGCACACGTTCGATTTCCGCCGGATAGACGTTTTCACCTCCGGTCTTGATCAGGTATTTCGCCCGATCCACAAAGTCGAGGCTGCCGTCCGCATTGCGCCGGAACAGATCGCCCATGTGGAAAAAGCCGTTGCGAAAATCGCGGGCGTTGGTGTCGTCGGCGTTCCAGTACCCGGAAAACAAAGTCGGGCCCCGCACAGCCATTTCGCCCGGCGTTCCATCCGCCACGTCGCGGTCGTCGGGATCGACCAGCCGAACCTCGCAAAACGCGCTTATGCGCTTGGAAAGCCGGTCCGGGGTCACACCCGGCGCAATCAGATCGGCGGTTCCCGGCGGCAGGCCGGTTTCAGTTGCGCCGAAGGAATTCAGATAGGGCGTGTCCAGAAGGGCCGTCAGTTCGGCGATCTGATGCGGCGGCACCAGATCGGCCATTGCGCCACAAACCTTGATCCCCTTCAGCGGCAAAGGGTTGGCGCGTCGTTCTGCGATAAAGGCGTCCAGCGCACCGGGCATCATCACGAACCAGCCGATCCGGTGGCGCGACAACGCCTCGTTGATGACCGCAGGCAGCAAACCGTCTACCATCACCACGGTTCCGCCCCGAAGGACCGTCGCCAGCGCATGATCAGTGGACGCCATGTGGAACATAGGTGCCCAGGCGATGAACCCGTCACAGGGATCCAGTGCCAGCTGCGCGGCAAAAGCCATGGAGCGGGCGATATGCGCGCGGTGGCTGATGAGCGCCCCTTTGGGCAGACCCGTAGTCCCCGAGGTATACAAGATCGTCAGACCAGCCTCTGGATCGTCGACCATGGTCCCGATGCGCGGGTCTTGCTCGGCCCCGGCAATGGCCGTTTCCAGGTCTGGCCCGATGGTCAGACAGGGTGTCGACGCGACGGCGTGATACATTTCTGAAAAGTCCGGTTCGACGATCGCGAGCACCGGCTCGACCAGATCGATGCAGTGCCACAGTTCATCGGGGGCAAGCCGCCAGTTCAGGCAAGCGACAATCGCGCCAATTCCTGCCGCTGCCAGTTCGACCTCCAGGTACTCCGAGCGGTTATGCGACAGAATCGCGATCCGGTCGCCGGGCGCCACGCCCCTGGCCAGAAACACGGCAGCCAGACGATCGACCCTCCCCAGCAATTCGGCATAGCTCAGTCTCTTGCTGCCGTCCTCGATGGCCAGATCCCCCGCGCAATCCTGTGCGCGGGTTCGAAAGATCGAATAAAGGTCGGCGCGTCCTGCACGCGAAACTTCGGTCAGCATGGTCTCCCCCCTTGCGCGGGCTTCGGTTCAGAGACCCTGCGCCAGGCGCACGCCCTCATCAATGGCGCGCAGCGCATCCAGTTCGGCGGCCTCCTTTGCCCCGCCGATCATCGTAACCGGGACGCTGCGTGCGGTAAGCTCTTGGGCCAGGGCCCGTTCCGGTTCCTGACCGGTGCACAGCACAATTGTATCGGCTGCGATGACCTTTGGCATTCCGTCCGCGACGATGTGCAGCCCCGCGTCGTCGATATGTTCATAGGTCACCCCGCCCATGGCCTCGACCCCATGTTTGCGCAGCGCGTTGCGCAGGATCCACCCTGTCGAAACACCAAGCCCTGCACCGGGTTTAGCGGTCTTGCGCTGCAGCATGACGACCTTGCGGCGCGATGGCTTCGGTGCCAGAGGGTCGCCCGCCAGGGCACCCGAGGAGACAAATTCGGGGTCCACACTCCAGGTTTCGCAAAAGACGTCGGAATTGGCGGTCTCGGCGGGTTTGGTCACTAGGAACTCGGCCACATCATGACCGATGCCCCCCGCCCCCATCACCACGACACGGTCGCCCGCCTCGCGGTCACCGGACAGAATTTCGGCGTAGGTCGCGACGCTGGGATGGTCGATACCCGGCAGGTCGGGAATGCGCGGCGTGACCCCGGTGGCGATGACCACATGGTCAAATCCCTCAAGATCGCTCGCCTCTGCCCGCTGTCCCAGACGCTGCGTGACCCCGTGTTTCTGCATCTGACCGGCATAATACCGCAGGGTTTCGTCGAATTCGTCCTTGCCTGGTGCGGCGCGGGCCAGATTCAGCTGACCGCCCAATTTGTCCTGCGCTTCGAACAGGGTGACATCGTGGCCCAGCCGCGCCGCCTCGGCGGCTGTGGCCATGCCCGCGGCACCACCGCCAACGACGGCCACTTTCTTTGGGGTGTCGGTTGGCGTATCCCGGAATTCCGTTTCACGCCCGGCCCTTGGATTGACCAGACATCCGACCGGACGATCCGAAAAGATGAAATCCAGACAGGCCTGGTTGCAGGCGATGCAAGTGTTGATCTCGTCCGAGCGGCCCTCGCGCGTCTTTTTCACGAAATGCGGATCAGCAAGAAACGGTCGCGCCATCGAGATCATGTCCGCATCGCCAGAGGCAAGTATGTCTTCTGCAAGCTGGGGTGTGTTGATCCGGTTTGAGGCGACCACCGGGATCGACACGGCCGCTTTCACGTTGGCTGCCGCCTTGCGCCAGGCACCGCGGGGCACTGGGTAGGCGATCGTCGGCACGCGGGCCTCATGCCAGCCGATGCCGGTGTTCAGGATATCCGCACCCGCAGCCTCGATCTTGCGGGCCAGTGCGGCAATTTCATCGGCGGGCGCGCCGCCCTCGACCAGATCGGCCGCCGAAATCCGGTAGATGACCAGAAAGTCGGGGCCGCAACGTTCGCGCACCGCGCGCACGATCTCGACCGGGAACCGGTGGCGGTTCGCGGCGCTGCCGCCCCAGTCGTCTTGGCGCTTGTTGGTGTGGGTTACGGTGAACTCGTTGATGAGGTAGCCCTCGGACCCCATGATCTCGATGCCATCGAAGCCTGCAGCCTGCGCATTGGCGGCCGCCACGGCAAAATCCTCGATGGTACGGAGAATGTCGGCTTCGGTCATTTCACGCGGGATGAACCGGTTGATCGGGGCGCGGATCGGCGACGGGGCCACACACCCTTCGATCTTTGCATATCGCCCGGCGTGGAGGAGTTGCGCGCAGATCAGGCTGCCTTCGGCCTGCACCGCCTCGCAGATCGGGCGCAGGCCAAGCGCTTCTTCCGGATCATCGATTCGCGGACCTTCTGGATCGAATATACCCTCGGCATTGGGCGAAAACCCGCCAGTGACCAGAAGCGCCGCCTCCCCCCGCGCCCGCTCGGCGTAAAACGCGATCTGTTTGGCTATGCCGTCAGGCTCGGTTTCCAACCGCGTGTGCATCGACCCCATGATGACCCGATTTCGCAATGTATGCTGGCCTGCGCGGATGGGCGAGAGCATGGTCCCAAAGCTCTCCGTTGGCTTATTTTCCACTGTGGGCATCCTCCTCAAAACTACGCTTGATTTGCATTCTAACATTTGTTAGATTTTTGGAAAGATAATTTTCGCTTATGGGGAGGAGCACCGATGCAATTCCAGCCAACAGACGACCAGAAGGCGTTTCGCGACACCGCAAAGCGCTTCGCAACTGAAAAGCTTGCGCCCACATACCAAGAACGCGCCAACGGCCATACATTCGACCGTGCGCTGATCAAGGAGATGGGCGCACTGGGGCTGATCGGGGCCGATCTGCCCGAGGAATTCGGGGGACTCGGCGAAAGCTCTGTCACGTCAGGGCTGATCGTCGAAGAGATCGCCTATGCTGATTTCAACGCAAGTTACGTGCAGCTTCTGGGCTCTCTCATGGGAGGCATGGTTGCCAAACATGCCTCCAAGGACATCGCCTCGGAATGGGTACCCAAGGTTGTTTCCGGTGATGCTGTCATTGGTCTGGGCCTGACAGAGCCGCGCGGCGGGTCGGATGCGGCGAACCTAATTCTGAAGGCCGAGAAATCCGGCAACGGCTGGCGGCTGAACGGTGAAAAGACCTCCATGAGTTTTGCCAGCCAGGCGGATGCGGCGGTCGTCTTTGCCCGTACTGGCGATCCTGACGGCGGCTCACGCGGGGTCAGCGCCTTTTTCGTCGATCTGAACCAGGAAGGCATCAAGCGCACCCATTTTGACGACATCGGCACCAAGCCTGTCGGGCGCGGGTCGGTGTTCTTTGACGATGTTTTCGTGCCAGCCGAAAACATGATGGCGGAACAGGACCGTGCCTTTGGCACGATCATGGCGGGGTTCGACTATTCCCGCGCCCTGATCGGACTGGAGTGTCTGGGGGCCGCGCAGGCGTCGGTGGATGAAACCTGGGCCTACGTTCAGGAACGCGAGGCATTCGGGGCCCCGATCGTGCAGTATCAGGGTGTCAGCTTTCCCTTGGCCGAGGCCGAGACCCAACTGACCATGATGCGCCAGCTTTGCTATTACACGCTGGACCTGCGCGACCGTGGCCTGCCCCACACCTCTCAGGCCGCCATGTGCAAATGGTACCTGCCCAAAACCGCCTGCGAAATCCTTCACCAGTGCCTGATCCTGCACGGACATTACGGCTACACCACCGACCTGCCCCACCACCAGCGCTACAACGATGTGCTCGGCCTGCAGATCGGTGACGGCACCGCGCAGATCCAGAAGCTGGTGATCGCCCGCGAAAAGGTCGGTCGCATGGCGCTGCAGTATGACAAGAAGGCGAAGGGAGCCGCGAAATGAGCGACCCCATCCTCGTCACTTCCGAGGGCAACACCGGCATCATCGAACTGGCCCGCCCCGAGAAATTCAATTGCCTATCACTTGAGGTGCATGAGCGTATTTCTGTCGCGCGTGCGGAATTCGAGGCGAACCCCGCTATTCGGGCGATCCTCATCCGGGCGCAGGGCAAGCACTTTTGCACCGGTGCCGATCTGGTGGAAGTGAAAGGTAAATTGAACGATTCCGCCGCGCTGGACCATTTCATCGCCTTTGGCATGAACAACCTGCGTGCGCTCGAAACCTCCTCCCTCCCTGTCGTGGTGGCAGTGCAGGGGTTGTGTCTGGCCGGCGGGATCGAACTGATGCTGGCCTGCGACGTGTGCTTTGCGGCCGAAAGCGCCCAGTTTGGCGATCAGCATGCGCAATTCGGGCTGATTCCCGGTTGGGGTGGCTCGCAGCGGTTGACACGGTTGATGGGGCAGCGCAGGGCGCTCGACCTGATGTTCTCGGCCCGCTGGCTCAAGTCGGACGAGGCCAAAGAGGCCGGATTGGTCAACTACATCGTGCCGGATGCGGACCTGCACAAGTCTGCGCTGGAATACTGCGAGAAAATCGCCACCCGTTCACGTCCCGGCATCGCCGAGATGAAGCGGTTGGCGCGTGAAGGCGCGGACCTTGGTGTCGACCAGCAGATGCGGCTTGAGCGCGATGCCGCGGTGCGTGCGCTGCCCAGCGATGACGTGGCCGAGGGCCTCGACGCATTCGAGAACCGGCGCGCCCCCAGATTCAAGGCCTGAGGACAGCACATGGACTTTACTTTGAACGACGAACAACGCCAGATTTACGAGTATGGCGGCCAACTGGCGCAGAAGTTCGACAACGATTACTGGCTGAGACACGCGCGCAGGCACGAGTTTCCGCACGAAATGTTCCGCCAGATCGCCGATGACGGTTTCCTCGGCATCATGGTGCCCGAAGAATACGGCGGCGCGGGTCTTGGCATGACCGAAATGGCCCTGTTCATGGAGGGCACCGCCAATCACGGCATTCCGCTTTTGATGATGGTGGTCGGGCCGACCATGTCGCTGGCCCATATCGCCAGCCACGGGAGCGAGTTCCACAAGAAAGAACTGCTGCCGGCTGCCTGCCGCGGTGATATCCAATTCTGTTTCGCGATCACCGAACCGGGGGCCGGGTCGAACACGATGAAGGCCACTACGCTGGCCAAGCGTCGGGGCAACCGGTTCAGCCTGTCGGGCGAAAAGACCTTCATCACCGGGGCCGAAGTGGCCGACTACTGCCTCGTGGTGGCGCGGACCAAACCGCATACCGAGGTCAGCCGCAAGACCGACGGCTTTACCCTGTTTGCCGTCGACCTGAAGAAAAAGGGGGTCGACAAGCAGCGGGTAAAGATTTCGATCCCCCTGCCCGAGGAACAGTGGACCCTGTTCTTTGACGAGGTCGATCTGGGCCCCGAGGATGTGGTCGGCGAAGTTGACGAAGGATTCTCGATTCTGTTCGACAGCCTCAACCCCGAGCGTATCATCCTGGCCGCCCTGTGCTGCGGCATCGGCCGGTTCGCCCTGAACAAGGGCGTGGCCTATGCCTCCGAGCGCAATGTGTTCGGCCAACCCATCGGTGCGCACCAGGGCGTGCAGCACCCGATGGCCAAGGCGCACACAGCGGTCGAGATGGCCAGCCTGATGACCCGTCGCGCGGCATGGGAATTCGACAACAAGCTGCCTGCCGGTGCGTCGTCGAACATGGCGAAATATGCCGCCGCCGAAGCCGGGATCGAAGCGGTCGACGCGGCGCTTCAGGCGCATGGTGGATCGGGCTTTACCGAAGATACGGGGCTTTACGAAATGTACCCGCTGGTCCGCCTGCTGCGCACAGCGCCGGTGAACCGCGAACTGTGCCTGAGTTTTATCGGCGAAAAGGTCATGGGCCTGCCACGATCCTATTGATCGCCACGGCTTGGAACGGAGAACGACATGCAATTTGGAATGCGCTTCCGGCGGGAGGATGCCGCCGACAAGGTAAATGATCGCTTCTGGCACACGATCGAGGGCACGCCGCTCGACGAGGTGCGCCGTATTCAGGAAGAGCGGCTGCGCGATCAGATGGCGTATCTCAAGGCGAACTCGACCTTCTATCAGGAAAAGTTCGCCGAGGCCGGTGTGGACTTCGACGATATCCGCACCATCGAAGACCTGCAAAAACTGCCCTATACCTACAAGACCGAGATCCGCGAAAGCCTCGCCGCCGAGCCGCCCTTTGGCAAGCACCGTGCCGCGCCGATGTCGGAAATAATCCAGATGCAGGCCTCGTCGGGCACGACCGGCAGCCCCTCATATGTGGCCCTGACAGAATCCGACGCCGAGATGTGGCACGAGATGACAGCGCGCTGTTTCTTTGCCAATGGCGTGCGTCCCGGCGATATGGTGCTGCACGCATTTTCGCTCGCCAAGGGCTTTGTCGGCGGCATCCCGGTGATGCAGGGATTGCAGTACATGGGCACGATCGATGTGCCGGTGGGCGCCGATGGCGGTGCGGAACGGTTGTTGCGCGCCTGCGCCGACACCCGCCCGCGTTGCGTGGTCGGCGCTCCGAACTTTGTGCTGCACCTGGCTGAAAAGGCTCCCGAGGTGCTTGGCTGCAAGGCCAGCGAACTGGGTATCGAGCGCGTGATCGTCGGCGGCGAACCCGGCGGCGGCATTCCCGCAATTCGGGCAAAGATCGAAAAGGCCTGGGGTGCGAAATGCACCGAGATGCTGGGCGGCACCGATCTGGGCGTGACCTATTGGGCCGAGTGCGACGCCCAGTCGGGGATGCACATGGTCAACATGGACTATGTCATTACTGAATTGCTCGACCCCGAAAGCGGCGAAATCATCCCTTGGGAGAAAGGTGCCGAAGGAGAGATGATCTATACCGCACTTGGCCGACAGGCCAGCCCGCTGGTCAGGTTCCGGTCCGGGGACTATATCGAGGTCATCGACACCGAATGCTCCTGCGGGCGGACCGGACCCAAGATCCGTTGCACCGGCCGCACCGACGACATGCTGATCGTGCGCGGGGCGAATGTCTTCCCGTCGGCCATCAACAGCATTATTACCGAGATGGTTCCGGACACCAACGGCGTCATGCGCATCGTGGCCGATTTCGAGGGCCACACCACGCAGGGCGCGCTGACGGTTATTGTCGAACGCGGCCCCGATCGCGATCCGGCCGATGACGTCGCCCTCAAAAAGAAAATTGAGCAGCGACTGCGAGACTCCCTGGTCTTCAAGGCCGACGTTCACCTGGTTGCGGCCGACACTTTCGAAAAACCTGGCGCCGCTAAGGTCGCCTTCGTTCTCAGGAAATACCCAGACCTGCCATGACTAAGATGAAATCCCTTCTCGACACCGCGTCGGACGACTTCCGCGCCAACGACGTGTCTTACCGCGAAAAGGTCGATGAACTACATGCCCTCCGGCTCAAACAGCGCGTCGGCGGCCCCGAAATGGCGCGCAAACGTCATATGGACAAAGGCAAGATCCTGCCGCGCGAACGGATCGAACGGCTGATCGACCCGGGCACGCCCTTTCTGGAACTCGGCGAGCTGGCCGGGTTGAACAAATATGAAGGCGTGCCACCGGGCGCGGGCATCATCACGGGCATCGGTGTGATCGAAGGCCGTCAGTGCATGATCATCGCCAATGATGCCACCGTAAAGGGCGGCACCTATTTCGGCATGACTTCCCGCAAGCATGTGCGCGCCCAGAAGATCGCATGGAAGAACCGTCTGCCCGTCATCACCCTCGTGGATTCCGGCGGTGCCTTCCTGCCGGATCAGGAAAACATCTTTCCCGACGAAGGCCAATTCGGGTCCATCTTTCACCAACAGATCGGCATGTCGGGCGATGGTGTGCCGCAAATCGCCGTGGTCATGGGGCCCTGCACCGCGGGTGGTGCATATATTCCCGCGCTCTGTGACGAAGTGGTGATCGTGCGCGGTCAGGGCTTCATGTATCTGGGCGGACCGGAATTGACCTTTGCCGCAACCGGCGAAAAGGTCGAAGCCGAAGAACTGGGCGGCGGCAAGATGCATTCGTCCGTCTCCGGTGTGACCGACCATTTGGCCGAAGATGACGCCCACGCTCTGGCCATCACGCGCGAAATTGTCAGCCACCTTGGCGAAAAACCCCTACCCCGCAAGACGCCCGAAACGCCCCGTGCGCCCGCCTATCCGGTCGAAGAGATTTATGGACTCGTCAGCCGCGACCCCAAGGTGCCGACCGACAACCGTGAAATTCTTGCGCGGCTGTTGGACGACAGCGACTTTCATGAATTCAAGCCGCTCTATGGTGACACCATCATGACCGGCTGGGGCCGCATCCATGGCCACGAGGTCGGTATTCTCGCCAATACCGGCGTGCTCTTCGTTGAGGCCGCGTTGAAGGCGACGCATTTCATCAATCTCTGTGTCCAGCGCGATATTCCGCTGCTGTTCCTGGCCGATGTGAACGGCTTCATGGTGGGCCGCGAGGTCGAACAGATGGGCATCGCCAAGGCCGGCGCCAAGATGATCACGGCCATGTCTTCGGCCCGGGTGCCGAAATTCACAATCATCACCGGTGGCTCTTACGGGGCCGGATACCTGGCGATGCTGGGCCGCCCGTTCCAGCCGGACGCAATGTTCGCCTGGCCGACGGGACGGTCGGCGATCATGGGGCCGGAACAGGCCGCCAGCGTGCTTGCTCAGGTTCGCGCGCAGATCAACGAACGCGAAGGCAAAAGCTGGACCCCCGAGGAGGAGGAAGCGTTTAAGGCACCGATCCGCAAGGAATACGAGGATTTTCAGGGGGCTTACAATTTTGCGTCCAATCTTTGGATCGACAGCGTGATCGAGCCTTGTGAGACCCGTGACGTCATGGCGCTGATGCTGGATGTGACATCGCGCAGACCCAAGGTCGATACCAACTTCGGCGTGTTCAGGATGTGAGGAGCGAACCGTGAAAATCAAAACGCTTCTGATCGCCAACCGCGGCGAAATTGCCTGCCGGATCGCGCGCACTGCGCGGGCCAGCGGTATCACCCCTGTCGGCGTGCATTCGCAGGCCGACGCCAATGCCCTGCATGTCCGCAAGATTGGCAAATCTGTCTGTATCGGCGCCGGGCCTGCATCCGAGAGCTATCTGAAAATCGACGCGGTGATTGCCGCCGCGCAATCGGTGGGCGCGGATGCGATCCATCCCGGTTACGGCTTTCTGGCCGAAAACCCCGATTTTGCCCGTGCGGTCGAAGCCGCCGGCATGATCTTCATGGGGCCGACGCCGGAAACGCTTGAACGTTTCGGCGACAAGGCCAGCGCCAAAGAGGCCGCCGTGGCGGCCAGCGTCCCGGTGATTTCGGGCGCCGAAGGTGCGTGGTCCGATCCCGAGCAGATTGCCGAGGAGGTGCGCCAAATGGGCCTGCCGGTGCTGCTCAAGGCTGTCGGCGGCGGTGGTGGGCGCGGACAACGGCTCGTCTCCGACGAAACCACGCTGGTCGAGGACATCGAAGGCGCGCTGCGCGAGGCGAAATCCACTTTCGGCTCCGAAGGGCTGCTGCTGGAACGTTTCCTGCCCGAAGCACGCCATGTCGAAGTGCAGATTGCAGGCGACGGCAAAGGCCATGTGGTGCATCTGTTCGAACGCGACTGCACACTTCAGCGCCGCCACCAGAAGGTCATCGAGGAGGCCCCGGCCTGGGGCCTGTACCGTTCACTTTTGGGCGACATCGCGCATGACGCGGTCCGCTTGGGCGAAGCGCTCGACTATCGCGGTCTGGGCACGGTCGAATTTCTGGTTGCGGGGGACGAGTATTTCTTCCTTGAGGTGAATCCACGCATTCAGGTGGAACATCCCGTCACCGAAGCGATCACCGGGCTGGACCTTGTCGCGCTTCACCTGCGCATTGCCGAAGGCGCGGGCCTTGGACTGGTACAGGATGACCTCAAGATCAATGGACACGCGGTCGAGGCGCGGCTTTACGCCGAAGATCCGGCGATGCAATTCGCCCCGTCGACGGGTACGCTCACCACGCTCAGCTTGCCATCGGGCCTGCGTATCGACAGCGGCGTCGAGGAAGGCGATGCCGTCACGCCCTATTACGACCCGATGATCGCCAAGCTGATCGTGCACGCGCCCGACCGGGAAACCGCATTGGCACGTCTGGCCACGGCGCTTGATCATGTCGCGGTCGAAGGTGTCGAAACCAATCGCGCCTTTCTGACGGCGCTGGCGCGAAACCATGAATTCGAACGGATGCAGGTGCATACCCGCTGGATCGACGGCAGGCTGGATGAGCTGACACAGGCACCCGCCCTGAGCCGCCCCGATCTGTGGAAAGCGACCGCTGCCATTCTCTTCGTGACCCAGTCGCGCAGCGACACAAACGCCATTCCCTGGACCAACCGTGATGCCTTTACCGGCTGGCGGCTTGGCCTGGGCGACGATGCGATTGAAGCGGGGCAGCGCGTGGCGCTCACCGATTCTGACGAGGTATCCGAGGAACTGCGCATCGGCCCTGTCAAACCGGGTGCCAGATACACCGTCCATTCGGAAAACGGCGAGGCGCTGACACTGTCGGCACGTGAACTGACCCCGGGCCGTTGGCGTGTCGGCGAAGGCGACACCGTCCATCTGATCGACGCGCGCCTGCACGCGGGCGTGATCGAACTGGACACGCCCGAAGGCCGCCTGGTCTTTCGGCCCGCCGCGCCCCTTGCCTTTGCCGGCGGCGATGCTGTGGCGGATCGCGCCGTGACCTCTCCGCTGACCGGCATGATTGTCGAAATCAAGGTTTCCGACGGCCAAGCTGTCGCCGAAGGCGACGTGGTCGCGGTCATGGAATCCATGAAACTCGAAATCTCGATCCGGGCGGCCGCGGCCGGAATAGCCAGCAATATATCCGTCTCGAATGGGGACATGGTCGATCGCGGCCAGGTCATCGCCGAGATTCTGCCATCCGAGGAGTGATGAAATGAGCGACTTTCCCAAATTCGTCGAGTTTCGCGAAGAAGGCCCGCGTGAGGGTTTTCAGATCGAAAAGAAGATTTATCCGATCGAAGAGCGGATCGAACTGATCGACATGCTCAGCGAAACCGGTCTAAAGCGCATTCAGGTCGGCAGTTTCGTCAGCCCGAAATACGTGCCGCAAATGGCCGACACCGGCGAGTTGTTCCAGCGTATCAAGCGCAAACCGGGCGTGAACTACACATCGCTGTGGCTGAACGACAAAGGGTTTCGCAAGGCCCTGACCGCGCATGAGGTCGATATCGACCCGCGTCTGCTGTTCTATCCTTCCGAAGCATTCGCAAAGTCGAACAACAATAGTACCTCTGCGGAAATGCGGGAGAAGCAACGCGACTGGGTCCGTCTTTACAAGGAAGAGGGATATACGGTCGACGCGGCCTATGTGATGACCGCCTTCGGCTGCAACCTCGAAGGCCCCATCCCGCAAGAGCGCATCCTGGACGATTTCCGCTTTATCCTTCAGCTGTGCGAAGAAGAGGACATCCCCGTGCCGATCCTTGTGGTCGCCGACACCATGGGCTGGGGAAACCCCGAGGCGGTCAAACGGATGATCGGCGCCCTGCGCGAATTGGCGCCCGAGGCGCGCATCGGTATGCACATCCATGACACACGTGGGCTGGGGATCGCCAACGTTTATGCGGCCCTGTCGATGGGCGTGGACATGTTCGAAAGCTCCGTCGCCGGTCTTGGCGGCTGTCCTTTCGCGGGCCACGGCCACGCGCGCGCCGCAGGAAATGTCTGCACCGAGGATGCAGTGTTCCTGTGTCACGAACTCGGCATCGAAACCGGCATTGATCTGGACAAGCTGATCGCAGCGGCGGTCAAAGCAGAAGAGATCATCGGTGTGCCGCTCATGGGCCGGGTCATGCACACCGGCGGGTTGGACAAATACCGCAAGTCACGCTGAGGGAGCAAGAAGATGACAAAAGCACTTGACGGAAAGGTCGTTCTGGTCACCGGGGCCGGCGGTGGGATCGGGCGTGATATCGCCTTGATGGCAGCCGCAGAAGGCGCCGCCGTTGTGGTCAACGATCTGGGCGCGTCCCTCAAAGGCACCGGTCAGACCGAAACTGCGGCGCAGAAAGTCGTCGAAGAGATCAGGGCCGCCGGGGGCAACGCGATCGCCGATGGCGGCAACGTCACCGATCCGGACGCCGCGCGCGCGATGGTCGAGGCCGGGGTCAAGGAATTCGGCCGCATCGACGCGGTGGTGAACAACGCCGGCATCCTGCGCGACGGTTACTTCCACAAGATGACCTACGAGGATTTCGACGCGGTGGTGAAGGTCCATCTCTATGGCGCCTTCAACACCAGCCGTGCGGCGGCCGATTATTTCCGCGAACAAGAGGGCGGTGCTCTGGTGCACATGACCTCGACCTCGGGGCTGATCGGCAATCTGGCGCAGGCGAATTACTCGGCGGCAAAGCTGGGCATCGCGGCCTTCTCGAAATCGGTCGCGCTCGACCTGAAACGCTGGAACGTGCGGTCAAACTGCATCGCGCCCTTCGCCTGGAGCCGGATGATCTCGTCGATCAAGACAGACACCCCGGAACAAGTGGCACGGGTCGAAAAGATCAAGGAGATGACACCGGCCAAGGTTGCACCGATGGCCTGCTTCCTGATGAGCGACCGCGCGGCTGACGTGTCAGGGCAGATATTTGCGGTTCGCAAGAACGAAATCTTCCTGTTCAATCAGCCCCGCCCGGTGCGGTCGGTTCATTCCGGTGATGGCTGGACCGCCGATGAAATCGCCGAGCGCGCTATTCCCGCGCTCAAATCGCAATTCACGCCGCTCGAAGTTTCGGCGGACGTCTTTTCGTGGGATCCGGTCTGATGGGAAAACGCAAAGAAAAAATCAGCTCCGACATTGCCTGGAGCACCTCTGACAAGATCAGCGTGCGCGGGCTTGACCTGCCCAACGAGATCCTGGGCCACATGAACCTTGGCGATCTGGCGTTCCTGCAACTGACGGGCCGCAAGGCCACGCCCGAGGAAAGCCGGGTGTTCAACGCCATCGTCATTACCCTGGTAGAACATGGGATCACGCCTTCGGCTCTGGCGGCGCGGATGACCTACATGGGGGCACCGGAATCGCTTCAGGCGGCTGTGGCGGCCGGCTTGTGCGGGCTTGGCACCGTCTTTGTCGGCTCGATGGAGGGTGCCTCGAAGATGCTTTACGAGGCACTGCCGCCGGAAAAGCTGGGCACCGGTGTAGATCTGGATGCGCTGGCCGTCGATACGGTGGAAAAATTCCGCGCCCGCAAGATGATCGTGCCGGGGCTCGGACATCCGGTGCACAAGCCGGTCGATCCGCGCACCCCGCGCCTGTTCCAGATCGCTGCCGAGAACGACAAGTTCGGTGAATACATCGAGTTGATCCAGAAAATTCAGGCCGTTGCCGAAGAAAAATCGGGTAAGATGCTGCCGATTAACGCCACCGGGGCGATCGGAGCGATCTGCTGTGAATTTGGCTTCCCCTGGAAGATCGTGCGGGGCTTTGGCGTCATGGCACGCGCCATCGGCCTGGTCGGTCATATCCTCGAAGAGAGCGAAAACCCGATTTCCTATGAGCTTTGGCAGCGTGCCGAGCAGGAAATTCTTGAAACGTCGGGTCCGGGAGCGAAGTAACCGATGCAGACGTCAGCCCCAGACACTCACACCGATCTGCGCGACGCGCTTCGTGCGCTTTGCGCGCAGTTTCCGCCGGAATATCATCGCAAATTCGGCGAGGGTGAAACTTATCCCGAAGAGTTCGTCGACGCGCTGACCCGCGAGGGCTGGCTGGCGGCGATGATCCCCGAGGAATACGGCGGCTCGGGCCTTGGCCTGACCGAAGCCTCGATCATCATGGAGGAGGCAAACCGTTGCGGCGCCAATGCCGGTCACTTCCACGGGCAGATGTACAACATGGGCACGCTTCTGCGGCACGGCTCGGACGCGCAAAAGCAGAAATACCTGCCCGGCATCGCCAGCGGCGAGTTGCGCCTGCAATCCATGGCCGTGACCGAACCGACCACCGGGACCGACACCACCAAACTCAAGACCACGGCGGTGAAAAAGGGCGACCGCTATGTGATCAACGGCCAGAAAGTCTGGATCAGCCGCATCCAGCATTCTGACCTGATGATCCTGCTGGCACGCACCACGCCGCTGAGCGAGGTCAAGAAAAAGTCGCAGGGCCTGTCGATCTTCATGGTCGATCTGAAAGAGGCGATCGGCAACGGGATGGAGGTCCGCCCAATCGCCAACATGCCCGGCCACGAAACCAATGAAGTGTTTTTCGACAACCTGGAAATCCCCGCCGAGAACCTGATCGGCACCGAGGGGCGCGGATTTTACCATATTCTTGACGGGTTGAACGCCGAACGGACCCTGATTGCGGCGGAATGTATCGGTGATGGATACTGGTTCGTCGACAAAGCCCGCGCCTATGCCGGTGACCGCGTGGTCTTTGACCGTCCCATTGGCCAGAACCAAGGCGTGCAATTCCCTATCGCCAGGTCCTATGTGAACATCGAGGCCGCCAACCTGATGCGCTTTGAAGCCTGCAGGCGGTTCGATGCTGGGCTGGATTGCGGAGCACAGGCGAATATGGCTAAGCTGCTGGCTTCGGAGGCCAGCTGGGAAGCGGCCAATGCCTGCATCCAGACCCACGGTGGCTTTGGTTTCGCGCGCGAATACGATGTCGAGCGCAAGTTCCGCGAGGCCCGGCTGTATCAGGTGGCACCGATCTCGACCAACCTGATCCTGTCCTATGTCGCCGAGCATATCCTTGGTATGCCGCGGTCGTTCTGAGATGTTTCCGAGCGGGACTTGATCTCTGTTATGCGGGACGCAAGCCACATCCTTTTAAACTGCCGTCACAGCAAACTTAAAGGATGACCGACATGAAACGACTCCAGGGAAAGACTGCACTGATCAGTGGTGCGGCCAATGGCATGGGGGCCGAAGAGGCACGTATTTTTGCCGATGAAGGTGCTAAGGTCATCGTGGCGGATGTCGATGACAAGGGCGCAAAATCCGTGGTGCAGGACATCAAGGATGCGGGGGGCACCGTAATGGCGGTGTATCTGGATGTGTCCGATGCAGCCAGTTGGGAAAAGGCGATCGGTGAAGGGCAAAAGGCATTCGGCAACATCAACGTGTTGGTCAACAATGCCGGCATCGCTTTTCTGAAGCCGGTCCAGGACACGTCGGAAGAGGAATGGGACAAGATCTTCGCGATCAATGCAAAGGGGGTTTTCTCGGGACCAGGGCGGTTCTGGAAAATATGAAGGCCGCGGGCGTTGGGTCGATCGTCAATATATCGTCGATCTATGGTCTGGTCGGCGCGCCTTCGGCAGCGGCATTTCAGGCGACCAAAGGTGCGGTGCGACTGCTTACCAAATCGACGGCATCGGATTACGCGCCGTTCAACATCCGGGTGAATTCGATCCATCCGGGCGTGATACGCACCGCGATGACGGAAGACATGCTGGCTGATCCGGACGGTCAGAAGGAGATACTTGGGGCAACGATTATGGAGCGCCCGGCCGAGCCGAAAGAGGTAGCTTGGGCGGTGCTGTTTCTGGCTTCCGACGAGACATCCTACATGACCGGATCCGAAATGGTTGTCGATGGCGGCTATACCGCGCGGTGAAACGCGTGGAGCCGGAAGGCTGGAACAGTCGGGACCGGTTGGCCGCGAACCGATCCTGGCCAACTCGGCATCGGTTGACTTGGGCGCGAGTTTCCGACGGGCGTCGTGAAATCCATGAGCGAAGGGCACGACCGGCATCGAATACGGCTCACTTCATCCCTGGCCTGGTTCCGTCAGGTGTCGGCGCGCGGAGGGCGGATTTCGGACAGAACCTCCTCCGTGTGCTCGCCCAGCCGCGGTGGAAGACGGCGCACCCGGCCGGGGCTGTGCGAGAACTGGACCGGTATCCGGGGCGTCACGAGGGCGCCCTCTGTCGGGTGCTCGTGGCGCTCGAAATACCCGGTTTGAACCAGGTAGGGATCAACCAGCAGATCCTCCAGGCTGTTGGCCGGTCCTTTCGGCACGTCGGCCGCGTCGAACCGGCGGCGCCACTCGGCAGTTGTATTCCCCGCGATTGCCTCGGCGAGGATCCCATATAACGCGTCGATGTGATCGGTGCGCAACGCGGCTGTGGCAAATCGTGGATCGTCGCGCAGCTCGGGCCGGCCTATGGCGTCGAAGAGACGCAGCCACTGGTTGTCCATCGCCGCCATCACGCAGATGTGCCCGTCCTGCGTCGGATAAGGCCGACGATGAGGCGAGAATACCCGGCTGTAACCCATGCCCAGATCGGGTCGGTCGAGGGTTGCGCCGCAGAGATGCTCGATCAGGTTGAAGTTGACCATCGCATCCATCATCGGCACGTTTACCTGCTGTCCGTGGCCGGTGCGCTCGCGCCAGACGAAGGCCATCGCAATGGACGATGCCAGGATATACCCGCATAGTTTGTCCGCGATTACAGTGGGGTAATAGCGCGGCTCGCCGCTGGCCCGGGCCATAAGCCCGGCTACGCCGCTGGCACCCTGGATCACATCGTCGAAAGCAGGCCAGTCGCGGCGCTCGCTGTCCAGCCGGAAACCCGAAGCCGAGGCGTGGATAATACCGGGATTGACCGCGCGGATCGCCTCGTAATCAACGCCGAGGCGTTCGGCGGCACCGGGGCGCATCGAATGCACCAGCACGTCCGTCGAACGCACCAGATCAAGGAGCGCGACCCGCGCGTCGGGTTTTTTCAGGTCGAGCACGACCGAGCGTTTGTTGCGGTTTGCGTTGAGGAACAGTGCCCCCATCTTCGGGTTGCGCGACGGTCCCACCTGGCGTGTGTAGTCGCCGTCGGGTGACTCGATCTTGATGACGTCGGCCCCCATGTCGCCGAGGATCTGGGTCGCCACCGGCCCTAGCACGTTGACCGAAAGATCAAGCACCCTGTAACCGGCAAGCGGGCCGTCCCCCTCGGCTGGCTTCTGCGGTGATGGCTCCTGCGGCTGGCTGTCCATTTTTCTTTTCCTTTCGCGGTATCGCACCCTTCGAGCC
This sequence comes from Roseovarius indicus, assembly GCF_008728195.1. NCBI lineage: Bacteria > Pseudomonadati > Pseudomonadota > Alphaproteobacteria > Rhodobacterales > Roseobacteraceae > Roseovarius > Roseovarius indicus. The sequence continues at coordinate 201,089 of NZ_CP031599.1, forward strand.
AGCAATGCGCGCCGCAGTCCGGCGGTCAGCTGGCCCGCAACCCAAGGGCGCGGCACCGCAACCTTGCGGAAGCATCCCTGCAAGACCCACACTACTTCGGGAGCGGCTCGCGAAAGCGGTTCCGCAGGCCATTAGAACGGCGTCGCCATGAGCGCTCAACCGCTGCAGATCAAAAAACACATCTGTGCGCAAAAGGCCCGCCCGGCCCGGAGGTCTTGGCGCAGGCTGACCGCCCCGCTTACCCTAGGGCACCGGAGTCCTGCCATCGGTAGATGCCGCTTTCGGACTTGCGGGATTTTAGGGAGGAGCCAAAATGAACAAGTTTCTACAGGCCGTTGTCGGCCTGGGCGTCGCCATTGCGCCGCTGACGTCTTCACCTGCGCTGGCCCAAGCCGAAGAAATCGTGATACCGGCGATTGCCGCGATGTCGGGACCGGTCGCCGTGACCGGACAGGATGCGCAAAAGGGGATCGCAGTTGCCCTTGAGCACATCAACGCCGATGGCGGCGTCGCCGGTCGGTCGCTGAAGATCCAGCTTTATGACACACAGGGCAATCCCGGGGTGGTGCGCCAAGTGATGGAGCGGTTGACCCGCCTCGAGCGGGCTCCGATCATCCTTGGCTGCGAGATCAGCGCAGGCACATCGGCAGCGGCGCAGTTCGCCGAGCAGGCGCGGGTTCCTTACCTGAACTCGTCGGCGGTGTCGGCCGAGCTCCTCGAGCGCGGTTACAAATGGTATTTCTCCGACCAGATCACAGCCGATTCCGAGGCGTCCACGGTCGTGTCTTTCCTGGATCACCTCATGACACAAGGCGACGTCGTCCCGGCGCTGCTTTATGAAGACAGCCCGCGCGGCGCCGGAACCATCGAGCGGATCGAAGTTCTGCTGGAGGAGAGGGGCATCGAGATCGCCGCCAGCGCGCCGTATTCGCGCAGCGATCGCAACCTTCTGCCACCGGTCAAGCGGGTGCAGACGTCGGGTGCCAACGTGGTGATCTGGGCCGGCTACACCGAAGATGTGGTGACCGGGCTTCAGGCAATGCAGCAGCTTGACTTCAAACCCTACATTATCGGAATCGGCGGAGGCCCAGGTGATGTGCGCATCCCGCAACTTGTGGACAGGGACTTCATTGAGGACGTCAATCTCAGCACGGTGGACTACTTCAATCCCGACATGGACCGTGCCCAGCGATTTGTGAAGGCTTACGAGGAAAAGCACGGCATCGTTCCGTCCAGCTATGCGTCGATGTGCTACCGCGGAGCATACACGTTGAAGGCTGCGCTGGAGGAGACGCTTGAGGCAGGCCAGGATCTGACAGACGAGAACCTTCGCGCCGCCCTCCTTGAGATCGACATCCCCGGCAAGGAACTGATCTCACCTTTCTCTCGGATCAAGTTCGACGAACACGGCCGGAATGTCGGATCGCAGAATCTGATCGCGCAATGGAAGGAAGGCGGCACGAAAAAGGTCACGGTCTGGCCGCCAGAGGTGGCTGTGGAAGAGCCCAATCCTCTGAACTGATGCGAAAACTGGACGGGAGTGGTCAGGATGAGCGTTGAGCTTCTTCTTCAGGCGGCAGTTTCGGGGTTTCTGATGGGTGGCATCTATGCGCTCATCGCCCTGGCCCTGGCGCTGGTGTTCGGCGTCATGGGCGTGCTGAACTTCGCCCATGGCGACCTGCTCATGGTCGGCATGTACGGCGTAGTGATGGTCTGCGCCTCCACGGGCCTCTCGCCGTTCCTTGCGGGCGTCCTACTAGTGCCTGCCATGATGGCGATCGGATGGGCGGTCTTCGGGCGGCTCATCCGGCCGGTCGTCGGCTCCGCCCCTCTCGTTCAGGCGCAGTTGACCATCGGACTGTCATTCGTGATCCAGAGCGCGGCGTTGCTATGGTTCGGGGCCGACCTGTTCAACGTGAGGACCGAACTCGGAGCGTCGACAATCCATCTTGGCGCCATCGTGGTAAGCGTGCCGTTGCTGATAGGCTTCGTCATCGCCCTGGTGGCGTCGGGGCTGCTGGCCTGGTTTCTCTCGGCGACCGTCTGGGGGTACCGCGTCCGTGCCACGGCGGAAGATCCGGTGATGGCCCAACTGTGCGGCGTGACGGTGCAGCGCGTGCAGATGTGGGTCTTCGTCGGCGCGACGGGGTCGCTGGCGGTCGCCGCCGGCTGCCTGATGGGGTTCTATCATGTCACCCCGGTGGTGGGCCTTCAGTTCAGCGTTCTGTCTCTGATGATCGTGGTGCTGGGCGGTCTGGGTGATCTGCGCGGTGCGATGGTGGCGGCGCTGGTTCTCGGCGTGGCCGAGGCCCTGGCCGGCGCCATCTTCAACAGCGCATCGGCGCCGGCGGGGCTTTACATCTTGTTCGGCGCCGTGCTGCTTCTGAGGCCGCACGGCCTTCTGGGGCGGGGGGCGACGTTATGAGCGGCAAACCCGATACCGCGGCCGGCCTCAGTCGATCCCCGGCGGATGCCATAGCAGGCGCGCTGCGCAGCGAAGGTGCAGTCGCCATCCTGGTCATCTGGGTGGCGGTGGTGATCGCCTTCACCGTTCTGAACGCCTACTGGGTCAGCGTCGCGGTGATGATGCTCGTGTGGTGCTACCTCTGCACGGCCTGGAACCTGATCGGCGGCTATGTCGGCCAAGTCTCCTTTGGCCACGGGGCTTTCTTCGGTGTCGGTGCCTACTGCACCATCTACCTTGCAACCACCTATGGGATCAGTCCCTGGCTTGGGATGGTCGTCGGCATGGCCCTGTCGGTCGTTCTCGCGCTGGCGGCGGGTTACATTCCGTTCCGGAAAGGTCTCAGCCACCTCGTCTTTGCGCTCCTGACGCTTGCCCTAGCCTATGCGCTTTTCTATGGAGTGTCAGGGGTCAGAGCACTCGGTGGCACCAACGGCATGTTCATGCCGCTTGACGAGACCGGTCTTGCGGCCCTGCGCTTTAATGATCTCTGGCCCTTTCTGCTCGTCATCGCGGTATTCAACACCGTGCTCCTTCTCGTCCTGCAGGCGCTTCTGAATTCGCGCCACGGCTTCATCTGGCGCGCCACCCGGGACAACGAGGCCGCAGCGGCGGCGTCAGGCATCAACCTCTTCAGGTCCAAGCAGCTCGCCTTCGCCATCAGCGCTGCGGCGACCTCGGTGGCGGGCGGCTTCTACGCGCAGTTCGTGGGCTTCATAGACCCGCATTCGGTGCTGGGGGTACATGTAATCATTCTGATCCTGCTGTTCTCGGTTGTCGGTGGCACCGGAACACTTCTGGGGCCGGTCGTGGGCACCCTTGTGCTCTTCCCCCTGGGCGAGATCATGCGCGTGCAGTTGATGTCGCTTGGGGCTGGCGCGCACCAGTTGGTCTACGGGGCCGCCCTTGTCGCGGTGATTCTGCTTCTGCCGGGCGGGCTGATCGGGCAGTTGCGCAGGGCACTGGGCGGGCGATGGTTTTCCGGCTTCACCCTTGCCGTGCCGCATTCCGTCGCTGCCGGGCCGTTGCCTCGGCGCCACGCCGCCGACCTTGAGGATGGCGGGAAAATTCTCACCGCCGATGGCGTGGGCCGCGACTTTGGCGGCGTGACGGCACTGCAGTCGGTCGATCTCGAAGTCCGTCAGGGCGAAATCCTCGGCCTGATCGGCCCCAACGGCGCCGGCAAGACGACCTTCTTCAACCTGCTCGGCGGTTCCTTTCCGCCAAGCCGCGGCCGGATAACCCTGCTCGGGCAGCGCGTCGACGGGCTGGCCCCGCACGAATGCACCCAACTGGGCATCGCGCGCACCTTCCAGATCACGCAGACTTTCGCGTCCTTCACGGTGGCCGAGGCGGTGTTCACTGCCGCGCTTCCCGGCCGCTCCTTCGACGAAGCCCGCAGCATCGCAGGTCGGGTGCTTGTCCGCGTCGGGCTCGAGGCGCGCCGGGATGTGCCCTGTGCAGAGCTCACGCTGTCCGAGCGTCGTCGGCTGGAAATTGCGCGTGCCCTTGCAACGGGACCTTCTCTGTTGCTGCTCGACGAAGTCATGGCGGGGCTTACACCGACCGAGGTGACAAGCGTGATCACGCTCATCCGTGGCCTGCGCGCGGAAGGAATCACCGTGGTGATCATCGAGCACGTGATGCATGCGGTGATGGAGCTTTGCGACCGGATTGTGGTGCTCGATGCGGGCGCGGTGATAGCCGAGGGGCTGCCAAGCGAGGTCAGTCGGGATCCCCACGTGATCGAAGCCTATCTCGGCAAGCGCGCGCAGCAAGCCTCTGCCGCCGCAGCATCCGACAACGCCGACAACGGAGAAACCTGAATGATGATGTTTGATCTGCCCGAGGACGTCAGGGAAGTGCAGCAGATGGTGCGGCGCGTCGCCAACGAGCGCGTGGCGCCCCGCGCCCACGAAATCGACCGCAGCGGGGAGTACCCGCAGGACATGTTCGATCTGCTGCGCGAACTGGGGATGTTCACCTTGCCGTTTCCGGCCGAGCACGGCGGGATGGGAAGCCAGCTTGCCGCCTGCGTCGCGGTCGAGGAACTGGCGCGCGTCTGCTATAATACCGCCTATCTGCTGATCGTGCAGTGGGTCCCGTTCGGTGCGATCCTGTTCGGCGGTGACGAGGCCCAGAAGGCGCGCTTCCTGCCCGGCCTGGCCGATGGCAGCCTGCGGAGTGCGCTGGCGGTCACCGAGCCGCAAAGCGGATCGGATGTTGCCGGGATCCGCACCCGCGCTGTGCGCGAGGGCGACGCTTATCGCATCAATGGCCAGAAAATCTGGAGCACCAACTCGGCGGTCGCCGACTTTGTTCTGGTCGCGGCCAAGACCGGCGCCAGCGACAGCACCGGAGAGATCAACTTCTTCATCGTCGAAAAGGGCACGAAGGGCTTCGAGCTTGGCCGCAAGGAAGACAAGCTGGGCGCCCGGGGCGTGCCTTCGAACGCACTGCATTTCGAGGACATGATCGTGCCCGCCGCCAACCGGATCGGCCCCGAGGGCAGGGGCTTCAAGATCGTGATGGAAGCGTTCAACCAGTCGCGTCCGATCATCGGGGCACGCGGCGTCGGTCTGGCCCAGGGAGCGATGGAACTGGCGCGCGATTTCATCCTCGAACGGCAGGCCTTCGGGCAGGCGGTATCCGACTTCCAGGGCGTGCGCTGGATGATCGCCGACATGGCAACCGGAGTGGAAGCATCGCGGCTGCTGGTCTATCGCGCCGCCGCCCTGGTGGACGCCGGCAAGACAGGAACCGAACTGGCCGCGGCGGCCGCGATGGCCAAGCGGTTCGCCACCGACACCGCGATGCAGGTGGCCCAGGACGCCGTCCAGCTTTTCGGGGCGGCGGGCATCTCGAGCGAGGTTCCGATCAACCGCTACTTCCGCGACGCCAAGGTTCTGCAGATCATCGAGGGCACCAACCAGATTCAGCGCAACATCATCTCCAACACGATCCTGGGCCGGCCCCGCACATCTACTCGGGGCCCAAGATGAAGCTGTCGATCGAGTCTCTCGTCTCCGGTTACGGTCTGCTCGACGTGCTCCACGGTGTCAGCATCGAGATCGCCGAGGGCGAGGTCGTGGCTGTGATCGGGCCGAACGGCGCGGGCAAATCCACCCTTCTGCGCACGATTTCGGGCCTCGTGGCCGCCCGTTCCGGGACAATCCGCTACGATGGCAAGGAGATCGGCGGCCTTGCCGCCAGCGAGATCCCGCGCCTTGGCCTCGTTCATGTACCCGAGGCGCGGCACGTCTTCGGGTCGCTCACGGTCGAACAGAACCTGATCGTGGGCGCAAGTGCCGCATCCAACACGAAAGACCGGAAGAGCGCCCTTTCCGAGGTTTACGAACTCTTTCCGATGCTGAGCCAGAAGGCCCGCGAACTTGCCGGAGGGCTCTCGGGCGGTCAGCAGCAGATGCTGGCGATCGGGCGCGCGCTTATGTCCCGGCCCAGCATGATCATGCTCGACGAGCCGTCGCTCGGCCTCGCGCCTCTGGTGGTCGAGCAGATGTACGAGGCCCTCGACGGTCTTCGCCGCACCGGCCTGACCATTCTTCTCGTGGAACAGGATGTCTACATGGCGCTGGATTTCGCCAGCCGCGCCTATGTTCTGGAAAACGGGACAATCGCTCTCACCGGAGCCTCCGACGTCTTGCGCCACGACGATCACGTGCGCCGTTCGTATTTGGGAATCTGACCCGCCCTGTGTCCGCATTCCGCCTGCCATTCAGACCGGCAGCGGCGGCAGACCGTGCGCAAACTGCGGACCGATCAGCCCCGCAGCGCCGAGATGCCCAGGGCCCCCTGCGCCAAAAGCAGCGCCTGAAGCTGGTTCGTGCCTTCGGCAATCGTCAGATGGCGCACGTCGCGATAGTAGCGCTCCACCGGGAAGTCCCGGGTATAGCCCGCCCCGCCATGCACCTGCAAAGCGGTCTCGCAGACCCTGAGCGCCGTGTCGGAATTGTGGCGCTTGGCCATCGAGCAGGCGCGGCCACGATCCGGCGCGCTCCGGTCCAGCGCGTCGGCCGCCCGGCAGGCCAGCAGACGCGAGGTTTCCACGCCGGTCATCATGTCGGCGATCATCTGCTGAACCAGTTGGAAACCGCCGATCTTGCGCCCGAACTGTTCCCGTTCACCGGCATAGCGCAGCGCCGCCTCATAGGCGGCAATCGACAGGCCCAGGCAGGTGAAGGATACAAAGCAGCGGCCCACGTTCAGGTAGTGTTTGGCGATGGCAAAGGCCTCGCCCTCGGTGCCGATCAGATGATCGGGGGGCAGCGCCACGTCCTCAAACAGAAGCTCGCCCAGCGGGCAGGCGTTCATGCCCATGCTGCGCACCTCGCGCGCCGAGAACCCGGGTGTGCCCGCCTCGACCACGAAGGCCGAGACGCCCGCGCCATCACCTTCGCCCGATCGCGCGAAGACCACCCCCAGATCGGCCCCGGTCCCGTTCGAGATATAGAGCTTTCGGCCGTTCAGCCGCCAGCCATCGCCGTCGCGCCGGGCCCTTGTTTCGACATTGCTGGCGTCCGAGCCGACATTGGGTTCGGTCAGTGCGAAGAAGGCGGTTTTGCGGCCCGAAATCAGATCGCCGAGCCATCTTTGCTGCTGCTCTGGCGTGCCGCGCTGCGCGATGATCATCAGGACCAGGTTGGAGGTGCTGACGATGCTGCGCAGCGACGGCCAGACTTGCGACAGCTCACACAGGAGCGTGCAATAGGTGAGGTAGTCCAGCCCCGCCCCGCCCTGCGCCTCGGGCAAAAGACCGCCCAGAAGGCCGAACTCGCCCATCTTTTGCAACACTTCGGGCGGCGGCGGACGGTGGGCATCCTCATGCGCCTCGACCAGGGGTGCCACCTCGGCGTCAAGATATTTGCGGAAGCTGCGCCGCGCCGTTTCCTGCCAGTCGTCCAGGTCGAAATGCATCTGCCCTCACTCCGTCTCTTCGGCGTGGTCCAGAATTTCGGCCTGATGCTCGCCCACTGTCGGGACGTGGCCAGCCGGGTCGCTCATTCCGGCCATCGGCACAGGGAAGGCCATCACCTGTGCCGCGCCGGCTGAGTGCACCATCCCGCGCGCCTTGACCTGCGGGTCTCGGGCCAGATCCTCCAGCCTGTTGACCGGGGCGAAGGGAACGTCCTCGACCTCGAAGATCTCCGCCCAATGCGCATAGGGACGCGCGGCGATCAACGGGGTCAAGGCGGCGCGGATATCGTCCGCGCGGTCGGTGCGTGCGGCAAAGTCATCAAGCGCCGGATCGTCGAAGCCCGTCATCCCCGTGGCGCGGATCAGGCGGCGGAAGAAATGCGTCTCGATCGCCCCGATGGTTATGTAGTTGCCGTCGGCGGTCTCGAAGATGCCATAGGCGGCCCGGCGCAGGATGTCGGCCTTTGTGATCTCGCGTCCGGCCTGGCGTCCAGCGTCCCACACACCGTAGCGCGGGGCGACCCAGCTGGCCAGCGCGTCGGTGATCGCCACGTCGAGATACTGGCCCCGCCCCGTGGCGTCGCGTCCGCGCAACGCGGCAAGAATGGTGATGATGGCATACATGGCTGCCGAGAGATCCCCGATTGGCACGCCAGTCGTGTATTCAGGCGGTCCGTCGGGCGCGCCCGAGATCGCCACCGCGCCCGCCATCGCCGCGTAGTTCAGATCATGCCCCGGCCAGTCGCTCGCCGGCCCGGTCTGACCATAGCCGCTGACCGAACAGTAGACGAGGCCGGGATTGAGCGCCGAAAGCGTCTCATAGTCGATGCCCAGCCGTGCGGTCACGCCCGGGCGATAACCCTCGATCACCACGTCCGCCCGTTTGGCCAGCCGCAGGAAAGCCGCGCGGTCTGTGTCATCCTTTAGGTTCAGGGCGATGCTTTTCTTGCCGCGGTTCACGGCGGCAAAGAGGCCGGGGAACAGGGCGCGAGCGGCGTCGCCCGCGGGACGTTCGACCTTGATGACCTCGGCCCCCATCTCAGCCAGTTGCTGCGTGGCATAGGGTCCGGGCAGAAGCTCGGTCAGATCGAGGATACGAAGCCCCGAAAGCGGTGCAGTGCCGGTCATTTTTGCTCTCCTGTGCTGTCCGCGCGGTCCGGGTCTACGATCCCGGCGCATTCCGCCGAGTCGTCCTGTTCCAGGATCATGTCCCAGATCTTCTGACCCTGTGGATTTTCGAGTTCTTCCATCAGATGCGCCAGAAGCCCGGCGGATCGGCCAATCAGGGCGAAGGCCCGCGCCCAGATCGGGGCAAGCCCCATGTCCGAAACGGTGGCCCCGACCGCGCCGGCGGCGTTGATGGGCAGGAGGCGGCCATATTCCTCACGCGCGGCGGTCTCGACAGCCGTCATGAAGCGCCAGTGCCGCCCGTCGAACCCGTTCTCGCCCGCGATGCGGCGCAGGACCGGCGTGCGGGGGTCACCCGCCACATGGATCGGATGACCGAGGCCTGGCACGATCCGGCGCGCGGCGCGAAAGGCGCATACGACCTCTTGCGCGCGGGCGGCATAGGCCGCGTCATCGTCGCTGTCGGACAGCTCGCCGATCTCGTCGCGGGCAAAGGCCGCGGCGTTCTGCATGGTGCCCAGAAAATGATTCCCCGCGCCCAGCAAGCCCGCAGCCACCGCGCCCTGGAGCGATTCCGGCGCGCCCAGGATCGTCATTCGCGCAGCAATGGCGCTGGGGGTAAGGCCGTGATCGGTGGCGGTGACGATGATCGCGTTGGTCATCGCACGGGTGCGGGCATCCGGCACCTTCCCCGTGGCGGTGAAATAGATCATGTCGATGAAATCCAATTTGCCGAGGATGTCGTCGGCCAGATCGCGCCCGCGCACGTAGATGCGGTCGCGCGTGGTGAAGCCGATATCCGTCTTTACCGTCATTGTCTTGCCTTCCCTTCTGTGTTGCTCGGAGCGCGCAGGATCACCGCGTCAAGGACCGTGGCACCCACCGGACCGGCGCGCACCGGATTGAGGTCCATCTCAGCGATGTCGCCGCGCGCACCCAGGGCGGCCAGGATCACGAGAAGATCGGCAAGCGCGCCCAGCTCGGCGCCCGGGCGGCCGCGCAGCGGACCCAGCAGCGCGCGGCCGCGGATCTCGTCGATCATCGCGCGCGCTTCGGTGCGTCCGAAGGGCGCGGCGCGGTGCGTAACGTCAGAAAGCGCCTCGACCATGACGCCGCCGAGGCCGAAGCTGACCACCGGGCCGAACACCGGATCGCGGTGCAGTCCCGCCATCACCTCGACCCCCGGCCCCTGTTCCATGCGCTCGACCAAGGCACGGTCAAGCCTGTGTCCCTGCGCCGCAAGTGACGCCGTGATCGCGTCCCAGGCTGCCGCCAGCGCCTCCGCATCCGTCAGTCTGACAGCCACGGCCCCGGCTTCGGTCTTGTGCAGAAGGCCAGGCACCAGCGCCTTGAGTACTACCGGAAATCCGATCCCGCGTGCCGCCGCGTCCGCCTCCTGGGCGCTGGTCACAACCCGGCCTTCGGGCACCGTCAGACCAAGTCCGGCCAGCGCTGCCTTGGCCGCGGCCTCGTCCAGTTCGCCGGGCGGAAGCGCGGGCAGCGACGGAGCGTCGATGCCCGAGGCGGTCCAGTCGCCGCGCCAGATCAGCCGCTTCAGCGCCGTGACCGCCTTGCCCAGACTGCGAAAGGGCGCCAGCCCTGCCGCGTTCAGCGTGCTATAGCCTGCGGCGCGGTGCCCGCTCATCCACACCGGCACCAACAGCGCCGCACTGTCCGGCGCAAGTGCGACCATGTCGTCGGCGGACCGGTCGGTAATCGGGCCGTAATCGGCCGGGATCGGCAAGAGCACCACATCGGTGGCCGGATCGCGTGCCACCAGAGACAGGCAGTCGCGGTTGAGCGTATCCTGGGTGAAGACCTGGGTGGTCAGGTCCACCGGGTTTTCGAGCGCCGCATAAGACGGGGCCAGCGCACGCAACCCCGCGCGGGTGTCGGGGGCCAGTTCGGACAGGGTCAGGCCGGCGCTGCCCACCATGTCCGCGGCCAGCGCGGCAGTGCCGCCCGAAAAGGAATAGACGCAGATGCCCTGCCGTCGGGCGATGCCCGCACGCTCGAACAGTGCCGCCGTGTCGATCAACTCGTCCAGATCGTCCACCTCGACGATGCCGTGCTGGCGAAACAGCGCCGAGGTGACCGTCGCCGACCCCGCCAGCGCGGCGGTGTGCGAACGGGTGGCAGCAACGCCATAGTCCGACTTGCCCACCTTCATCGCCACCACCGGCTTGCCGGCGCGGGCGGCGGCGCGGGCAGCAGCCAGAAAGCGCGGCCCGTCGCGGAAGCCTTCAGCGAGAAGCGCGATTACCTTTATGTCGGGATCGCCCACCATGTGGTGCACGACATCGGCCATGGTCAGGTCTGCCTCGTTGCCGGTAGAGCACCACAGGCCGACGCCGATTCCGCGTTCGCTGGCCTGGATAAAGGCACGGCCAAGCCCGCCGCCCTGGGTGACAAGCCCGATGCCGCCGCCCAGCGTGTCGTTCTTGAACACCGGCGAGAAGGTCAGCCCGAGGCGGCGATTGATGTTGCTCAGCCCCGGCGAGTTCGGACCGTAGATGCGCATCCCGCTTTGCCGGGCGATTTCGGCCATCTCGGTTTCAGCGGCCCGGCCCTCATCCCCGGTTTCACCAAAGCCAGAGGTGAAGACCACCGCGAAACCAGTTCCTGCCGCCGCGCAATCGCGCAAGGCGCCCACCACCGCATCGGCAGGAAGGCACACCACCGCCACATCGACGGGACCAGGCAAGGCCGAAATTGCGGGATAGGCAAGAAGACCATGCACCCTTTCACGCCCGGGATTGACCGGGAAGATCTGCCCATCGAAGTCGGAATGCTCGGTAAGGTTCAGCAAGGTATCGCTGCCCACGCTACGCGGCCTTTCACTGGCCCCCAGGATCGCCACGCTGCGTGGCGACAAGAGCCGCGAAAGATCGGGAAAGTCGCGGGCGACCACCTGCTCAACCACCTTGCGGCGCCCGCCGTACGAGCAGTTTCCAGACCCCTTCCACCACGGTTTCGCCGCGCTGGTTGATAACCTCGCGCCGGAACGACAGGATGCCGCGTTCGGGTTTCGAGGTCTCGCGCTTCTCGGCTACGGTGACGCGCACCCCGATCGTGTCGCCGATGAGGGTCGGTTTCGGGAAACGGCACTGCATGTCGAGCAGCCCCAGAAGCGAGGGTTCCAGGAACGTGTTCATCAGCATCCGCGTGGTCAGCCCCGACATCACCGACACCACAAGCAACCCGTGTGCAATGCGCTGGCCAAAGGCCGAATCGGCGGCGTATTCGGCATCGACGTGCAGCCGGTTGAAATCGCCCGACAGGCAGGCGAAATTCGCTACATCTGCCTCGGTGATGGTACGGGTGGGGCTGTCGAACTGGTCGCCTTCGTTCAGGTCCTCCCAGTAGAGCCGCTGGCCCTTCAGGGCCGAAAGATCGGGCCGTGTCATTGGGTTTCCTCCTCTGGCAGTGCCAGCACTGCCTCTTTCAGTTCAGCCTTGAGAACGCGGCCGGTCAGGTTGCGCGGCACCGCCGCCATGAAGACCACCCGCCGCGGGCGCTTGTATCGGTCAAGCCGGGTTTCGGCATGCGCGATCACATCGGCCGCTGTCAGCTGCTCGCCCGGCGCGGGGACGATCACCGCGCAGATCGCCTCGGTCCAGCGCGGATCGGGCAGACCCACGCAATGCGCTTCGGCGATCGCTGGGTGGCCGGCCAGCGCCTCCTCGATCTCGGGGGCGTAGACATTGATGCCGCCGCTCTTGATGATGTCGCGCTTGCGACCGGTGAACCAGAGCAGCCCTTCGTCGTCGATCCGGCCCAGATCGCCCACGGTCAGATAGTCGCCGCGCCGGTTTTCAGCGGTCAGCGCCTCATCCTTGTAATACCCGTCATAGCGGCTTTTGCTGCGGGTGCAGATCTCGCCGACTTCACCCTGCGGCACCTCGTTTCCATCATCATCGAGGATCTTCAGTTCGACGCCAAAGAACGGGCGACCAACGCAGTTGCCCGCCAAATTCCGGCGCAGATCTTCTGCTGTGAGGTTGGCGTAAGGGCCCGCCTCGCTTGACGCGGCATAGATCATCAGCGCGTCACCAAACTTGTCCAGCGCAGCGTGCTTGAGGTCAGGATACATTTCGCCGCCGCCCGATTGCAGCGTGCGTAGCGACGACAGGTCGGCGCTGGCGAAGCCGTCGGCCTCCACCATCCGCTGGAGCATGGCCGGCAGCAGCATGGTGGCGGTCAGCCGCTCGTCCTCGATCAAGCGCAGCGCACCAGCGCCGTCGAAGCGGCGCATCAGGTAAACGCTGGCCCCCAGATAGAGCGGTAGCAGCGTGTATGTGCAGCCAGCCGACAGGCAGATCGGCAGCGCAGAAAGCGCCCGGTCGTCAGGGCGAAAGCGCTGTTCAATGGCGCGTTCTTCCATGCCGAACAGGCTGCGCAGCGCGCCCTTGGGCTTGCCGGTGGTGCCCGAGGTGTGAAGCATGATCGTGGTGCCATCCCGCCCTTGGGGCGGATCGGGCGGGGTGTCTGCCAGAAGGTCCGACAAGCGCGGCAGCCCTTGCGCGCCCTCTGCCACGTCGCCCAGGGCAATGATGTCGTCCACCACGGTCCGGAACAGATCGGCATGGTCCAGCGCCGCCTCTCCCAGCAGCAATGCCTTGCTGTCGGAGCGGGCCACCACATCGGCCATGACCTCGGGCGCGATGCGATAGTTGATCGGCGCGGGGATCGCGCCCAGCCCGGTCACCGCCACATAGGCGGCAAGGAAATCGGGATGATTTTCCGAGATCACCGCCACCTTGTCGCCCGGTCCGATGCCGCGCCGCGCCAGCACCGTCATCATCCGTTCCACCCGGTCAAGGACATCTGCATAGCTCTGGCTGCGCCCCTCAAACACCACTGCGGGTTTCGTCGGAACCCGCCGTGCATTCAGCCTGAGGGCATGGAGAAACGTCATCGGCATGGCCGCCTCCTCAGGTGAAGGCCGAGATCCCGAGAACCTCACGCCCTATGATCAATGTCTGGATTTCCGACGTGCCCTCGGGGATCAACCCGCCGCGCGTGTCGCGGAACAACCGCTCGACGGGGTAGTCGGTGGAATATCCCAGCCCGCCGTGCGCCTGTAGCGCCATCGAGGCCACCTCATGCGCCGCCTCGCTGGCATAAAGCTTGGCGATCGAACATTCCTTGCGCCCGGGCAGACCCGCGTCCAGCGCTTGGGCGGCACGGTCAGTCAGCGCGCGGGCGGCCTCGGTGCGGATGGTCATATCGACGATCAGCTTCTGCACCAGTTGATAGCTTCCGATCACGTTGCCGAACTGCTTGCGCGTCTTGGCGTAATCGGTGGACAGGTCCAGCGACCGCTGCGCCGCGCCAACTGCGCCCGCCGCCACGTTGAGCCGGCCATAGTTCAACCCGGTAAGGATCGCCTTGAGGCCCTTGCCCGCCGGACCGAACAGGTTTTCCTTTGGCACCCTTGCGTCATTAAACGCGAGTTGTGAGGTCGCCGTGGCCTTGATGAACATCGTACCCACGCGCGAGGCTTCGAAATCGGTTTCCTCGGGGTCCACGATAAACAGGCTCAGATCGCCATCACAGCCTTGGGTGAAGGTCCGCGCCACCAGGATTCCGACACGGCCGTGAACGCCGTTCGTCGTCCACAGCTTGCCGCCGTTGATCAGCCAGTGGTCGCCCTTGTCCTCGGCGCGGGTCTGGACCGAAGCGACATCCGAGCCGTGGTCGGGTTCGGTGATCCCGACCCAGACCGGCATTTCGCCGGCCATGACGGGTTTCAGCCATTTCTCTTTCTGCCGGGCATCGCCCAGATGGTGCAGCAGCGCGGCGACGATGTTGACGGTGTTGAGCAGCACCCGGAGCGACAGCCAGCGATACCCCGCTTCCTCCATCATCATCGCCCAGGTGCGGTAGCTGAGACCGTAGCCGCCCGCGTCTTCGGGCAGCAACCCGCCGAGATAGCCGAACTGACGAAGCTCGCCCACCATCTCCCAAGGCAGCTCGCCCGCCGCCTCGCATTCGGCGATGCGCGCCTCGGTCAGATCGCGCGCCATGAAACCCCTTATGCTGTCACGCAGCATCCGCGTCTCTTGCTCCTGGTTATCGGTGGACGGCGCGACATGTTCAGCCATATCGGCCCCCGGTGATGTGCAGCGTCTCACCCGAGATGTATTCCGCCGCATCCGAGGCCAGGAACACCACGCCGTTGGCGATGTCGCGCTCGTTGCCCAGACGCGGCACGGTGTTCATCGCCAGCGCGCGCGACTTGATCCGGTCATAGTTCGGAAGCGCCTCGATCATGTCGGTGGCGATGAAACCCGGCGCGATGGCGTTGACAGTGACGTTGAAGCGCCCCTGCTCCATCCCAAGCGCCCGGGTAAAGCCGATGATGCCGGCCTTGGCCGCCGCATAGTTGGTCTGCCCCGGATTGCCGAGATAGGCGCGCGACGAGATATTGATCACCCGGCCCCAGTTCTGCTCCATGAAATGCGGCACCACGGCACGCGAGCAGTTGTAGGCACCTTTCAGGATCACGCCCACCACGGCATCCCAATCTTGCTCAGGCATCTTGGTGATGTAGTTGTCGCGCGGAAAGCCGGCGTTGTTCACAAGGATATGGACCGCCCCGAATTCCTCGATCGTGCGCGCGACGAGCGCGTTGACCTGTGTCTCGTCGGTGACGTCGCAGACGGCGCCGATCGCCGCGTAACCGTCGGCGACAAACGCAGCGCGGGTCGCTTCAGTGGTTTCCGGGTCGATATCGGTGATCACCACCTTCGCCCCTTCCTCGGCCAGCGCGCGCGCTGTCACCGCGCCGATCCCGCGGCCCGACCCGGTGACGATTGCTACCTTGTCCTTCAGTCCCAGTTTCACTTTCGATTCCTTTTTATTGCCTAGTATTCACCCGAGAACGCGGTGACGATTTCCGGGAAGAAGGCGATCAGCGCCAGAACCGCGAACTCTGCCAGAACGAAGGGCAACACACCCACAAAGACCCGTTTGAGCGGCACCCCGGTGATCGAGCTGGCGACGAAGACGTTCATCCCGATGGGCGGCGTGATCAGCCCGATCTCGACGGTCTTGGTGATGAGGATGCCAAACCAGATCGGCGAGTAGCCGAGTTCCATGACCATCGGAAAGACGATCGGCATGGTCAGGATCAGGATCGCCAGCTGATCCATAACGCAGCCCAGAAGCACGTAGATCACGATCAGGATGAGGATCACCATTCCCGGACTGATCTCCAGCCCCTGCACGTAGGAAACCAGCGCCTGCGGTGCCATCGTGAGGGTAACGAAATAGCCGAAGATATGGGCCCCGATGATGATGGTAAAGATCATTGCCGTGGGGCGGGTGGTGCGTTCAAGCGCGTTCATGAAGTCGCGCCAGCCCATGCGCCGCAGCATCACGGCCGCGATCAGGATCGCGCCGAGACAGCCTGCCGCCGCAGCTTCGGTGACGGTGACGGCGCCGGAATAGATTCCGGCGACCACAAACACGAACAGCAAGATCACCGGCCAAAGCTCACGCAGCGACAGGATGCGCTCTCGCCAGCTGTGGCTTTGCACCGGCGGCGCAAGTTTGGGGTTCAGCGCCGCCCAGGCCATGGTGATGCCGGCAAAGGACAGCGCGGTGATGAGTCCGGGCACGATGCCGGCGATGAAGAGCCCGCCGATAGAGGTTTCGGTGATAATGCCGTAGACCATGAGCACCACCGACGGCGGAATCATGATCGACAGCGTGCCGGCTGCCGCCACCGTGCCCACGATCATACCACGGTCATAGCCGTATTTTTTGGCCTCCGGCGCGACGGTGCGGGCCATTGTCGCGGTGGCGGCGGTCGACGAGCCAGACACGGCACCGAAACCTGCGCTGGTGAACACCGTCGCCACAGCCAGCCCGCCCGGCAGATGCCCGACCCACTTGTTGGCGGCGCGGAACATGTCCGACGAGATCCGGCTGGCCGAAAGGATCTCGGCCATAAGGATGAAGAGCGGTATGGCAGTCAGCAACCAGGAGGCTGTGTTGCGATAGGGAGCGACCGACAGGATCCCGAGCGCAAGATTGAGCCCGCCGATCAGATAAAGCCCCACAGTGCCGGCGATGCCCATAGCGAAGCCAATCGGCATCCCGACGACGAGAAGTCCCGCCAGCAGGACGGACACGGGTGCGAGATATTCCATGTTCAGACTGTCCGATCCGTGGTGTCGCGGAGCCGCTGCACGTCGCCCGCCACGTTCACCAGAAGCCGCAGGACAATCAGCAGGCAGCCGATTGGCGCAATCACGAGGGCGGTGACGAGCGGCGCGTCGATGTCGCCCGACGTGCGATACCCGAAGTCCCACGCCTTGAGCGCCTCACGCGAGGCACCGTAGCACACCAGCGCGAAAAACGCGGCCGCCAGCAGACGCAGAACCACGTCGAGACCGGCGCGCAGCCTGGCAGGCAGCGCCTCGAACAGGATCCCCACCCGCACATGGCCGTCGTGCATCTCAAGGTAGCTCAGGCTTCCGAACACGATGATGGGCATCAGATAGAGTTCGGTGGCCCCTATGACGCCCTCGATCGGGTCGTTCAGGACATAGCGGGTGAAGATCTGGATAAGGATCAGCACCAGCATGATGATCATCGCCGCGCGCGACAGCCAGTTCGCCCAGGTGTCAACCCGGTCCATTGTGCGGCCAAGAGGGCCGTGCAATCCAGCCTTGGGCGGCGGCACGGCGTCCTCTTCGGGATCAAGATCATGCGGATGCACGGTCGGGCCCCTTTACTGCTTCTGGTGCTTTTCGATATTTGAACGAAAAGCCTCCAGCACCTCGCCGCCGGGCATGCCGCGCTCTTCCAGGTCCGAAACCCAGGCATCGAAGACCGGCGCCGTGGCCGTTCTGACCTGTTCGCGCTGCGCTTCGTCAAGAACGATGACCTCGATGCCGCTTTCGCGCATCTTGTCTTCGAGTTCGGCGGCCGATCGGTCGGTTTCCTCGGCGACGCGCTGCATCGCCTCCTGCGCCGCCTGCTTCATCGCCTCCTGATGCTCGGGCGCAAGCCCTTGCCAGACCTCGTCGCGGATCACGTAAGGTGCCCAGTACACGAAGATATCCAGCCCAAGCACAGCGGTGTCGATCACCTCTTCGAGCTTGTAGGAATAGATGCTCGTGGTCGGGAAGATCGCGCCGTCAACCGTGCCGGTTCGCATCGCCTGATAGGTTTCGGGGCTGGGAATATCCACCGGAGCGCCGCCCAGGGCCTTGACCGATTCCGACATGTTACCGGCAATGATCTTCAGCTTGAGCCCATCGATGTCCTCCAGGCCGTCGATCTCCTTGCCACGGGTAAAGAGATTGTAGGTGGAGGTCATAACGCCCCAGAGCGGACGCATCCCGTTTTTCAGAAAATCGTTCTCCAGGATCGGCCCCGAGGTCACCGTATCGTAGAATGCCGGTGTTCCGACCGTACTTTGCGAGAACAGCCCCGGCAGCGTGTGCACACCGGCCAGCGGCATCGTGCCCCCGTTATAGGCCGGTGGAACATAGCCTATGTCCACCACGCCCGATTGCACCATCGAGAACATGTCGCGAAGCGAGCCCATCTGCCCGGCGCCGAAATACTGGAACTGGACCTCGCCGTCGGTCAGTTCGGTCACCCGCTCCATCCAGTATTTAGTGCCGGTCTCGACGATGTAGTGGCCCGGCGGAAAGGTGTCCGCCACCTTGAGGGTTGTCTCGGCCAAGGCCACCTGCGGCGCCAGCGCGCCTGCGATTATCAGCGCCGCGCCTGCGGCAAGACGATCCAGTCCGTTCAATACAGTCATTATAATTCTTCCTCCCTGCGTCGGCCGACGCTTCCCGAACCCCGCCCCTCTCGTAGTGTTTCGGCGGGTGCCTCATGGACCGTTTCGTGGCCCGTCCGCAGGTCGGCCTTCCTGGTTCGACGCAACCACACGGCACGCGGCCCGGTCAATGCGGAAGCGGTGCCCACTCCGATGCGGTCACCAGATCGCACATATATGCTATTGCGCCAACCGAAGCCGCAGCGACAGCCACGCGTTAATCAAGCGTCAACAGGACTTGGACATCCCCGGCGCTTTCTCGGCCACGTAAGAGAAGATCAGTTCCTCGCTGACCGGCGCGATGAAGTTCAGCACGCTTTCGCGAAAGTAGCGCTCGACGTGGTATTCCTGCGCGAAGCCAAAGCCGCCATGGGTGCGCACCGCCCGGAACGCCGCTTCGTAGGCTGCCGGTCCTGCGAGGGTGCGCGCGGTATTGGCCTGGAGCCCGCGGAGCCTGTTCTGAACGTAAAGCGCGGCGGAACTGAAGACGCATCCACACCGAAGCGAGCGGATGCTGGATAGACTGGTTCTGACTGATCGGACGACCGAAGACGACGCGCTCGCGCGAAAAGGCCGGTGCCTGCCTCATGGGACCACTGCAACCCGCTGCCGTCAATTTACCCTGACTTTGCAAAAAGCCAGCGCCAGTGGGTTACCGATTCTGACCAGGGTCAGAACCTACTCTTTTGCCAGGGGGGCACAAAAATCACGACGGGTGGGGATCCCGATGTTCAACGGACTCTAGGATCATGACCTTTCTTTCCCAGATGCCGAACAATTTCTTCACGCATGATCCTAACAATCTCGTTCTCGGATCGCTGGATGACATCCGTTGGGGCACCAACCCCGACGGCAAAAAGGCGGGAACTCTGGTGGCTGGGAAAAGGCATGGAGATCAATCCGGCGCCTTTGACGACTTGATCGGTGGAAAGATAGTACCCCTTGGCACGGGTCTCGGCCAACGAGGCGACGAAGGCCTTCACGTCCACCGCCGGTTTGTCGGGCGCACGATAAGCATTGATCTTTCGTAACAGGCGGCCCACTTCTTCATCGCTGAAGCGGCTCATCAGAACCCGCCCCACCCCCGAAGTCCCCAGCGGACGTCGCGTTCCGAGTGAAATGTGGTGGATCGGCGACTTCTTCGGACGGATTACTTGGACATACTCGGCTTCGTCACCGTTCTTTGTTCCCAGGACAACGACATGTTGCGTCCGTTGCGCGATCGCCTTGAGCAACCGCTGGATGATGCCTTCGCCGAACAGATCCGGGTTCATCCATGAGCCCAGAAGAGGGACGCGTTCCGTGGGGAAGTAGTTCTTGTTTCGGGCATCGTGTGTCAGGAAGCCGAGGCTGACCATGCTCTTCAAGAGCGACGAGGTACTCGATTGCGGATACCCCAGTTTCTTGGATACTTCCACGACCGATAGCGGCCGTCGCACCTCGTCGAAATACACCAACGTTTCACAGGTGCGGGCGACTGATTTCACGATGTGGTGCCCGCCGGTCTTCGCCAGCGTCTGATGCGCGTCTTCCATGATCTCCTCCCAGCATACTATTATATGAACAGTATTCCGAAAGCAAAATGGCCGCGTATGTGGTTTCTGTCAACTGTTAGAAAATCGCAGAAGGCTCGCCGCAGCTGTCAGGGGATCGGGAAGATGTCGGGCTCGTTTGTCAGTGGCCGCCTCGCTTTGTGGGGATGATTACGCCATCAGCGGCCACGGCGCCCTGGCCACTGGGCCCGACGATCAACGGGTTCACATCAATGGTCTCAAGCGCTGCCCCGTGATAGGCGGCAAAGGCCGACAGGCGCGCAAGGGCGTCGGCGAGCGCGCCGATGTCGCGTTCGGGCGCCCCCCGGAATGCGTCCAGCAGTTTTCGACCGTGGATTTCGTCGATCATGCGGCGGGCTTCGGCGGGACCGAAAGGAGCAACCCGGAAGGACACGTCTCCCAGCGCCTCGACCAGCACGCCGCCCAGACCGAACATGACCACCGGGCCGAACGCCGGATCCTGGGTCACGCCCAGTATGGCCTCCAGCCCAGGTGCTGCCTGTTCCGCCACGACCAGACCGTCGATTCGCGCATCGGGCGCTTTCTCGGACGCCAGTTCCAGAATGCGCACCCCGGCAGAGCGGACCTCTTCGGCCGAGCGCAGGTTCAGCGCCACGCCACCGATATCGGATTTATGCAGGATGTCGGGCGAGGCGATCTTCAACACGATCGGAAAGCCCATCTCCTGCGCCGCCTCGGCTGCCGCCTCCGGAGTCCTGACCAGGGTTTCGCGCACGATCCCGATGCCGGCCTCGGCAAGCAGCGCCTTGGCCTCGATCTCGTTCACCATGCCGTCCGGCAACGGCGACAGGTCGGACAGTTCGGGTATCGGGTCATGTTCGCCGGCCCGCGCGAAGGACCTGGCGAAATAGCGCAATGCGGCCATCGCACGGACCGCGCGGGTCGGTTCCTCGAACACGATGAACCCCGACTTTTCATATGCAGCACGACCCTCGGGTTCGGTCAGCGAACAGAACAGCATCGGCCGGCCGGGAAACTTCTCGCGGATGCGCTCCAGCCCGATCCGGATGGCTTCGTTCAGGTCGGCGACAAGACCGACCGTGGACATGAAGATGATGGCTCCGTCGATTTCGCCGTCGCCAAACAACACATCCATGTTGGTTTCCAGCAGGTCGATCTGGTTGACCAACTGCGCCGTCACATCGACCGGGTTTCGGACACCTGCGAAAGGCAGCACCTCTTTCAGTTTTTTCTGCGCGTGATCGGGAAGCGCGGGCACGTCCAGTTTCAGTTTCTCGGCCTCGTCGGCCATCAGCACCCCAACGCCGCCGGACACCGTCACAAGACCCAGCCGGTCGCCCTGCATCATCGAACCGGATTCGGCGCAGGCATAGGTCACATCGAACATTTCGTCGACCGATTGCGCCCGGTAGACGCCGTATTGCCGAAAGGCCGCGTCATAGACCGCGTCGGACCCCGCCAGCGAGGCGGTATGCGATTGCGCGGCCTCGGCACCGACCGCGCTGCGGCCGACCTTCATCATGACCACCGGCTTTTCCCGTGCGCGCGCCAGTTCAAGGGCCTCGACCAGCCTGTCGCGGTCGGTCGCGCCTTCGAGGTATCCCATGATTACCCGGGTTTCGTCATCCTGCGCGCAATAGGCCACCGCATCGGCGAAATCGACGTCGCAGGAATTGCCCGTCGTCGCCCAGAGGTTCACACCCAGTCCGCGCATCCTGACCAGCGTCATGCAATACGACCCGAAGGCGCCGCTCTGGCTGACGATCGACACGCCGCCGGGCTTGGGCAGGTGCTTTTCGACCCCCGGTGTGAAGGTGGCGTAAAGATTGTGGCGCACATTGGCGATGCCAAGGCAGTTCGGCCCGACAAGCCGCATACCCCCTTCGCGCGCGATATCCACCATGCGCGCCTGAAGCGCGGCGCCTTCGGAATCAACCTCGGAAAACCCCGAGCTGAAGATCACCGCCCCCCGCACGCCGCGGGCCGCGCATTGCTCGACCGCTTGAACCGCCAGCGGCGCGGGCAGCGCGATCACCGCCAGATCCGGGGTCGTCGGGGCCTCGGAGATCGACGGATAGGCCGTCAAACCCTGCACCTCGGGCGACTTCGGATTTATCGGCAGGATCGGGCCGTCGAACCCGTGACGTATGAGAAAATCCACCGGCCGTCCGCCGATGCGCTTGGGGTCACTCGACGCGCCGATCACGGCAACAGAACGAGGGGCGAAAATGGCATCCATTCCGTCAATTCGCATGGGTCTTCCTTTGATATTCTAAACTAGTAGGACTTCGGCAGGCCGAGCGCATGTTCCGCGATGAACGACAGCACCAGTTGCGGGGTGACCGGCGCGATGCGGAACAGGATGGCTTCCCGCACAAGCCGCTCGACATGGTATTCCTTGGCATAGCCGAAACCGCCGAAGGTAAGCTGCGCGGTCTGCGTCGCCTTCACCGCCGCTTCGCCGGCTAGGTATTTGCCTGCGTTGGCTTCGTTTCCGCAGGGCTTGCCGGCATCGTAAAGCGCGCCGGCGTTCATCGCCATGAGGTTGGCGGCTTCCAGCTCGGCCCAGCAGGCGGCCAGCGGGTGCTGCACACCCTGGTTCTGTCCGATCGGCCTGCCAAAGACGACACGCTCATTGGCGTAATCCGCCGCACGCCGAAGCGCGTTGCGCCCGATGCCCACCGCTTCGGCGGCGATAAGCACCCTTTCGGGATTCAGCCCGTGCAGGATCTGGCGAAAGCCCTGACCTTCCTCGCCGATCAGATCTTCGGCCGGGATCGGCAGCCCGTCGATGAACAGCTCGTTTGAATCGACGCACTTGCGACCCATCTTCTCGATCTCGCGCACCGTGACGAAGGTCCGATCAAGATCGGTGTAGAACAGGCTCAGGCCTTCGGTCGGTTTTTTGACCTCTTCAAGCGGGGTGGTGCGCGCCAGAAGCAGGATCTTGTCGGCCACCTGGGCGGTCGAAATCCAGACCTTCTGCCCATGCACGACATAGCGGTCGCCCTGACGCACGGCGCGAGTTTTCAGCTTGGTCGTGTCGAGGCCGGTCGTCGGTTCGGTGACACCGAAACAGGCCCGTTGCTCGCCGGCCACCAGTGGCGGAAGATAGGTCTTCTTCTGGTCCTCGGTGCCGAACTTGACGACCGGATTCAGGCCGAAGATGTTCATATGGATCGCCGAGGCGGCGCTGTTGCCGCCCCCGGACTCTGCGATCGCCTGCATCATGATCGCAGCGTCGACAATGCCAAGTCCGGCGCCGCCGTAGGCTTCGGGGATGGCGATTCCCAGCCAGCCATCGCGGGCCAGCTTCTGGTGCAATTCGTGCGGGAAGCCGCCTTCGCGATCCCGGTTCAGCCAGAACTCGTCGTCGAACTCTTCGCAAATCCGCAGGACGGCATCGCGGATTCCCTGCTGATCGGATGTCATCTGATAGGTCATGGTGTTCTCCTCAAATCTCGCAGTCCGCTCTCAGCGTTTCGGTTCGGCTACAGTGCCGTTTTCGGTGAGCTTGTCGATCTTCCCGGCGTCGTATCCGAGCTCTTCCAGCACTGCGCGGCTGTCGGCGCCCAGCTCTCTGCGCCCGAGCCAGCGCAGCCGTCCCGGCGTCTTGTCCAGCTTTGGCACGGGTCCGACGACCTTGGTGTCGTCGCCCTCGACCCCGACGATGTCGCCGCGCGCGGCGATCTGCGGATCGGCAAGGATGTCATCGACGTCATAGACCATCGCCGCCACGGCATCGTGGGCCTGGAAGATGTCAATCGCCTTCTGCGCGTCATGCTGTGCCACAAATGCGCCGAGACGGTCCACAATCTCGTCCATGTGCTCCGCGAAGCCATCGAGGCTTTGGAATTGCGGCTGTTCCGCCCATTCCTTTCCGCCCGCGGCTTCCAGAAGCCGCCGCCCGGTCGCCGCACTGCCTGCGCTGATTGTGACCCATTTCCCGTCCCTGGCGCGAAACACCCCCGCCGGGGCGTAGGAATTGGGTGCCTGAAGTCCGTTTCGGTCAACCGGCAGCCCCGCGCCGGTTCGCGTCGGAACGTGGTAGTCGATCAGGCGCAACAGCGGCTCGAAGATGGCCAGGTCCACCACCTGGCCCCTGGCGCTGCCGTTCTGCACCGCATGAAGCGCCATCATCGCGCCGTAGGCCGCCATCAGGCCGGTGGTCGAATCCGCGACGGGAAAGCCGGGGTGCATCGGCGCGTTGTCGGCAAAGCCGGTGATGTGCGCCAGTCCGCTCATGGCCTCGCCGGCCCGACCGAAACCCGGCCACGAGGAACGCAGCCCGGTCTGGCCATAGCCCGAGATCCGCACGATCACCAGATCGGGATTCCAGCCATGCAGAACCTCTGGCGCCAATCCCGCCCTTTCAAGCACGCCGGGGCGGAAGTTTTCGATAAGAACCTGCGCGTTTTCGACCAAGCGGCGCAGAACCTCGCGGCCGTCTTCGGTTTTCCAGTCCAGCGCAACCAGTCGCTTGTTTCGGGCCAGCGTCTTCCACCACACACCGACGCCATCCTTGGCGCGCGCGCTCAGAACCCGCAGCATGTCGCCCTGCCCCGGCCGTTCGATCTTGATCACATCGGCGCCGAAATCGGAGAGCAGAGCGCCGCACATCGGCGCGGCAATCACATGCCCCATTTCAATCACCCTGAGATCGCTCAGCGGCCCGTCTGTTAATTTCACTCGGTAGTCTCCCAGATTGTCATTTCTCGGTCGTCAAGCCCCAACCTCCGGGTCCAGCGCCCTCAGTCTCATCGGAACCTAAATCCATTGCGAGAACAATCGAACACCCGTTAGATCATCGAAACGGGCAATAAAATTTTCACTTGACGGAGAAAGAAATGGCTGAGCCAAACACGAATCGAATGACGACACCCCGCCCCACGGTTGGCCAAGCTCTGGACGGGCTGTTCGACCCGCGCACCATCGCGGTCGTCGGGGCGTCCCGCACCAAGGGCAAGCTCGGGCAGGCCGTGCTGGCCCTGCTGAAGAGCAACGGCTATCGCGGCAAGATCATTCCGGTGAACCCCTCGGGCGGCGAAATCGAGGGGCTTGCGGCAGCACGCAGCCTGGAGGAGATCGACGGCCCGATCGACGTGGTCGTTCTGGCAACCCCTGTCGGCGTCGCTCTCGATGCGCTGGAAACCTGTACCCGGCTCGATGTGAAAGTCGTGGTCGGGGTGACCTCCGGCTTTTCGGAAGCCGGGGAAGACGGCCACAACAACGAGATGCGGCTGCGCCGGATCATGCAGGACGCGCCCTTTCGCCTGGTCGGGCCGAACTGCGAAGGCGTGGTGCGCCCCGCGTCGGATCTGCAATTGACCTTCAGCCCCATGTTCAACGGTCTCAGGCCCGGCCCCGTGGCCATGATTTCCCAGTCCGGCGCGCTAGGCGGCCTTATGGCGTTGCGTCTGGGCGAACGCGGCGTGGGGATCAATGCCATCGTCTCCAGCGGCAACGAAACGGATCTGACCGCCGCGGATCTGCTCGAATATCTCGGCAACGATCCGCAGACCCGCGTGGTTCTGTGCTACGTCGAGGAACTGCGCGACGGGCGCCGCTTTGCCGAGGCGGCCCAACGACTCACAAGAGCCGGAAAGCACGTCATTGCGGTCAAGGGCGGACGAAGCCGCGCCGGATCGCGCGCTGTCCAATCGCATACCGGCGCGATGGCCGGAGACGACCGGGTGATCAGTGCGGTCTTCCGCGAAACCGGGGTTATCCGCGCCCGGGAATCCGTGGCTGCCGTCGATGCCGTCACGGCCCTCGCCGCAGGCAGGCGGCCTGCCGGCAACCGGGTCGGAATCATCTCTGTCACCGGCGGGCTCGGCGTCGAGATGACCGACCTGGCCGAAAGCGCCGGCTTCGAGGTTCCGGTCCTGGCCGAAGCGACGCAAACCGCGCTGTCGCGTTATGTGCCGTTCTACGGCTCGGTGTCGAATCCGGTCGATCTGACCGGCGTCGTTCTGGCGAATCCCACCTATGTGGGCCGTTGCCTGGAGGCCGTAGCGGCCGATCCGGGCGTGGATATCGCCATCGCAATTATCACATTTGTGCCGGATCAACAGTTCATCGAGGCTTTGGCCGAGGCGTTCGACAGCACCGGCAAGCCGATCCTGATTGTCTGGACAGGCTCGGCGCGCAGCAATGCCTCGGGCGAGGCGCTGCGCGAACGGGCTGTCCCGGTTTATGATTCGCCCGCGCGGGCGGCCTCGGGCCTTTCGGCGCTGGCGGCTACGACAGGAGAAGTGGCATGACCCCGAGGGAAACACTGGAAAACTGGCAGCGCGCCGGGCGTAAAGTGGTCCACGAGGCCGACGCGAAGGACCTGCTGCAACAGATCGGTATACCGGTGCCGAAACGCGATCCCGCCGAGGGGCGCTGTGTCGCCAAGCTGTGTCACGACGACTACCCGCACAAGTCCGATCATGGTCTCGTCCGACTGGGTCTCTCGCCTCAAGAGGCGAAACAGGCCGCCGCCGAAATGGCGGAACGGTTTGTGGGCGGCACGGCGCTGATCGAGGAAATGGAAGAAGGGTCCGTGGCCGAATGGATCATCGGTTGCAAACGCGACGACACCTTTGGCCCGATCGTTCTGGCCGGCCCCGGCGGAATTCTGGTGGAACTGATAGACGCGGCCGAAATCCGGCTTGCACCCGCAGGGCCGCAAACCGCCGAGGCGATGGTGGATTCGGGCCCGGGTGCCAGGTTGCTGGCGGGGCTGCGCGGCGCGGAACCCGCCGACAAGGGGGCCCTGGCGGACCTGATTTCACGCATATCTGTTTTCTTCGCCGAGAACGCCGATCTGATCTCGGAAATTGAAATCAACCCTGTGATGGTTCGGGCGGACGGGAAAGGATTGGCTGCTGCCGATGCCTTGATCGTGTTGGCACCCAAGGCGAATGAACAGGAGAATTTAACGTGATACGTCACCCTTTCGGAGAGTTGTCACTGGGCCAGACCGGCGTTTCGAGCGGGCGGACGATGACGGAAACCGATGTCGTCAATTTCTGCATGCTCACCGGGAACTGGCTCGAACTGCATTCCAACATCGAGCATGCCAAGGAGGCGATATACGGCCAGCGCCTTGTTCAGGGCAGCCTCGTGTTTTCCATCGTCAACGCGATGATCCCCTTCGACAGCTCCGTGCTCGCTGCCTTCTACGGCTGCGACAAGCTGCGCTTTCTGCGACCGACCTTCATCAACGACACCCTCTGGGCCCGCGCGGAAATCGTCAATCTGAAGGATCATGACGAAAAGCATGGTGTCGTGACCAGCAAGCTGGAAGGCATCAACCAGCGGGACGAAACGGTGATGCGCTGCGAGTTCAGCCTGCTAATCCGAAAGACCCGTCTCGATCGCCCCGGAGAACCGCCCAAAATCCGGGCCGCGCACGACACCACACAAGGAGAGAGCGCATGAACTTCCTGACCCCCGAGCAGGAGATGTGGCGCGCGACCGTCGAGCGTTTCATCGACGAGGAGATCGGCCGCGACTATATCCGCAAATGCGATCTCGAACGCGAATACCCCTATGAGGCCTATGAAAAGGTGGCCAAGCAGGGCTGGCTCGGCATCCTGTTCTCGGAAGAGAGCGGCGGGCTGGGCGGCGACATCATGGATTATGCGCTGATGTGCGAGGGGCTGGCAAAATACGGCTTCGACTTTTCCACCGGCCTGATGGTCGCCACCTTCACCGCAATGAATATCGAGAAATTCGGCACGCCCGAACAGAAAGAGCGGTACATCCAGCCGTTCCTGGATGGCGACATCCGCTTCTCGATCTCGATTTCCGAACCCGGCGCCGGGTCGGACGCGGCTTCGACCAAGACCCGCGCGCGGCGCGACGGCAACGGCTGGGTGGTCAAGGGGCAAAAGCTCTGGTGCTCGGGCGCAAAGGCCGACAATGCGATCCTCGCCATGCTGACCCGCACCGACCCCGACGCGCCAAAGCACAAGGGGCTGTCGGTCTTCCTGATCCCCAACGACACCGAGGGTCTGGACATCCGCAAGCTGCCGACCCTGGCGCGGCGCGCAACAGGAACCACCGAGATTTTCGTGGACGACGTGAAACTGCCTTCCGATGCGCTGCTGGGCACCGAGAATGAAGGCTGGTCGATCATCACCGACCATCTGGAACTGGAACGTGTCGCCGTGGCCGCGGCCTATGTCGGCAATGCCCAGACAGCGGTGGACGATGCCCTGCGCTACGCGCATGAACGGATCCAGTTCGACAAGCCGATCTTCGACTTTCAGGTGATCCGCCACATGCTGGCCGACATGCAGACCCAGGTCGACGCCGCGCGGCTTCTGGTCTATCGCGCTGCCAGCCTGGCCGCGGCCAAGACGCCCTGCACGCGCGAAGTGTCGATGGCGAAACTCTTTGCCTCCGAGACCCTGCAAACCGTCACCCGTAACGGCATGCAGATCCTCGGCGGGCATTCCATGCTGCCCGACTCGGACATGGAACGCTATTTCCGTGAAGGGATGCAAAGCACCATCGGTGGCGGAACCTCGCAGATACAGCGCACGCTGATCGCCAAGACCATGCGCCCGAACTGACCTCGGGCCCGCTTTGGGACACCACCGCACAACAAAGGGAAAATACATATGAAGAACGGACGCGATCCGGTGATCGTCGGCCTTGCCGACGCGCCAATCGAGGACGGGAAATTCGTCACCAAGGCCTCGGTTCTGGGCCATGCCGCCCTGGTGGCGAAGGCCGCCGTCGATGAAGCCGGCCTGACGCTTGATGATGTCGACGGTCTTTTGACCGCCGGCATGTGGGGCGTGCCGGGGCCGGGACAGCTCGCCACGGTAACGCTGGGCGAATATCTCAATATAATGCCGACCTATGTCGATGGCACCAATATCGGCGGCTCGGCCTTCGAAGCGCATGTCGCCCACGCCGCGATGGCGCTGCGCGAGGGCTATTGCGAGGTTGCCCTGATCGTCTACAGTTCCGACCAGAAATCCCTGCGCAGCCGCAATCTGGGCGGACGTCCTTCGGTCCTGTCCATGCAGCACGAAACACCCTACGGGATGCCGACGCCTGTGGGTGGCTACGCGATGGCGGCGCAGCGTCACATGCACGAATACGGCACCACCTCCGAGAACCTGGCCGAAATTGCCGTCGCCACCCGGAAATGGGCACAGCTGAACCCCGCCGCGACTCGGCGCGATCCGCTCACCGTCGACGACGTCCTGTCCAGCACGATGATCTCGGAACCGCTGCATCTTCTCGATTGCTGCCTTGTCACCGACGGCGCGGGCGCCATCGTGATGACCACCGCCGAACGCGCCAGGGACCTCAAGACCAAACCCGTCGCGGTCAAGGGCTATGGCGAAGCGCACACCCATTGGGCTATCGGCGAGATGCCCGACCTCGCCCGCCTGCTGCCCGCGCAGAAGGCCGGCGAAACGGCGATGAAAATGGCCGGGGTAAGCCATTCCGACATCGACGTGGTCGAGGTCTATGACAGTTTCACCATCACCGTCCTGCTGACGCTGGAGGCGCTGGGTTTCTGCAAGATCGGCGAAGGCGGCGATTTTGTCTCTGGCCAACGCACGGCGCCGGGCGGCGCCTTTCCGATGAACACCAATGGCGGCGGTCTTTCGGCGCTGCATCCGGGCATGTACGGGATGTTCCTGCTGATCGAGGCCGTCCGGCAGCTTCGCGGCGAAGGCGGCGAACGCCAGGTCAAGGGCGCCGAGACCGCCCTGGTGCATGGTACCGGGGGTACGCTTTCCTCTGGTGCGACCGTGATTTTGCAGAAGGGCTAAGACGATGAGCATTGAAAAACCGCTTCCGGTGATCGACCATGACAGCGCCCCCTATTGGGAGGCCGCGCGCGAGGGCCGCCTCGACATCCCGCTTTGCGGCGATTGCGGCAAACATCATTTCTATCCCCGCTCTATTTGCCCGTATTGCCATTCCGACAATCTGCGCTTCAACACCGTGAGCGGACGCGGCAGGGTGCATACCTTCACCATCGCGCGCCGTCCGGCAGGGCCGGCTTTCGCGGATGACGTGCCATATATCGTGGCATTGATCGAGCTGGAGGAAGGCCCCCGGATGATGAGCCGGATCCAGACCGGCGACCCCGCGAAGGTTCATATCGGGGCCAAGGTGGAAGTGACGTTCGTCAAGGCAACCGACGAAGTGACTTTTCCCTACTTCAAAATGACCTGAGGCCAGAGGCACCGCCACTTCGGCGTCGAATGTGGAAGAGCCGTCGCAGAGGTTGTCTGCGGTGGCTCTTCGCTTTTCGGAGGTCACCCGGCGCGGCCGGGCTGCGGTGCTCCGCGCAAAAACCGCCACGCTAAGAGCCCGGCCAGCGCCAGCCCACCAACGATGTCGGCCGCAGGCGCGGCGTAAAACAGCAAGCCGGCAGCCGACAGGAACAGCAACCGGCCGATGACCGGCACCTTTCCACGAAACCAGCCGCTTGTGCCGACGCTGACGGCAAAAACCGCGGCGCAGGCCACGCCCATATCCAGTAGGATTTGCACCGTGCCGCCCTGGGCCAGTATACCCGGCCGGAACACAAAGAGAAACGGCACCACATAGATCGCTCCGGCCAACATCAGCGCGCGACCCGCCACCCGCCAGAAATTGGCCCCTGCCAGGGCGGCGGCGGCATAGACACTGGCACAGACCGGTGGCGTGATGGCCGATAGGATCGCATAGTAGAAGACGAAAAGATGAGCCGTCAGTTCGGGCAGGCCAAGCCGTACGAGACTCGGCGCGGCGATCGCCGCAGCCAGCACATAGGAGGCCGTCGTCGGCACGTCCATACCCAGCAAGATCGCCAGCACCGCCGCTAGCAAAAGGGCCAAGATCAGCCCCTGACCGGACACAGAGAACAACAGGTTCGAGACTTTGACCCCGGCACCCGTCGCCGTCAGAACCTTGACGACGATGGCGGCGCAGGCTAGCAGCGCGGCGATCATCACCAACGCCCGCCCTGCTTCGATCATCCCCTCATAGAGGTCGCGCGCCAGCTTGGCCCAAGAGGCCAGCACGCCCTGCCCTCTTCCGTCACGCGCGAACGGGCGCACCACCATACAGGCCAAAACCAGTATGATAATAGCACCGGCACCTGCAAAGCTCGGCGTGTAGCCGTTGAACAGGAAGTAGACCATCGCCGCGATGGGAAGAAACAAGGGGATTGACTTGTCCGGTGCGAGGAATTCCGCCGGTTCGGGCATTTCGCTCCTCGGTGTCGGTTGTAACCCTGTGCGACGCGCATAGAGATCCACCCCAAACCATACCGCCAGGTAGTAGAGAAATGCCGGACCGATCGCCGCAACGACAATGTCGGTATAGGGAATGTTCAGGAACTCAGCCATGATGAAGGCCGCTGCCCCCATCACCGGCGGCGTAAGCTGGCCGGCGGAGGAGGCAACGGCCTCGACCGCCCCGGCAAAGGCCGGTGGATAGCGCAGCCGCTTCATCGTGGGAATGGTGATCGAGCCGGTCGCCATGACGTTGGCCACTGCCGAACCGGTCACCGTCCCGAACATCGCCGAAGACAGGGCACAGACCTTTGCCGGGCCGCCATACGTTCGACCGGCGATCCACGTTGCCATTTTCATGAAAGCATCCGTTGCCCCGGTCGACAGCAGGAGCGCCCCCAGAAGCACATAGATCACGATGACCCGTGCCCCGATATCCGCAAGGTAGCCGAACAGGCCGGTGGTCGAGCTGTAAAATGTCTCGACAGCGGTACGTGCCGAAACGCGCGGCGGGCGCCAGGCGCCGTCGATCAGGTCATAGCCGAAATAGAAATAGATCACGGTGCAAAGGGCCAGCAGCGGCAGGAACCATCCGATCACCCGGCGCGCGGCCTCGAGGGTCAGCAGGACAGCTATCAGACCTGCCGCCTTGTCGATCGGCCCATAGCGCACCATGATATCCGAAAAGCGATCCCGGTTCAGGATCACGTAGAGGCAAACCGCGAACGCCAGTAGTCCCAGCATGATGTCCACAGCCCGTTCAATCCCGCTTCGCGCACCGGTCCGCGAGGCGCGTGCCGCATAAAGAAAGAACGCGCCGCCGATACCGAAACCGATAAAGATCGGCCGCTGAACCAGCGGTTCGAACTGCCCGAATAAGGCATTGTAGAAATGCAGAGCGACGAATGCCGCCAACAATACTCCAAGCGCCTGCCCTCCGCGCCGTTCCCAATTGGGTATTGCGGTCGATGTTTGCGTCATGTTCTCTCCGAGAGCGGTAACGGCGGGGTGCCCGCAGCACCCCGTCTGGATCAGCCTTTGGCCGCCGTCGTGACGGCCCGCGATTCCGATCAGCTTCCGGCCGCCTCTCTCCAGTAACGTTCCGCACCTGGATGATAGGGTATACCGGTCTCGATTGTGGCGACGGCATCGGCGGCGATGTCGTAATCTGCAAGCTGCGGCCAGGCTTCGACCAGCAGGCCCATGTTCTGGTGGATGCTGCGGGCGATGTCATAGGCTGTGTCGTCGTCCATGACGCCGGTGCGGGTCAGGAAGAAGACGTTGAGCTTAGGCACCCGCATCTCCTCGGATCCCGGAATAAGCCCTGCGGGGAGGGTTGTGAAACCGACGCCCTCCATGGCTTCCGTCGCCGCTTTCTCCTGCTCGTCGGAGAAGCCGATCAACCGCATCTCGGTGCTTGTCATCAGCTCATGCAGGGTCGCATCGACAGAGTTTGCGGCACCGTATTTGCTATAACCGATGATCTGGCGGTTCTTGATGCCTTCCACCGCGTCGCCAACGGCGCCATGCACCAGGTCCGCGTTGATATCGAACATGGACAGGATACCGGTCGTCAACGTCTCGGCCGCCGATCCGCGGATGCCGGGATTGAACTTCTTTCCGTCCAGTTCGTCCAGCGTCGTCACACCAGACTCTTCGGTGACCGCGATCAGCAGGATCGAGGCGCTGTAAGGATAAAGCGCAACCGTATCTGGGATTGCGTTACCTTCGAACTTGCCGGTCCCGTTTCTGGCGGAGATCAGAATGTCGGTGGTGGCAAGCCCAAGGTCGATCTCGTCGCGCGCCAGCCGCAGCACATTGTCCACGCTGGCCCCGGTTTCGATCACGCTGACATTGGAGCCTTCCATGCCGGTCTCGATCGCCTTGCTCATCGCAACCGAAATGGTGAAATGGCTCGACGTCGGGCTGGTCGTGCCCATCGTGAGATCCTTGGCAGATGCCGCGCCGCCAAGGGCCATCGCGCCCATGGCCGCGATAGCACCCACCGCCGCCCGGTATCCGGTCAACTTGCGTTTGATCATTTTATCCTCCCGTTTTTGCCTTTAAAGTAACGTCAGCCCGGTCGCTTAAGCACGCAGGGCCCCCGATGTATCGATCCGCTCTCTCAGAACGCGCAATTCTTCCTCCGTTGGTGGCCGCGTTTGCGGCACCTCGCCTCTGATCGCCAGATCGAACCCCGTATGACGCTGGACCTCTTCGGACGTATTTCCCGCATGCACCGATTTCAGTCGCATTCGCAGCGTCGTCTTGTCGAAATCCATGACAGCGCGTGGTGTCACCACGAACCGCGGTCCTTCCTTTTTCAGGCCGGCGGCGCGTTTCGCCTCGGGCCCGGAAAGGTGGCCCGGTATGGTGATGAAGTCCACTTTCTCGACAAAATTTCGCGTAGTATGAACCGTGGGGCAGACATAGAATCGCGTGGAGGTGTGGCAGTAGGACAGGTTGGCCGCCCCCGGCCCGCGCATCCCGGGCGCGTCGAGCGTGCCACCGACGTGATGCAGGTTGATATTGCCGTAGGAATCGTGCTGCAACCCGCTGTGAAAGAAGAAGTCCAGGCCGTGATGACTGTGGCCGAAAAGCTCGATGAAGGTTTCGGCGGCCTCACACCGGCCCAAGGCACGGTCATCCAGCATGGACGGATAAAGATGCCCCGGCAGCGGATTGAAGAACATCTCTCCGCCGACTGTCAGGTTCGGTGCGTGCAGTTCACGCGCCAGAGCGATCGCCGCCATCGGGACCAATGCAGCAGCACCCGCCGCGCCCAGCTCGCCATCGGCCAGGTCGCGGGCCAGCACGACAACCATTTGCTCAAGGGGGGAAACCGCCGCGCTCATTTCTTCCGTGTCTCCGCTTCGAGCCGGGCGAAATATTCGGCGCCGCCGACCGCTTCAATATAGTCACCCTGGCTTTTCGGCCGCGTCACATGACGCGCGATGTAGTCGTCCAGTCCTGCGCGGTCGCCGGTACGGGCGGCGTCGCCCAGATCGGCGTAGGCGTCGATATGATCCTCGTCCATCGCGTAATGGGGGAAGCTCGCGGTGGGATGCGCGCCGTAAGGCACCTCGACCACGGCATCGACATAGTGGGACGGCACCGTGACCCGCGACGGATCGTCAAGGATCACCTCGTCCGGCACGATCCTGTCCACGCTGGCAATGACCATGTCCGAGGCGCGCGCCATCAGCTGATCGGCATAGACCATGGTGCTGAGATGGCGCAGGTTTCCCCAGCGGTCGGCCTCTTGCGCGTGCAGGAACGTGACGCGGGGCCGGATCGGCCCGACGGCGTGGATGCGGCGTCCCGAAAAGGGGCAGTCGATTTCGCGGATCAGCGGATTGTGCTTCAACACGTCCGACCCGCGCAACGCGTCGATCGGCTGAAACGGAACACCATGGGCCGAGGCCATCAGCCCGCCCACCACGGTCAACGCGTCAAGCGCGTGGGCAGTCACCTGCCCTGCCTCAACCGCGCTGCGGAAATTGGGGCAAAGCCGGTTCTCCAGCGTGACGCCGGGAATGAACACCTGCTCGACCGCGCCTGTCGCGATCATCAGATCGACGTCATAGCCCGCGCCGGGCGAGGAATAGACATGCAGGTCCTTTGCGCCCGCAGCCAGCAACCCGCGCACCAATGCGACCGGCCGGCCCTGCTTGAACAGCCCGCCAAGGCATAATTCAGGACGTTCCTGCAAAGCGTCCCGGGCCAGACGCGCTGCGTCCTGCAGCCCAATGACCTTGCGGCGACGCGTGGGTTTCGTTTGTCCGTCCATCGTTTGGGTCGTGGCTCCGATGCTTCTGTATCCCTGGCAGACCGCCGGGGAATTTGCGCAGAACAACTGTACTGGAACGCACGCAATCCAGCACCCTCCGCCATGTGACAGGCATGATCGAACACATATGTGCGATTGGCTGCGCCGGGGACAGGATCAGGAAATCAGAGCAGCCCGGTAGCAACACCGCCGCCAACGATGAAAGTGATCACGAGGATGCTGACGAGACCGAAGAACCCGTTCCAGCGCAGACCGATTGTCGTTGGCCGTTCCCCGACGATGGAAGAGGCATAAACGACGGCTGTGATCGCAGGCCCCATGCAGATGATGCTGCTCCAGCCGCCAGCCAGTGCAAGACCCAGAGCGAGCGGCGACAGACCATCCACACCGATGCGGTTGACCACTTCCGCCAGCAGGACGACCGAGATCATCGGGTGCACGCCCAGCAGACCCGTCAGGAACACCGTAATGATCAACAGCACTACGGTCAGGACAGGCCGCGTGGCAATCCAGCCGAAGTGGTCGGCAATCCATTCGACCGGGACCACTTCCAGCGCGACGAGGCCGATGAACCCCGCCGAAGCGATAACGCTCATCTCGGTTGCGAATCCCGGCGCCTGGGTCACGAACCGGCGCGACATGACTCGAAAACTTCCGATGCCCTGCCTCAGACCCGACCAGAAAAGCGCATAGATCGGAACGATGGTGATCAGGACGGTCTGGAAACTGTATTCAGTCGCCCTGTCCAGCGCCACCACGGCACCCCCCAGCACAAGGACATGGCCGGTAACGATCAGGGCCGACCAATGGGCCCAGCCCGGCAAATCTCCGGCCAGGGCCGGCGCACGTCCGCGCGCCGAGGGGGGGCGCCACCATTCCACCGTGTCGAACAGCCATCCGAGAAGAAAAAGGACCCCGGCCAGCGCGATCCCGTAAGGGGCCAGATGCGCCCATTCGAGCCCCGGAATCGTGAGGATCATCAGATTGAGGGCGATCCCGAACGGCGTCCAGAACGCGATCGAGGAAAACCCCCGCATACAGGCGCTCACCATCCTGCGCTTACGCGCCTCGAACACGAAATCGTCCATCTCATGGCGGTGGGCCGCCAGCCCTTTCATGATGACTTCCAGCATCACGCCCAATCCGCCGAGGTTAAGAAGCACGCCGAACAGGTGGCCCCCTGCACCCAGAGAGGCGTAGCGGCGGGTCGGCGGCTGCAGGGTCAGGTATTCTCCGGCGACCTCTACCACCGGGTCCTGCGTGGCCGCGATGCGCAAGAAAGCGACAGCCGTCAGCAGCGCGGACAGGAAAACGACACGCCCCGCCGCCTCGGCGAAAATGCGCGTTTCGATACCATCGGCCAGCGCCAGAACGGCAATCGCGAACGAGAAGAAAAGCAGCACCCATCCGACGCGGGCAATGTTGCGGAACGCGATCACGAGATAGACGCCAAAAAACGGCACGGCCGCGATCGACACGCCGCTGGCGGGAAAGACACCCTGCGCGATGCCACCGCCAAGACAGATCATCAGACAGACAGTGGCAATCGGGTTGCGCACGGCGGGCCGGTTCAGAACGTCAATGAACGACATCTGCCCCCGCTTTTCCTAAGCCGTGTGGCCTGCCCGCAAAGCGTCGGCAGATCCGACCGCGTCAGACACGCCGGTCGGACAACGATGTCGCCGATTCCGGGTTCATCCCGTGCGGCACGCAACGCGCTCATATCGCCAGCGCGGGAACGGCGAGAGCGACTGCCTGACGCGGCCGACGGCCTCGGTCGCGAATCTTTGCGAAACGAAAGTCTGACGGAAACGGCGTGGTGCAATGCCT
This sequence comes from Roseovarius indicus, assembly GCF_008728195.1. NCBI lineage: Bacteria > Pseudomonadati > Pseudomonadota > Alphaproteobacteria > Rhodobacterales > Roseobacteraceae > Roseovarius > Roseovarius indicus. The sequence goes on from NZ_CP031599.1 coordinate 237,819, forward strand.
TGTCGCGTTCGCGCCCTTGCCTTCCAGACCATTCACACCGGCACCCCAGCCACGCTCGCACTTCTTCTCGCGGCTTTTCTGACACGCCCGGCGCCCGATCTCCAAGGGATTCAGATGAAGGTTTGCAACTAGGCTGCCGCAGATCAGCGGGAATCACAACGCCAATATCCTTCTTCAACACATATGTGCAAACAGGTGGTCACCCGAATTGATAGCACCTCCCGACATGAGGCAAAGTGCAATACCAGAGAGGATCAGGACATGACCAGTGATTTCACCCGCCGTCTGACGCGGTTCATCGCCGTGCCACATCGGCTGGACGCGGCAAATGCAGAGCAGGCCGCGCTTTGCGTGGAGGATACGGTGGCCGTCATCTATGGCGGGTGGCATGAGCCGGTGGTCCGCCGACTGGCGGCACTTGACGGGGACGGAGCGGCCGCGCCGGCGGGCGCAGTCGGAAAGGGCGGCGTAGCGCGGGCCGCGTTCCTCAACGCCGTGGCCGGTCACGCGCTGGACTTCGACGATGTCCACACGCTCAGCGTCACGCACCCCAGTGTGATCTTCGTGCCGGCGCTGCTGGCCATGGCAGACGCGCGGCCCGAGACGGCCGCCCGTGTCGCCCCCGCGCTTGCTGTGGGAACGGCCGTCAATGTCGCGCTGGGACAGGTTCTGGGCTTTGGTCACTACGACAAGGGCTGGCATGCCACATCGACGATCGGGGCCGTGGCCGCGGCGGCAGCGGTCGCGCATCAGCTTGACCTTGACGACGAGGCCATCGGAAACGCCCTGTCGCTGGCCGCGTCGCTGGCCGGCGGATTGCAGATCAATTTCGGCGCGATGGCAAAACCGATCCAGGCCGGCAACGCCGCCCTTGTCGGAGTGCGCGCCGCCCGCATGGCCGAAGCCGGGATCACCGGCGCCCCCGACATCTTTTCGCGGCGCGGCTTCTTCGATCTTTATGCCGGTCCGGACGGGCTTGCGACCGACCCTGCGGAAGTGGTGCCAAAGATCGATCTGGGCAGCTTGTCGCGCAAGCTTTATCCGTGCTGCTATCTCACGCACAGGATGATTGCCGCAGGGCGGCATCTATACACCGAACGCGGCGGCGACGCGGTGCCCGGGGACTCGGTGATCGAAATGACAGTGCCCAAGGGCGTCATGGTGCCCCTGCATGTCACCAATCCCAAGGACGGAATGGAAGCCAAGTTCTGTGCCGCCTATACCCTGTGCGCCGCCCTGCATCAGGGTCAGGTCGGACTCGCGGATTTCGAGGGCGACAGCCCCCACCGGGCCGAGATCCGTCGCTTGATGGACATGGTGACCATCGAAACCGAACCGGACGCGGGGCAGGATCGCGTCGGCGTGGACCATGGGGCGGTCCATGTCCGCCTGCGCAGAGGCAACGAAACCCTGGCCGAAACCTCGGTCGCGGCACATCCCGGATCGCCCTCGGACCCGGCGACGCCAGCCGAGATCGGTGACAAGATCGCCGATTGTCTTGAGAAATACCGCCGGGACGGTGGCACGCCGCCCGCCGCCGGTGCGTTTCGTCAGGATCTGCGCACACGGCTGCATCTGCCGCCGCTGCGCGCTTCGATTGAAACCGACGGCCAATCACTTCACGCCCGTCACAACACACCAGAACACGGTACTTCAACCGCCAACCAAGCACTGTCTGAAAGGACCACCTGATGGAGTCGATGATCTTCGACATGGCAGAGCGGCTTTTCCGCGACCATGTCAGCCACGGCCTGCGCGAGGACGCCGCCGCCGGACAATGCCCCGAGGCCCTCTGGACGCGGATCGAAGAGGCCGGGTTGCACATGGCGCTGGTGCCCGAAGAGGCCGGCGGCTTCGGCGTGCCCGCCGCCGAGGCGCTCGGGCTTGTGCGCATTGCCGGGGCGCATGGCCTGCCCCTGCCGCTCGCCGAAACCCTGATCGCAAATGCGGTTCTGGCGCGCGCGGGTCTGGCCCTGTCCGGCGGCAGGCTGACCATTGCTGAGGGCGAGGTGCTGCAACTGGAACGGCGCGGCGGTGCCGTGCATGCAAGCGGACACCTGACGCTGGTGCCTTTTGCCCGCTGGGCGGACCGGATCGTGACCATTGCCGCGCTGGATGGCGCCGATCACGTATTGTCCCTTCCGGTGAAGGATCTGACCGTCACCCCGGCGCAGGATCTTGCCGGGATGCCGCGCGACGATGTCGCGGTCGATCTCGACCTGCCCGGGGCCAATGCCACCGCCTTGCCCGGGTCGATGGGCGGGATGCGCGGGCTGGGTGCGCTTGTCCGCAGCCTGGCCACCGCCGGTGCGATGGAAACCATCCTGAAGATGAGTGTCGAATACGCCAACGACCGGGTCCAGTTCGGACGGCCGATCGGCAAGTTTCAGGCGATTCAGCAATACCTCGCAACGATGGCCGGAGAAACCGCCGCTTCGCGCACTGCCGCCGAAATGGCGGCCGACAGCTATGACACAGCCGCCTTTGCGCTGACCGTTGCCGCCGCCAAAAGCCGCGCCGGAGAAGCTGTGGAAACGGTCGGTGCGCTGGCTCATCAGGTTCATGGGGCCATCGGCTATACCGAGGAACATGCGCTGCACCATTTCACCAAACGGATCTGGAGCTGGCGCGACGAGTTCGGCACCGAACTGGACTGGACACAGGAACTGGGACGGGCCGCACTGTCGAGCCCCCACGACACCTTCTGGCATTTCATCACTGACAGCACAGCACAAGGCGCAACGGCATGACACTCACCGCGTTTCCTTCACCCCCGCCCGGCGCCGACTATGACGATCTGCGGCAAGAGGTCCGTGGATTTCTAGCCGAAGAGTTGGCCGATTTCCCGCCCGAAAAACGCGCCGAGTCGTGGAATGGGTTCAGCCGTGACTTTTCACGCAAGCTGGCGCAGCGCGGCTGGGTCGGCATGACTTTTCCCAAAGAATACGGCGGTCACGCGCGCAGCGCACTGGAACGCTATGTCGTGTCCGAAGAACTGCTGGCTGCCGGTGCGCCGGTAATTTCGCACTGGATCGCCGATCGTCAGAGCGGCCCGCTGATACTTGCCAAGGGCACCGAAGATCAGAAACGCGCGATCGTGCCGCGCATCGCCGCGGGCGAGCTCTGTTTCTGCATCGGGATGAGCGAACCGGATTCCGGCTCGGACCTTGCGGCCACGCGCACCGTCGCCACCGAGGTCGAGGGCGGTTTCCGCGTCAACGGCACAAAGGTCTGGACGACCTATGCGCATGTGGCCGATTACATGATCCTGTTCTGCCGCACTGGCAAGAGCGACGACCGCCACGGCGGGATGAGCCAGTTTCTGATCGATCTCAAGGCCACCGAGAACATCCAGATCAGCCCGATCATCGACCTGGGCGGCGAACATCATTTCAACCAGGTTGTCTTCGACAACACCTTCCTGCCATCCGATGCGCTTCTGGGCGAACAGGGCGAGGGGTGGTCGCAGGTCATGAGCGAACTGGCCTTCGAACGCAGCGGACCGGAACGGTTCCTGTCGTCCTTCGCCCTGATCGAAGAACTTATCCGTTTGCTGCGCAAAGACGCCACCGAGGCGCAACAGGCCGAGATCGGCCGCCTGTCCGCACATCTGATGGTGCTGCGGCAAATGTCGCGGTCGGTGGCCGGGATGCTGAACGAGGGCAAGAACCCAGCGCTTCAGGCCGCCATCGTCAAGGATCTCGGTGCGCTCTATGAACAGGACATTCCGCGCCTGGCCCGCAGCCTCTTGTCCCGCCCGGCCGTGCCCGGAGGACGCGACAGCTATGCAGCAGTGCTGGCCTATACGGAACTCGCGGTACCGTCGTTCTCGCTCCGGGGGGGCACCCGCGAGATCCTGCGCGGCATCATCGCGCGCGGACTGGGACTGAGGTAACGGGGGGCTCGGCCAGCCGGAGCGGGGCGCGTCTAATTCAGGCCCATCCCGGTCCGACCTGGACGATAGCCTAGCGCCAACGAAAGTTGTTGGGCGCTCGCTTTGGCCGCTGTGACGCAAAGCTTCCGGTTCCTCTCTGCGCGTTCCAGAGGGGCGCCGATCACCAGGGCTCCTGCCAGGCTCCCATCGGCCCGAAACACGGGCACACCGAAGCCTGCGGCGTCTACATGCGCGGTGCCGACCGTTCTGGCGTAGCCGGTTTTGCGAATCTCTGAAATCATGCGCCGCAATGCATTTTCGTCGGTGATCGAATTGCCGGTAAGCGGCGTCAGTTCCGTCCGTTCGAAATACGCGTCAAGCTTCTCGGGCGTGTCATAGGCCAGCATGACAAGACCCGATGCCGAACAGAAAAGGGGCCGATCGACACCCGTCTGGGCAACGTACCGAACGGGCTGCTCGCTTTCGATGACCGATGAATAGACAACGCGATCACCATCCCGGACGGCATAGAGAACCGTCTCGCCCGTCTGCTTGACAACCTCGCTCATCACACCGCGCAGGATCGACTCGAACGGGTGGTTGGTCAGGATGGACTGCGCGAACTGAAAAATCCTCGGCCCGAGAAGATAGGTGTCCTTCTCGCGCATCAGGTAACCTTTTTCCGTGAGAGGGCGCAGCAGCACCAGCAAACTGCTCTTGGGGCAATTTAGCGCGCCGCTGAGTTCAGAGAGCGTCATGCGCCGGTCGCTTTGCGCCACCAGATCGAAGAGCGCAAGGATGCGGTTCAGCGACCGTGGCCCATCCGATTTACGCCCGGCAGATCCAATTCCGTCAGATTGCGCGGTTTTCATATCTGCGTCTCCCGTTTCGCCCGGTTGCTAGCAAAACCGGGGCGGCAGTCCAGCCATTTCCGGCCAGGGGCGTACTCCCGCATCGTATCGGAGACGGGTTTACGCCTCTCCCGGCTCTTTGTCCGTCGTGCGTGCCTTGATCATCCGCAGGGGTGTGTATTCCAGCACCTGCTCTCCGGTCTGTTTGAATACCCTGTTCCGGGTCCGGACCAGGCCGCGGTTCGGCCGGCTTTTCGAGCGGCGCGACTCGGTCACCTCGACCTCGCAATGGATCGTGTCGCCCGCGAACGTGGGTCCCAGAACCTTCAGCTCCATTTCCAGAAAGGCAAAGCCCGTGTGTTGCATCGTGGACTGGGTCAGCAGACCCTCCATGAAGCAATAGACCAGGGAGCCGGGGGCGGCGAAGCCCGGCATGTTGGATTCCTTTTCGCGGAAGTCGCTGTTGATGAACAGCACTTCGAGCATGCCGGTGACACTGACGAAATTCGTGATGTCTGTTTCGGTCACGGTGCGGCCGATGGTCCGAAACTTGCGCCCCACCGGCAAATCTTCATAACAAAATCCAAGGCCCACAGTTTCCATGCCGCTCGTTCCCTTGTTAAGTCCCGTCTTCTGCGAAGGCTCGGCCACGCCAGTCCCGCAACCTGAACATTCCCCGCTCTCGGAAGGTTAAGGTGCAAGAGCCAGGCCAATCAATCGAAGCGACCATTTTTTCGGGTCTGACATGAATCAAGCACATTCATGATGAATCCGGCTTGTCGGTCTTTTTCGCCGTTCTCAATGCGACATTGCACATATGTGGTTTTGTGCGACCGCCGGCCGTTAGTGTTTGGTCGGGCCCGGCCGCCAACCTAACGTCGGCCAACAAGCACTCGGCATCCACAACCGCAAGGAGTTATTCAGGCATGAATTTCGGTTTTACCGAGGAGCAGGATACCATACGCGAAACCCTGGCCCGGATGCTTGGCGATCACGCCACCCTGGAGGTCGCGCACAACCGCCTCGACAGCGGGGAAGGGTTCGATACGGCAACCTGGTCCGCACTGGCCGAAGGCGGCTGGCTTGGCCTCGCCATTTCGGAAGAAGAGGGTGGCTCGGGGGTGGGCGCGGTGGAACTGGCCATCCTTGCCGAAGAAATCGGCCGCTGTCTGGCCGCCGTACCTTGCATCCCGGTCCTGTGTATGGCGGTTCCGGCCCTTCAGTCCGCCGGGACGGACGACCAGTGCAAATCGCTTCTGCCCGGCATCGCCGAAGGCCGCACGATCATAGCGACAGCGCTTGCCGAAGGCGGGGGTCTCGCACCTGACACCGTATCGGCGAAAGTGACGCAGGATCGCCTTTCGGGACAGAAAACGCCGGTCACCTTCGGCGCCGAGGCGACCCACGCTCTTGTCGCTGCGACCGATGAAGAGGGCACGCCGCGTCTCTATCTCGCGGATCTCTCCGCGTCGGGTGTGACGACGCGTGCGCTCGACCCGGTCGACCGCACGCGCCCGGCGGCCGAGATCGTTTTTGACAACACGCCGGTCGAACTTCTGCCCGGCTCGGACCCCGCGGCGATCAAGCGTCTTCTGGACGGCGCCGCGGTGCTGGCCGCCTTCGAACAGATCGGCCTTGCCGAGCGCGTGCTTGCCCTGACCACCGCCTATGCCGGCGAGCGGCACGCATTCGGGCGTCCGATCGGCGGCTTTCAGGCGGTCAAGCACCGGCTCGCGGACATGTTCGCCAAGATCGAACTGGCGCGATCCAACGCCTTCTTCGGCGCCTGGGCGCTGGCGAGCGGCAGCGGTCGACTGCCTGAAGCCGCCGCCGTCGCGCGCCTCACGGCGCTCGATGCCGTACAATTCGCCACCGAAGAATCGATCCAGCTTCATGGCGGAATCGGATTCACATGGGCCGCCGACCCGCATCTTTTCCTGCGGCGCGGCTGGCAGTTGAAGGCAGAACTCGGCCCGGCCGCCATGTGGCGCGAACGGCTGCTTGGGCATTTGGCCGGCGCCCCAAGGGTCGCAAACTGAAAGGGAAGCTGACAGGGAAATCGGACACATGGATTTTAGCGACAGCCCAGAAGAAGCCGCCTTTCGCGCAAAAGCGCGGGAATGGCTGGACGCCAACGCAACCCTGAGGGACGGCAGCGAGAAGGCTCAGGATCACTTCATGGCCCGCGACGCCGACGAGGTCGCGCGAGCGCGGGACTGGCAGGCCCGCAAGGCCGAAGCGGGCTGGGCCGGACTGACCTGGCCGCGCGCCTTCGGGGGCCGCGACGCCACGCCGATCGAACAGGTGATCTGGAACCAGGAGGAAGGGCGCTATGCCGTTCCGCCCAACGCCTTCCTGATCGGCATCGGGCTGGTCGGGCCGACGGTCATGATCCACGGCACGGAGGATCAGAAAACCGCGGTTCTGCCGCGCGCCCTGACCGGCGAGGACATCTGGTGCCAGTTGTTTTCCGAACCCGCCGCCGGCTCTGACCTGGCCGGCATACGGACCCGCGCGCGGCGCGATGGCGGCGACTGGGTGATTTCCGGCCAGAAAGTCTGGACCTCGGGGGCGCATTATTCCAGCCACGGCATCCTTCTGGCACGCACCGACCCGTCGGTGCCCAAACACAAGGGGATGACCATGTTCCTCGTGGACATGTCCGACCCGGCCATCGAAACGCGCCCGATCCGCCAGATCTCGGGCGGGGCCAGCTTCAACGAGGTATTCATCGACGACCTGCGCGTGCCGGACAGCGCCCGTCTGGGCGGCGAATCCGAAGGCTGGAAGGTGGCGCTGACGACGCTGATGAACGAACGGTTCAGCATCTCGGTCGGTCGCGCCAGCGGCGGCGCGCGCGCCGAGGAGCTGATCGACCTTGCCGCCCGCGTCGAACGCAACGGGCGCCCGGCCATCGAGGACGGCGAAGTGCGCGCGCGGGTCGCTGATTTCATCGCGCGGCAACGCGGACTCGAATTCACGTCCTACCGGGTCATGACGTCGCTTTCGCGCGGCGAGGCACCGGGGGAGGAAGGCTCGATCGGAAAGCTGCTGCTGGGCAAGCTGCGGCAGGAGATGGGCGCCTTCGGGATGGAACTGGCAGGGACTGCGGCGGGCGTGTCGGCGGCCGCCGGCGACGATACCGCGCGCTGGCGCAACGAGTATCTTACGGCGCCGGGCAACCGCATCGCCGGCGGGTCCGACGAGATCCAGCGCACGATCATCGGCGAGCGCATTCTTGGACTTCCGCCGGAAATACGCGTCGACAAGAACGTGCCGTTCTCGGAACTTTAGGCAAAATGCCGACTGAGCCCGAATAACCAACAAGGAGGAGACTACCATGAACTTCAGATGGACAAGCGTCGCGGCTGTCGGGTGTCTGGCGATGGCCGCACCGGTCGGCGCACAGAACATCGAACTGCCCGACATCATCACCTGGTCGGCCTATGACACGGGATCAGCCGGCCACGCACATTCCATCGCCATCGGCAACATGATGCGCAACCGATTTGGAACGACGATCCGAGTGCTTCCGGGGCGCAACGATGTCTCGCGGATGACGCCTCTCAAGAATGGCACGGTGGATTACTGCCTGTGCGGAATCGCCTCCTATTTCGCCGGCGAGGGCGTGTTCCTGTTTGCTGCGCCGAAATGGGGGCCGCAGCCGATCCGGGCGGTTATTCAGGCTGTCGGCGACTATGGCCTGGGCGTGGTTGTCGCCGCCGATGCCGGCATTGAGACGATTACCGACCTCAAGGGCAAACGAGTCGGCCGCGCCACCAGTTCGCCCGCGATCGACGTCAACATGGAGGGTTTGCTGGCTTTTGCGGATCTGACATGGGACAATGTCGAAGCCGTTGAATTCTCGGGCTATGTGAATTCTCTCAAGGGCATCCTTGAGGATCGCGTCGATGCGGCCTTTGCGCTGACAACCACCACTGTGAACTACCAGATCGAGTCCAGCCCGCGGGGTATCAAGTGGCTTGAAACCCCCGCCGAGGATACCGAAGCCTGGGCCCGCTATACCAAAATAACGCCTTACGTGACGCCGTACATGGTGTCGGTCGGGCCGGGGATCGACCCCAAGGCACCGCTGCCCATGGCGCAATACCCCTATCCGATCCTCGTCACCGAAGCCGATCAGGATGCCACCGAGGTGCGCAACATCGTCGCCGCGCTTGACGCCGGTTTTGACGAATTCAAGGACGCGGCCCCCGGTGCCAATGCCTATGCAATCGATCGCCAGATCCTTAGTTGGGTGATGCCGTGGAGCGATGGAAGCGTCGCCTACTTCAAGGAAAAGGGCATGTGGACCCCGGAGCACCAGGAGAACCAGGACAAGTTGCTGGACCGGCAAAGGGTGCTCTCCGAAGCGTGGAGCGGTTTTGTCGAAGGCGCTCCCGAGGGTGAGGAAGAGTTTGCCGCCGCCTGGATGAAGGCACGCGCCGAGGCGCTTGAGGCAGCAGGCCACGAAGTCTACTTCCGCTGACTTTCCACAATCGCACAAGTCGGGAACAGGTATGCCACAGCAACCGCAGGCCACGACGGTACAGCCGATAGGCACGAGCAACCAGCCGACTGGTCTGCGTTTGATGCTTGCGGCGTCGGCCCTTCTTTTGTCTGGAGCGTCGGCCAATCATATCTTCAATCTCGGGTTCTTCATGAACGTCCGACTGCTGGAGATTCATTACCTCTACGTGATGCTGTTGCTGACGTTACCGCTCGTCTACCTTGTCTTTCCATGCAGCAAGACAAACCCGCACGGGTCAACGCGATGGTGGGATTATTTTCTTGCCCTCCTCGCGTTGATAACTTGCGCATTCTTCGTCTATTACGGGCGCAGCGTGGTGAACAAAGGCTGGGATTTCGCGGCCCCCACCCATGCCGTGATTGCCAGCTTCGCCTTCTGGTTTCTGCTGCTCGTGGCGGCGCGGCGCACCGGCGGCTGGACGCTCTTTGTCGTCATCCTGATGTTTTCCATCTATCCTATGATCGCCAATTATGCGCCGGGACCGATCCAGGGATTCCAGCGCCCGCCGATTGAGACGGCGATCTTCCACGCCATGAGCGGCGAAAGCGTTCTGGGCATCCCGATGCGCAGTTTCGTCAACCTTGTTGTCGGCTTCATGATCTTCGGGGTTGCGATGCAGCACACCGGTGCGGGGCCGTTCTTTATCGACCTCGCCTTTGCCGCGCTCGGGCATGTGCGGGGCGGCCCTGCCAAGGTCGGCGTCCTGACCAGTGCGCTGACCGGATCCATGAGCGGCAGCGTCATCACCAATGTGCTTACCACCGGGTCTATCACCATTCCGGCCATGAAAAAGGTGGGCTTCCGGCCCAGCTATGCCGCCGGGATCGAGGCGGCGGCCTCGACCGGTGCGGTGCTGATGCCTCCGATCATGGGGGCCACGGCGTTTGTCATGGCGAGCTTTCTGCTGACGGACTACACCAACATCGTGGTTACGGCAGTGCTGCCCTCGCTGCTCTATTTTTTCGGTCTCTTCGCCCAGATCGACGCCTACTCGGCACGCAACGGGCTGAAGGGCGTGCCCCGCGCCGATCTTCCCAGATTCGGAAATGTACTGCGCGAGGGCTGGTATTTTCTCGCCGTCTTCGGGCTTCTCATCTGGATGCTGCTTTATCTCAAGCGCGAGGCAATCGCCCCGTTCTATGCGACCGCGCTGCTGATCGTTCTGAACCAGTTGCTGTCGAAATCGCGCTGGGGCCGGCAGGAGCTGATGAACTTCCTGGCGGCGACGGGGCGGCTGTTTGTCGAACTGGTGGCGATCCTCGCGGCGGTCGGGCTGATTGTCGGCGGACTGGCGGTGACCGGCATGTCCGGCACGATCTCCAATGATCTGCTTTTCATCGCGGGCGGCAACACCTTCCTGCTGCTGCTTCTCGGCGCCCTGACCAGTTTCATCCTCGGGATGGGCATGACGGTGACGGCCGCCTATGTCATCCTCGCGGTGTCTCTGGCCCCGGCCCTGATCGCCGGCGGGCTCGACCCGATCGGCGTGCATCTGTTCATCCTCTACTGGAGTATGCTGAGCTACATCACCCCACCCGTAGCGCTGGCGGCTTTCGCCGCGGCGGCGATTGCCCAAGCCCGGCCCTTCGCTGCGGCCTATGAGGCGATGAAGCTGGGCACCATCATCTATATCGTGCCCTTCTTCTTCGTCCTCGATCCTGCGTACACCCTCCAGGCAGGGTTCGTCGACAGTGCCCTGACAATCCTGCGCGCGGGTATCGGCGTTCTGCTGATCTGCGCCGGATTGCAGGGATACCTGCTGGGCGTCGGCCGTATCGAACCCGGTCCCACGGGCACGATTGCGCGGCTTCTGCTCGGGATTGCCGGTCTGGCCTTCGCCCTTCCCTCGACCGCGATGCTGGCAATTCCGATCGCTGCGGCGGTGGGCGTCGGTATAGCGGTGACGGCGCTGGCGGCGGTCATCGTGACGTTCTCGCGCAACCGAAAGGCCACCTGAAATGAGCGCACAGAATGGCAAACCCGAGGTTCCCGCCCCGTTCAACGCCTTGCTGGGCGTCCGATTCATTTCCTGGTCCGATGACATGGCGGAATTGCAATTGACGATCACCCATGACCACCTGAATGGCGCCTTCGCGGTCCATGGCGGGGTTTTCGCAACCATGCTGGACAACGCGGTCACCTTCTGCGCGGCTTTTGCGGGCGAAGGCCGTCCCGGTCATCGCTGTCTGACGCTCTCTCTCACCACCAGCTTTGTCGGCCCGGCGGTCGAGGGCGACGTGCTGACGGCACGCGCGCGCATTGTCGGTGGTGGGCGCAAACTGATCTTCGTGCAGGGCGAGGTCGTCAATCAGGACGGGCGTCGTCTGGCACATGGAGATGCCGTGATAAAGCGGGTCACACCGCCCTCGGGCCAACCCGAGCCGAGCGGCGGAAACTGATCTTCAACCAATGAACGTAGTAAGGAGATAGAAATGATCAACCCGATGTCATTGGAAAATCAGGTAGTGATCGTCACCGGCGCCGGACAGGGGATCGGTCGCGGCGTGGCGGAACTGGCGGCCGATCTGGGTGCCAGGGTCGTCGTGAACGATCTCAACGAAGACGGCGTCAAGGAAACCACCGAGAAGATCGGCGGCAATGCCCGCGCCCTCGTCGGGAACGTGGCCGACCCGGACTTTCCCGAGAAACTGGTGAAGTTCAGCCTTGACGAATTCGGGGACATCAACGGGCTGGTGAATAACGCCGGCATCGTGCGCGCCGCGATGATCCACAAGATGGACCGCGCCACATGGCAGCAGGTCATCGACGTCAATCTCACCGGTGTCTTCGCCTGCCTTCAGGCTGTGGGCACCTACTACAGGGATCAGGCCCAGAAGGACCCGGACAGCTCCGCACGCCGCGCCATCGTCAACGTCTCCTCCGATGCCGGCCGCCGCGGCACCATCGGGCAGATCAACTATGGCGCCGCCAAGTCCGGCGTGCTCGGCTTGACGATGAGCGCCGCGCGCGAATGGGGCCGCTACGGGATCAACGTCAACTCGGTCTGTTTCGGAATGGTCGAAACACCGATGACTGAAACGATCCGATCGGACAAGTTTGCCGACAAATACATGGCACAGATCCCGATGGGCCGTATGAGCACCCCTGAAGAAGTGGCGCAGCCGGTCTGTTTCCTGTTGTCCAACGCGGCAGCCTACATCACCGGCCAGCACCTGAGCGTGAACGGCGGCTACCACATCGGGTTCTGAGATGACAGGCATGGAAAAGGGTCCGGGGCCCGACGCCGTCTTTGCCGCCAAGCTGGCCGAGGGCGTCTTCGAGATTCAGAAATGCGGCAGCTGCGGCACGCATGTCTTTCATCCGCGCGTGATCTGCCCAGCCTGCGGCAGCGCAGACCTTGAATGGGTTACGCCCTCGGGCAAGGCTACGATCTATGCGCGGACAGTTGTGCGCCGAAAGCCCGAACGCGGCGGCGATTATAACGTGGTGCTGGTGGACCTCGAAGAAGGTGTTCGAATGATGTCGCGCGTTGACGGCATCGCGCATGACGAAATTGCCGCCGGGCTAAGGGTAATCGCGTCGATCGGCGAAGGCGCGGACGGTCAATCCGCTGTCGTGTTCCGGCCCGAAGGAGGTGCAGGATGAGTTTGCGGGGAAAAGCCGCCATTGTCGGAGCGGCGCTGGCCGGCTGTGGCGAGGCCCATGGCAAGAGCGCGATGGAGATCACCGTCGAAGCCGTACATGACGCGCTGGCCGATGCCGGGGTCTCGCTTTGCGACGTCGACGCCATCGCAACCTGCCAGCCGCTGGACATGCTGTCGGGGCTGACGCTGGCGCAGGAACTGGGGCTGAACCCCAGGTTCACCATGAACAACCGCATGGGCGGCTCGTCGTTTCTGTCGCACACGCTCTGGGCCGCGATGCTGCTGGAGTTGCGGCTCGCCGACACGGTGCTGATCGCCTACGGGTCGAACCAGCGCACCGCCTCGGGCAAGCTGATGACCGCGCTCGGCCCGCCAACCTACGAGGCCCCCTACCGGCCGATATTCCCGCTGTCGTCCTACGCGCTTGCCGCGGACCGTCACATGACCCAATTCGGCACCACGCGGGAACAACTGGCCGACGTGGCGGTGGCCGCCCGCGCCTGGGCGCAAAAGAACCCCGAAGCGTTCGTTCGCGATCCGCTGACGCGCGAGGATGTCATTGCCTCGCGGCTGGTCTCGGATCCGCTACGGGTACGCGACTGCTGCCTTGTCACCGACGGTGGCGCCGCGCTGGTGATGCGGCGGGCCGAGACGGCGAAGGATCACCCCAGGCCACCGGTTTATCTGCTGGGGGGCGGCGAAGGCACCACCCACCGCGACATTTCCGAAATGCCGGACCTGACTGTGACCGGGGCCGCGCAGTCGGGTGCGGCGGCCATGGAAATGGCGGGCGCGCGCCCGTCGGATATCGACGTGGTGGAGCTTTACGATGCCTTCACCATCAACGTGATCCTGTTCCTTGAGGATCTGGGCTTTTGCAGGAAAGGCGAGGGCGGCCCCTTCGTCGAAAGTGGCGGCATCGCGCCCGGCGGTCATCTGCCGGTCAACACCAACGGCGGCGGGCTGTCCTGCGTGCATCCCGGCATGTACGGCATCTTCACGCTGGTCGAAGCGGTGCGGCAGCTGCGCGGCGAAGCCGGAGACCGCCAGATCGACGGCGCAAAGCTGGCCCTGGCCCACGGCAACGGCGGTGTCCTGTCCAGCCAGGTGACGAACATCCTGGGCACCGAAGCCACGCTCTGACCAGGCCATCGGACAAGACGAAAGCGGCCCTCCTTACAGAGGGCCGCTTTGCGTTTCTGCCTGAGGTGACTCAGTTCGGGTAGGTGTCCAGGTCGATCTTGGAGTAGATTTCCTGGCGCAGGAGATCGGCAAAGGGCTTCGGATTGTCGCGAATCGGATGCAGCGTCTTCACCAGACCATGCCATTTCTCGATCAGCTCGCGGTAGGTCGCGATCAGCGGCTCGGGATCTTCGATGCCGCGCTCCTCGCGGGAGATGCGGGCGATCTCTTCAAGGTCTGCGGTGCGAAAATCGACCAGATCCTGAAGAAACTCGGGCGAAGGTTCGTGAACCGTCAGTCCAAGGTCAGCGGCCTCTTTCAGCACATCCAGATCATCGGTTTCGTAATTGACCGCCGTCTGCGCCACGGCGTCGGGGATATTCTTGGTGAATTGTGTCCGTTGTTCACTTGAGAGGGACTTCCAGAAAATCGGGCTGAGGGCAAAGATCGACCCGGAATGATAGGTGCCCAGCGGCAGCTCCGTCAGGTGCTTGGCAACTTCAATCAGGCTATGCCCCTTGAGCGCCCCCACCGGTTGCACCGCGGCGGTGACGACGCCGTGGCTCATCGTATCATACATCTAGCTCGTTGGCACGTTGACGGGCTCGGCCCCAAGGCGGGTTGCCCAGCGATCCCAGACCGAGCCGCCGGTGCGCAGCTTGACGCCCTGCATATCCTCGATGGTCACAATCGGCTGGGTCGTCAGCAACACGTAGGGCGCGGTGCTGATCCCGCTAAGGGCCACCATGCCGTTCGCGGCGAATTCGTCCTTGCAGGGCTGACAATGCAGCATGACAAATTCGCTGGTCGCACCGAGCATCGCGTAATGATCCTCGCCCAGAAGCGCCATATCGGCGACGAGCTGCGCATAAGGCATTTCCGAGCGGAAATAGGTCAGCGCCAGCAGGCCCACATCGGCCACGCCGTCGCGCGGGCCAGACAACGTCGGCTTGGCACCGAGCAGGGCACCGCCGGCAAACAGCTTGAAGTCGAAGGCATCTTGAAATTCGGCCTCGGTCATATCGGCAAAGGCGGCATGACCGCGCGATGTCGCGTGATTGGGCGAGGTCCAGTTGCTTACCGTCACCCGTTTTTCGGCCAGGGCGGGCGTGGCCGAGAGTACGGCACCCGTCGCCAGTATCGTCAGGATTTTCGTCAGTCTCATGTGGTCTCCTCCTCTTTGTCAAAGTCCCGCTGTCGCGCGGGGTTCATCACGGCAGTTTCAACTTCCAAGCTCCGGCAGGAACATGATCAGTTCGGGGAACGCGACCATGATGATCAGGACCACCACATCCGCGGCCAAGAACCACATGACGCCTTTGAAAATCAGCGAAATCGGAACCGCGTCTCCGACTATACCCTTGATCACGAAGACGTTGAGCCCCACCGGCGGCGTAATCAGCGCCATCTCGACCAGTTTGGTTGCAAGGACGCCAAACCAGATCAGGCTGATATGGTTCGCCTCAAAAATCGACAGGAGAACGGGTAGCGTCAGCAGCAGGATGCCCAGCGGATCTAGAATCATGCCCAACAGGCAAAAAAGCACCGCCGTGCCGAAAACCAGCATTACATAGCTCACCCCCAGGTCGATCACCAGGTCTGACATCGCTTCGGGGATACCGCTGATTGCCAGAAACCGGGAAAACAGATTGGCACCAACCGCAATGATAAAAATCGCCGCGGTCATTTTTGCAGTGTCCATCAGCGCGATTTTCGAAACTTTCCAGTTCAAAGTGCCGCGCGCCGCCGCAATCACGAAGGACAAGGCCGCTCCGACAGCGCCAGCCTGTGTCGGTGTGAATATCCCGGTGAACAGACCGCCAAAAACACCCAGCACCAGCAAGATCACAGGCCATGTTTCGCTCAGGGCCTCCAGCCGTTCGGACCAGATGGCACTTTCGTCGAGCGGCGGGCGGCGCAAGTGCGGGGTTGATCCGCGCACGAATGATGATCACGGCCCAGTACCCCAGCATTGTCAGCACGCCCGGCACGATCGCAGCCAGAAACAGCTTGCTGATCGCAACCTCGGCAAAAATGCCATAGATGATCAGAAGGATGCTCGGCGGGATGAGTGAGCCCATGGTGCCGGCCGCGGCAACCACGGCGGTACTCAGCCCGGGATCGTAGTCGCGCTTCAGCATTTCCGGCACCGCGATCCGCCCCATCGCCGCGGCGCAGGCCAAGCTGGAGCCCGCCGCGGCCGAAAACAGCGCTGCGCCGCCCACGCTGGCGACTGCCAGCCCCCCGGGCAGGAACGACAGCCAGACCCGGGCGGCCTTGAAGATCCCGCGCGTGATGTCGGTCTGGTAACAGACGTAGCCCATCAACAGAAACATCGGGATCGACCTCAGCGTCCAGTGCGCGGCGAAGTCATATGGCACGGCGGTCAGCAGGCCGAAGGCCGCGCCGCTGCCCAGCATGGCCCAGAACCCGAAGAAGGACACGATGCCCAAGGCCACCGCGATCGGAACGCGCAGCAAAACCAGCAGGATGACGAAAACGATGCCGCAAAGGCCGATCTGGAAAAAGCTCACCGTCCCGCTCCTATTCGTACATGTCGTGATTGGGACCAGCCATGCCAGCGTCGGTGAATGGCCTTTGGGTCAGCTTCGCCAGCAAGAGCAGCACCATCAGCCCCGCTCCAAGGGGCAGAAAGAAGCGGCCGGGCCAGACGGTAAGCGCGGCCATGCCCATGGATTTCTCCCCGATAAGATATTTCTCGACAGCGTCTATCCAGGTTTGCCAGGTGAGCAGCCCGTAGAACACCGCAGACAGTGCCAGAGCCAGCATGTCGAAAGCGGTCCTCGCCCCTGTCGGGAGCATATCGTGGATCAGGTCGACCTTGATGTGCTCGTTGGTATATTCGACGAAGGGAAGCGGCAGAAAGACCAACCCGACCATGTAATAGTAGGACACGTAATCCACCGTTCCCGGCAGTGGCTCTGCGATGAACTGGCTCAGGATGACGTCGAGCGTGACATGGACCATCATCAGGGCCGCCAGAGCCGTCGCGGCATAGGTGATGATCCGCGACACCCATCCAAGTCGGGCAATTACTGATTACATCGATGTTTCTTTCCTGTCATGGTCAGGTCGCGGGCCCTACGGCTATGCCCCTCGAAATACCGGTTGTCTCTTGCTCAGGAAGGCTTCGATGCCTTCGGCGTGGTCTGCGCTCTTGATGATTTGTCCCTGGATGATGGCTTCGGTTTCAAGAAAGCTCTCAAGCGAAGGTTGCAGCGCGGCGCGCATCAGCCGCTTGGCTCCGGCCAGCGCAAAAGTCGGGCCTGCCGCCAGGTCTGCCGCATAGTCCGCCGCGGCGTCATCGAGCGCGTCGTCCGGATGCACCTGGCTCGCCAGCCCCAGGCTCAGCGCCTCTTGCGCCGGCACCAGCCGGGCAGAGAAGGCAAGATCTGTCGCCCGCTGTCGCCCGATCAGATTCTGAAGAAAGAACGCCGCGCCGCCATCCGGGGCCAGGCCAATCTTGCGAAAGACCTGACCAAGTTTCGCTGTCTCGGAAAGCAGCAGGACGTCGCAGGCCAGGGCCATGCTCAGCCCGATCCCCACCGCGGGACCGCGCACCGCCACCACCACCGGCTTTTCACAGTTGTAGATCGACAGGATCATCTGGTGCGCCCGGTGCAGACGCGCACGGTCGCCCCAGACATCGTCCTTGCCCATGGTCGAAATATCCGCGCCCGCACAAAAGGCACGGCCCTCGGCTCTCAGCAGCACCGCCCGGATCTCGGGGTCGGTGTGCATCTGGCGGAAGCTCTCCATGAGCTCGACCCGCATTTCAATGGTCAGCGCGTTCAGCTTGTCCGGCCGGTTCAGCGACACGACGGCCAGACCGTCCTTGCGTTCAACTGTGATGTCACTTTCCATGACCGTCCCTCCCCTCAGCAATAATCTGTCAGTCGGCAAACAGCGCCCGTGCGATCCCGTTCTTGTGGATCTGAGTCGTGCCTCCGGTGATCGTCAGCATCCGCACGTCCCGCACCATCCGCTCCAGCGGCAACGAGCCGAAATAACCGTAGCCGCCGAACATCTGCATCGCGTCGTGGGTTACGCGCTGTGCCATCTCGGTGGCCTGGACCTTGGCAATCGATGACAGGGTCGGATCGGGCTGGCCCCGGTCGATCAGCGACAGCGCGGTGTAGCACAGCGACCGGGCAGCCTCGATCTGCACTTTCATGTCCGACATCATCCATTGCAGGCCCTGCATGTCGGACAGCGCCTTGCCGAACTGGCGGCGCGTTTTCATGTAGTCGCAGGCCAGGTCGAACGCACCTTCGGCCACGCCAAGCGCCAGAACCCCCATGCCGACGCGGGTGCCGTTATAGACACCCAGCGGACGGACAAAGCCGCTAGAATTCTCGGCCAGACCCTCGGTCACGATGTTCTCCGCCGGCACTCGCACGTCGTCAAAGTGGATCTCGCATTCGTTGCAGCCGCGCGCCCCCATCTTCTGTTCGAGGATGTGCACCGTCACGCCGGGGCTGTCACGTTCCACCAGAACCGTGCCAATGCCCCGCGCCCCCTTGCTGTCGCAGAACCGCGCATAGACCAGAAGGTAATCGGCCCGGTCGCCGAAGGTGGTAAATATCTTGCCGCCGTTCAGCACAAAGTCATTGCCGTCCCGCCGCAACGAGGTCGTCACTGCCGTGGCGTCCGAGCCTGCCTCGGGCTCGGTCCAGGAAATCGCGCATTCGATCTCGCCCGCCGCGAAGCGCGGCAGGAAGGCGCGCTTCAGCTCTTCGCTGCCGCAGGTGGCGATGATCCGGGGCGAGACGTTCTGATCATGGACAATCAGCGCGGTGTTGAAATCCACCTTCGCCAGTTCCTCGATCACCAGATAGCAATCGACCAGCGAGGCATCCCCCCCCCATATTCGCCGGGGATGGTCATGCCCAGATAGCCAAGTTCGCTCAGGCGATGGTGGTTTTCATCGGGATAGATGCCCTCCCGGTCCCAGCGCGCGGCCCGGTCGCGAAATTCACCCAGCGCCAGCTTGCGCGCCGAGTCCTTCAGCGCGATCTGCTCCTCGGTCAGCATTGAAGGATGCATGCGCCCTACCCTCCCCGCCGTTGGTTGAAACTGTGGCCATAGACCATGGCGGCAATGGTGTTGCGCAGGATCTCAACGGTGCCACCGCCAAGCGCGAAGCCGCGCGCGTCACGCACCATGCGTTCCAGCGGGTATTCACGCGTATAGCCGTTGTGGCCGTGGATCTGCAGCGCCTCGTTCGTGACCCGTTGCGCCATTTCGTTGGCGTAGAGCTTGGCCATGGTTGCATCCATCGGGTCGGGAAAGCCGTTCGGCGCGGGGTTGGTGGCGGCGCGATAGACCATCAGCCGTGCCGCATGGATCTGTGTCGCCATGTCGGCGATCTTCCATTGGAGGCCCTGAAATTCGTTGATCGGGCGGCCAAACTGATGGCGGATCTCCGAATATTCCTTGGCCGCCTCGAAGGCACCTTGCGCCAGCCCCACGCACATCGCCGCATTGCCCACACGCTCGGGGCCGAAACTGCTCATCAGCAGCGCGAAGGAGCGCGAGCTTTCGGGATCCCCCTCAACCAGCACGTCCTCGGGGCCGGCCTTGTAGTTTTCAAGGATGATCTCGGCCTCGGTCAGGCCCCGACCGCCCATTTTCAGCGATATGTGGCCGATCCGCGCGCCGGGTTTCTTCAGATCGACAACGAAAGCGCCGATCCCCCTTGCCCCGCTGGCCTTGCCGAACCGGCAGAAGACCAGCGCGTAATCGGCCACATGGGCGCCGGTGGACCAGCACTTGTTGCCGTTCAGCACCCAGCCGTCGCCATCCTTGGTGGCCGTGGTGCGCAGATCGGTGACCGCGGACCCCGCCTCGGGTTCACTGATGGCGATGGCGATGAATTTCCTGCCCGCCGCCATGTCCGGCAGAAACCGCTTTTTCTATTCGTCGTTGCCCAGAACGCTGATCGCCCGCGACGGACCGTTCAGGTAAAGCTGCGAGACCAGCGCGGTGTTGAAACAGACCCGCGCCATTTCCTCCAGAAAGACGGTGCCCTGCACCACCGGCGCGCCGGAGCCGCCGTATTCCTCGGGGATGAACATGCCCAGATAGCCAAGCTCGGCCAGCTTGTCGCGGTTGGCGGCGGGAAATTCCTCTTTGTCTTCCCAATAGGCGGCCTTTGGGGCGAATTCCCGTTCGGCCAGCTTGCGGGCCTCCGAGCGAAAATCTTCCAGTTCCGGATCGAGCTTGAACATGTCAGTTTTTGTCCTCTGAGAGTGTGGAAAGCCCGGCCTGGCGAAATGCGCCCAGTACGCGTGCCGTATCGGCACCCGCTGCCGGGGCGGGTATGGGGGCACGTGGTTGTGACGTGCAAATTTCATTGGCAACCCGGGCACAGGGACCGTGCCCAGATCCGGATGCGGAAGATCGTGGATCATGCCCGCGGGTGCGCATGTCATCGTCCGAAACCACCTCGGCCAGGGTGCGCACCGGCGCGCCCGGCACACTGGCGTCGCTCAAAGCCTCGAAAATCTCAGCACGACTATGCTGCGTGGTCCATTCCGAGACCCAGCCATCGACCTCGGCACGCCGCGCACAGCGCGCGGGGCCCTCGGCCAGTTCGAGATCCTCGGCCAGATCGGCGCGCCCCATCGCGCGGCTCAATTGCTGCCAGTGGCGATCATTAAGGCACATGATCGCCACCTGCCCGTCCCGCGCCGGAAACAGATCGTAGGGCGCGACCTTGAGCACCGCCTGGCTGTTGCCGGCACGGTCGGCAAACCCGTCAGGTGCCAACAGGAAGCTGGAGATATTGGACGCCAGCGCGTGATGCGTCACGTCCTGCATGGCAATTTGAACGAAGTCGCCGCGCCCGGTCGTGCCGCGTGCATGCAGCGCCGCCATGATCCCGCCAAACAGGTGGACGCCGCCGAGAAAATCGGTGATCGCCGCGCCGCATTTCATCGGCGAGCCATCAGGAAACCCGGTTACCGACATCAGCCCGGTCAGCGCCTGAATGGGGAAATCCATCGCCGGTGCATCGCGGTAAACGGAATCGGCGGCGTAGCCCTTGCCCGACCCCATGACCAGGCGCGGATTGCGAGCCGAGAGCGTCTCCCACCCGATACCCAGTTTTTCCATCGTACCGGGCCGGGAATTCTCGATCAACACGTCGGCGGTATCCGCCCGCGCAAAACGCGCCACCGGTTCCGGTGATCAGCAGCGCGCGGACACGGTCGTCATCGCGCACTTCCGTGACGATGCGCTCCATCTCCTTGCGCGCGGCCTGGTCGAGCGCATTCTTCTTCTCGGGGAAGTCGAACGTCATCCGACCGACACCCTCTGAGCATTTGTAAAGCAAGGGCACCGCTTCCTCCTCCCGGAAATGGATCTCCTGGGAACACGCTAAAGGCGGGTTGTGCCAACAAGCTACAGGCCAGCGCCGGAAAACAGACTTGTGTTAAATGGATGCCGCCCGTTTTTTCCGTTGCGGTCTCAGGGCCGCGGTGTTTCGATCTGGCCAGAGATGCGCTGGCGGCGGCTCCGCGCAACGTCCTGATGAACCGGCAAAGAGACCGAAACCATGTATTCCGACACTCTTCTCGGCCATCTGCGCCTGCCCGTGATCTGCTCTCCAATGTTCCTGGTATCCGGGCCCGACCTTGTCATCGCCCAATGCAAAGCCGGCGTGATCGGCAGTTTTCCCGCCCTGAACGCACGCGAAAAAGACGGCGAGCCCCCCCTGCTTGAAGCCTGGCTCAAACGCATCACCGAAGAGCTCGACGCACATAATCAGGCCAATCCCGACCGGCCCGCCGCGCCCTTTGCGGTCAACCAGATCGTGCACCGCTCGAATGATCGGGTCGAACGCGACGTCGAGATATGTGCCCGTTGGAAGGTGCCAGTCTGGATCACTTCGATGGGCGCACGCGAAGACGTGAACCAGGCGGCACATGATTGCGGCGGCACCGTGCTGCACGACGTGATCAACAACCGGTTTGCCAGGAAGGCCATCGACAAGGGGGCTGACGGACTGATCGCGGTCTGCGCCGGGGCGGGTGGCCATGCGGGTGCCCTGTCGCCCTTTGCGCTGGTTCAGGAGATCCGCGAATGGTTCGACGGTCCGCTGGCCCTGTCGGGATCCATCGCCACCGGAAGCTCCGTACTGGGCGCGCAGGCCATAGGCGCCGACTTTGCTTATATCGGGTCGCCCTTCATCGCGACAACCGAAGCCGTCGCCTCCGAGGATTACAAGCAGATGATCGTTGACAGCGGCGCGGACGACATTCTCTACACCAGCCATTTCAGCGGCGTGAACGCCAATTATCTCAAACCGTCGGTCCGGGCGGTTGGGCTTGATCCTGACAACCTGACCGGTGACGGCAACAAATTGAATTTGGCCACCGGCGACATCCGCCCGAAGGCTTGGCGCGACATTTGGGGCAGCGGTCAGGGGATCGGTGCGGTCGGCGCGGTGACGACGACAGCGGACTATGTTGACCGTCTCGTCCGGGAATACCATGCCGCCAAAGATGGGCTCTGCGCCTGACGAAAAAGGGCGGCAAGTTGCCCAGCCGCCCATCTGATCCTGCCACTATCGCAGATGACTGAGAAGCGATCTCAGCCGTCTTTTTGGTTGATGATCAGTTCTGCATTCTCGGGCAGTTCCGCAACAACGCTCACCGCGTCGGCACGGATCCTGGCATGCAATTTGAAGGCCTCAGCTGCGGCTGTTTCCGCAGCTGAGGCGTCGGCGCCGTCTTCCAGCACAAGCGAAAGCCGGATCATGTCACGGTCACTTTCGCGCGTCACCACGGCCTGCGCGGCCTTTGCGCCTGGCGTCACGATCACGACTTCTTCGATCACGCGGGGATAGACGAAGATCTCGCGCACTTTGACCGCCGCGCCGACCCGGCCCTGCAACGCAGAAATGCGGCCGACACTGCCATCTTCATTGCTTTCCAGAGCAAAGGCGCTGTCGCCGGTGCCGAACCGGATCATCGGCCAACTGGCATCGCGCGCGGTCACGACAACCTCGCCCGGTTCGCCATGGGCTACCTGCTCGCCACTGATCGGATCGCAGATCTGCACCACGCGGTCGGGATGAACCAGATAGCCTTCGCCGCCATCCTCATAGGCGACAAGGCCCAGATCGGCGGTGGCATAGGCGGCCCAGGTGGACACGCCATATTCGGCCTCCATCCGGCGGCGCTTGGCCATCCAGTCGCCCATCTCACCGCCGAGGAAGGCGGTTTTCACCGTCCAGGCATCCCGGCCATAGGTTTCAATCACCTTGTCCGCCAGCGTCAGGAAAAACGCGGTCGAGGCGCAGATTGAAGTCACACCGGTTTCAACGATGATCTGGGCCTGAAGCTCGGTATTGCCGACACCGCTGGGGATCACCGTGGCCCCGACGGACTGTGCCGCTTCGTCGAACAGCAAGCCTGCCGGCACCAGATGATACATCCAGGTGTTCAGGATGATATCCCCCGGCCCCATCCCGGCCGCCTTGAACAGCAGGTCAAGGCCGTGGCCGACACCGCCCGAAAGTGCCGGTTCGAAGATCGGGCCGGGGGACACGTAGATCCGCCCGACATCCTTCAGACCAGAGGCGAGGAACCCGCCAAAAGGCGGGTTATCACGCTGGATCTTCAGAAGCTCTTCCTTCTTCATCACTGGCAGCCGCGACAGGTCCGCCAACGATGTGACGGCTGCCGGATCGAATCCGGCAGCCGTAAACCGCGATTTGAGACCAGATGCCATTTTGGCCGCATCGGCATAGGCTTGAGCTATATCTCGATAAATATCTTCAGACATGTCCATGCCTCCTCGTCCGATCAGACTTTAGAGCGGGCAGTCCTTGCGGAAGTTCGGTGCGCGCTTCTCGCGGTGCGACAGCACACCTTCTTTGACGTCCTCGCTCATGAAGCCAAGCATTTCCAGCGCGGTCGAGGCATCGAAGATCGGACCGGCCTGACGCAACCAGTTGTTCAGCGAATACTTGGTCCAGCGGATCGCGCTTTGCGACCCGTTGGCCAGTTCGACGGCCGTGTCCAAGGCGATCTGCTGCAGCTCGTCATCTTCGACGCACATTGACACAAGGCCGATGCGCTCGGCCTCTTCGCCCGACACCGGTTTGCAGGTCATCAGATAGTACTTCGCCTTGGCCATCGAGGTCAGCAGCGGCCAGATGATCGCCGCGACATCGCCAGCGGCAACACCCAGCCGCGGGTGGCCATCGACAATCTTGGCTTTCTTCCCGGCGATCGAGATGTCGGCGAGAATGGCAACCACAAGGCCCGCCCCGGCCGCAGGGCCGTTGATCGCGGAAATGATCGGCTTGTTGCAGTTGACGATATTGTAGACGAGGTCCTTGGCTTCTTTCCACGTCTTCATGATCTCGTGCGAATTGCCGATCATGTTTTCGATCAGGCTGAAATCGCCTCCGGCCGAGAACGCCTTGCCCGCGCCGGTCACGATCACCGAGTTGATATCCTGGTCGCGGTCGATGTCGATCCACATATCCGTCATCTGGGTGTGAGTTTCGGCATCGACCGAGTTAAACGTCTCGGGCCGATCAAAAGTGATGCGCAGGACGCGATCCGCCGGGTAGTCAAACTTCAACTTGTCATATTTCGCGTAACGGTCAGACATATTCTTTTTCCCTCTTCGATGTCTTGATTGTTGCTTCAACCCGGCAGTCCAAGTACTGCTTTAGACAGGATGTTGCGCTGGATTTCGTTCGAGCCGCCATAGATCGTCGTCGGCCTCGCCTTGTAGAAGCTCGACAAAACGTCGACGCTAACATTGCCAACCTGAAGCGGGCCGATTGTGCCGCCATCGGGACCGGCTGCTTCGATCATCAGTTCGGTGATGCGCTGGAAGCATTCAGTCACCCAGATCTTCAGCATGGAGACATCCGCACCCAGCGTCTCGCCACGTTTGAGCTGATCTGCAAAACGGGCATAAAGCGCGGCATGATCTTCCACATCCAGTGCCGCCTGGGCAAAGCGGTCACGGAACACCGGATCGTCAAACGCGCCACGGCCACGGGCAAAGCTTTCAAGCTGTCCCAGAGCGTTCTGGGCCAGACTTGGCGAACCGATGAAAATGCGTTCGAAGCTCAAGAGAGCCTTGGCCATCGTCCAACCCTTGTTCAGCTCGCCGACAAGGTTCTCGCGGGGCGTCCGAGCATTGTCAAAGAAGACCTCGCAAAACTCGGTCTCGCCCGACAGGGTCGTGATGGTGCGCACATCGACTCCGGGCTGATCCATCGGAGCGAGCAGGAAACTGATGCCTTGTTGTTTCTTGGGTGCATCCGGATCGGTGCGCACCAGCATGAAAATGTGCGTAGCGTCATGCGCCATCGTGGTCCAGATCTTCTGTCCGTTGATGACAAAGTCGTCCCCGTCAATCTCTGCGCGTGTTCGCAGGTTCGCCAGATCGGACCCGGCGCCGGGTTCCGAGTATCCCTGGCACCAGATGTCTTCGCAACTCAGGATACGCGGCAGCCAGTAATCTTTTTGTTCCCGGGTGCCGAATTTGATGATCAGCGGCCCGACCATCTGCACGCCCATGTCGCGGCCGCGATTGACGCCCCAGCGCTGCTGCTCTTCATAAAAGATCAGCAGCTTGGCAGCGTTCAGGCCCATACCGCCGAATTCAGCGGGCCAGGCTGGTGCGACCCAGCCCTTGGCGTGAAGCTTGCGGTGCCAATGTTCGATCTCGGCGAACTTCGGGCGGTGCGGCAGATGACGCAGCTCCTCGGGATATTCCGCTTCGAAGAACTGGCGCACTTCTTTGCGGAATTCCGCATCGCTCATTGCATTCCAGTCGGTCATTGTGCTGCCCCCTCTGCTTCGCGTGCCTCGAACCAAATCCGCCTGTGATAGGTATCGTCGCCCAACCAGGCCGACAGCACCAACGCCCGGTTCAGGTAGAGCCCGATATCGAACTCATCCGTGTATCCGACTGCGCCATGCAACTGGATCGCGTCGCGGGTGATTTTCTTGGCGGCCGTGACGGCGCGCGCCTTGGCGCGGCTGGCAATAGGGGTCCGAACCTTCGGATCGGTTTCGCTGTCCATCTGCGCAAGCGCCGCCCGCACTCCGGCCTGCGCGACCTCGCACATAACGTTAAGGTCGACGGCACGGTGCTGGATGACCTGGAATGATCCGATCGGCTTGTCGAACTGCTCGCGCGTCTTGATGTAGTCGAGCGTGATCTCAATGGCGCGACCGCTCAGGCCGACAAGCTCGGCTGCGGCAAGCGCCGTGGTATCGACGACAGCCTCCTCAAGCGCGGCTTGAACCGCATCGCCGCGGGCAAGTTCCGCAGCTGGCGTTCCCGAAAAAGAAAGCTCGCCCGAGGAGCTGCCGTCGGCCTGCGTCCGCTTGTCAATAACAAGGCCGTCCGCGTCCGCCTCGGTCAAGACCAGAACCGGCCCCTCATCTTGTTCGGCCACGACGAGGAACCCTTGCGATCCGGTCGCACCGACGACCCAGGCCTTGCCACCGGTCAGCTTACCGTCCGCGTATCGGCAGGTCGCATCGGCGGGCGCCCCGCCCGGACCGCGTTCCTGCCAGGCAACCGCCAGAGAAATTTCGCCGCCGATGAGCTGTGCCATCTTCGGATGATCCGGACAAAGGCGGCGCAGAAGGCCAAGACTCAGACCGATTGTCAACACGACCGGTTCCGGTGCAATCACACGGCCGACTTCCTCGGCGATGACACCCCCGGCGGCCAGGCCCATGCCAAGCCCGCCCTGATCTTCAGGCACCGCCACCCCGAAAACACCGGCCTCGGCGAGTTCCCGGACCATCTCCGCATCGAAACCGCCCCCGGCATCACGAAGTTTTCGGGCTCTGTCACTTCCGCCCGCCCGTTCAAACAACGTGCGCGCGCTCTCGCGCAACAGGCGAAGGTCTTCTTGTTCGCTGGAAAGGATATCAGTCTGTGTCATTTTGCTTTCGTAGGATCATCATGGGGGTGTCGGTCGAAAAAACGACCTCGCCCTCAGGGTTTTTGGCGCTGAGCGTATAGTGCAAAACACCTCTGTCGGGCTTGCTCTTTGACGGCGTGACCGCGTTGACCGTCAGTTCGACATCAAGGGGTTCGTTCGGACGCACCGGCCGCAGCCAGCGCAGATTTTCAAAGCCCATGCCACCGATATTGGCGACATCGACCATCATCTCAGCCATGATCGGCCTGAACACTTCCAGCATCGTCTGAAAGCCCGAGGCGATCAGGCTGCCATGTATGGCGGTTGCATAGTCTTCGTCGGTGTGCAGCCGCTGCGGATCCCATTCCTCGGCAAACGCCTTTATTGAATCCGCGCTCATCGGAGCGCTGCGAAAGCGATAGACTTGGCCCGGCGAGAAGTCTTCCAGATACCTCAAGAGGCACCCTCCTTTGCGAAACCGTCATCGTATCCGCTCGCATCCTTGGATATCCGGATGCGGTTGAATTCTTCCAGCTTCGGATAGGTTTCCTTGAACGTCGTCAGAAACTCACCCATCGGCGCGTCGAAATAGAGCCCACGGTCGTTCACATATTCCATGTGACGGTGATTCTGTTCGTCGAACTCGTGAAAGAGCGCGTCGTGATATCCGTCGAAGACCAGAGGTTTGACCCCGAATCTTTCACACAGTTCCATGTTGAATGCAGGTGTCACCTTGTAGGCCTCATTCCCCAACCACAACTGAACATAGCCGTGGTAGATAAAGAGATCGGTCTCCATCAATTCCTGCAACTTGGGTGTATTCAGGTGGTTGCGCACATCCGCGAACCCAAGAGCGGCGGGGATACCCACAGCACGCAGACAAGCCGCCAGCAGAATTGCCTTGGGAACGCAAAACGCCGCTTCCGCCCCAGCGATACGGCTGGCACGGTAAGAGTCCTCATCCAGCGCAAAACAATAGGGATCATAGCGAATATCGTCGCGAACCGTTTCGAACAGGCGAATCGCCTTGTCTCGATTGGTTGCGTCCACAGGAAGATCACGCAAAGCCGATGTCACGAAACCCTGCACTTCCAAGCTATCGCTTTCCACAAAGCGCGATGGCATGACATAACGCTCAGCTTCAGTCGGCAGGTCATCGTCAGACTTGTCCATTGGCCCCTTCCTTTTTCTAACAAATGTTAGATTACCAATTCAAAACCTGCCCGTCAACGGGATTTACTCTGTCTTTGGTTGGTCCACGCCATAACGCGTATTGTCTTCGCCCAGAGTGGCTGCAACTCCGACCGAATTTCCCGAAGAACGGAACTCCGGCGCAATTGGCAGCGGCAAAGCAGGCGCGTTCCGGTCGGAGATTTTTACGGCCCGTCCGAACACGTCACGCGCTTTGAAATGCGGGTCGCGCGCCGCCTCGGCGGGCGTTTTCACGACCGAACAGCAGCAATCGGCCGCAGCCAGCAGAGGCTCCCAATGGGTCGAGGGGTGTTCCCTCAGACGACCTGCAACCTCCGCGGCACAGGCATTGGGATCGGACCAGTCATCGCGAAGGGCCACCGGCAAACCAATGACATCGCAGAACGACTGCCAGAACTTTTCTTCCAACGCGCCGACGGCGATCTGACGCCCGTCCGCAGCCGAATAAAGCCGATACCGGGCCAGGCCACCCGTCAGACGGCTGCCACCGCTTTCGATGTTCCGCCCGGCAATCACACCTTCGGCATGGGCCCAATAGGCAAAGGCGAACGCCCCCTCGGCCATTGCGATATCCAGATGCGTCCCCTGCCCGCTTGCCTGCCGCGCAATCAGGGCCAGCAGGATATTCATCACCGCAGGATAGGTTCCGCCTCCGATATCGGCGACCAGCCCGAACGGGGCAGTTGGCTGGTCATCCGGTCCGCGACTGAGCGACAGGATACCCGCATCACCGACGTAGTTGAGATCGTGGCCGGCGGCGCTGGCCTTTGGTCCGGTCTGGCCATAGCCGGTGATCGAACAATAGATGAGACCGGGATTGATCTTTCGCACCGCTTCATAACCAAGCCCCAGCCGGTCCATCACGCCGGGACGGAACTGCTCTACCAGAACATCGGCCCTCTCGATCAAGGGGCGCAGACGTTCCACTGCGCCCCTTGACTTGAGGTCGATGGCCACCGATCGCTTGCCGTGGTTCAACACGGCAAATCCGATGCTCTCTCCGTCGATCTTGGGCTCGGTTTGGCGCGCGTCCTCGCCGACTCCGGGACGCTCGAACTTGATCACTTCGGCGCCGGCCTCGGACAGCATGAGCGTCGCCATCGGACCGGGAAGAAGTGTGCTGAAATCCAGCACCAGGATATCCTTGAGCGGTTGAGCCATCTTCACTGCCTCAGGCGAAGCGCGCCGCGCCGTTGTTCAGAACAACCACGTCGCGTGCCGGAATAGATGCTCGAAACCGGGCCTCGCCGTCCTCTTCCCAGATTTCGAACCGCACGGTTTCGCCGGGATAGACCGGCGCCGAGAACCGAACATCCAGACCGACAAGCCGGGCAGAATCATAGTCAAGCAACGTCTTTAGAATCGCCCGGGCCGCCAGCCCATAGGTCGCCAGACCATGCAGGATCGGGCGGTCGAACCCGACAGAACGGGCAACATCCGGGTCAGCATGAAGCGGATTGAAATCACCGCTGAGACGATAAATAAGGGCTTGGCGCGGCAGGGTATCGATATCACATACATGATCAGGCGCCCGATCAGGCAGCACTGCGGGTGCCGGACCCGCTTGGTTTTCACCGCCAAACCCCCCATCACCGCGACAGAAAGCCGACATCGCCACGCGCGCCAGCTTTTCACCGCTGTCCGCGTCGATAATATCACGGCTTTGGTAAATGACGGCTCCCTTGCCCTCGCCCTTGTCGGCGATGAAGTCGATCTTGCTGCGGCCGACAATCCGGCCATGTGTCGGCAGTGGCTTGTAGATGTCGAGCCACTGTTCTCCGTGCAGCACTTTTTGCCAGTTTACGCCGGTCTTGGGATCGCGCAGCCAGAAGCCGGGATACCCCAAAATGACCGCCATCGACGGAACTGCCTTGAGCCCGTCCTCATAGACATAGGCCAGCTCCTTTTTGTCGGTCGGATCCTCGCCGAACCCAAGGCCGAGTGCATATAGGATGGTATCCCGCTCGGTCAGCGTCTGTTCGATTTCCTCAAAGTCCCAGTTCAACAGTGCATCGAAATCCAATGGCATTTATTTTCCTCCCTTAGTTGCCGTCAGAGCGTGTTTTGCGATCCAAGTATGGCCGTGACCTGACTGGACAGCACACCGCCGTTGCCATGCGCCAGCGCCAGATCAATATCCTTCAACTGAATGCCCGGCGCATCGCCACGGATCTGACGGGCAGCCTCGATCACTGTGAAGATGCCGTACATCCCGGGGTGCACACAGGACAGGCCGCCGCCATTCGTGTTCACCGGCAAGACGCCGCCAGGCGCGATGCGTCCGCCCTCGACAAAGGCCCCTCCCTCGCCCTTCGCGCAGAACCCAAGATCTTCGAGAAACAAAATCGTGTTGATGGTGAAGGCATCATAGAGCTCGACCGCCTGGATGTCCGCAGGGGTCACGCCGGCCGCCGCAAAGGCGCGCGCGCCCGAGTCGCGGGCTGCGGTCACGGTGAAATCCTTCATCTGCGAAATCTGCCGGTGCGAGCTTGCCGCAGCACTGCCCAGCACATAGACAGGCGCCTTCGGGAAATCCCGGGCGCGGTCCGCGCGGACCATTACGATCGCGCCGCCACCGTCGGTGACAAGACAACAGTCGCGCACGGTCAATGGATCGCCCACCATGCGCGCACCCAACACGTCCTCGCGGGTAAGCGGGCCGCGCTCGAACGCTTCGGGGTTGCGCTGCGCCCAGGCCCGCGCGGCAACGGCCACGTCGGCCAGCTGTTCGCGGGTGGTGCCATATTCATGCATGTGCCGCGCCGCCGCCATCGCATAGGCCGAGATCGGATAGCGCGGATTATACGGCGCCTCGTAGGCCGGCGGACGTGAAGCGGTCACCAGTCTGCCCGATGCGGTGCGCTGGTTGGAGCCATAAACAATCAGCGCGACATCACACAGACCGGCGTCCAGCGCCATGGTCGCAGACGTCAGGTAGTTTACGAAGGACGAACCGCCCGACATCGTGCCATCGATGAAACGGGGCTGGATGCCCAGGTATTCAGCCGCCATAAGCGCCGGCATGCTGTCTTCCATCATGGTGCAGAACAGCCCGTCGACGTCGGACAGTTTCAGCCCGGCATCGCCAAGCGCCGCAAGCGCGGATTGCGCCATGACATCATAGGCCGTCAGGCCATGGGCTTCTCCGAAACCGGCATGACCGGTTCCCACGATGGCGGATTTCCCCCGAAGTTCTGTGGTCATGACTTATACCTCCGACGGCTTGAAAAGCACGGCCGGAGCGCCCTCGGCCTCGCCCACGAAAGCGGTTACAGCCATGTCGATGGCGACCTCACCCGGGGCAATGCCTTCGACCCGGCTCATCATCCGAACGCCTTCTTGAAGCTCGACCATGCACACGTTGTAGTCGCCGCCGCGGTCAGCGCTGCGGCGCACGACGGTTGTGGTGTAAACCCGTCCCTTGCCGGTGGCCTGCTTCCACGAAATCGCGGCGCCATGACAATGTGGACACAGGACTCGCGGGAAAAAGTGATAGGCCCCGCAGTCGTCGCACTCGGGCAGCAGGATCTCGCCTTCTGCCAGCGCGCGTTGGAAAAGCTGGTCTGGTCCTTTGGCATCCTGCATAGGTGTTCTCCTTCAAGCGATCCAGTCTTTGTTAAGCGTATTGATAATGTTTCTAACAATTGTTAGATTTAGTCAACCTTTCAGGATCAATTGAGAGAAACTCATGTCAGGTTCAGACTTAGCCCCCCTTTCCGGCAAACTCGTCGTTGCGCTGGAACAGGCAGTCGCCGCGCCTTTTTGCTCCTCGCGGCTGGCCGA
The DNA here is from genome assembly GCF_008728195.1 of Roseovarius indicus. Lineage (NCBI taxonomy): Bacteria > Pseudomonadati > Pseudomonadota > Alphaproteobacteria > Rhodobacterales > Roseobacteraceae > Roseovarius > Roseovarius indicus. Next base: position 269,794 of record NZ_CP031599.1, read on the forward strand.
CGCCGGCGCGCGCGTGATCAAGATCGAACGCAAGGGCGCAGGCGATTTCGCCCGCGCCTACGATACCGCCGCCAACGGTGAAAGCGCCTATTTCACATGGCTGAACCGAGGCAAAGAATCGGTCGCCTTGGACATTAAGGCCGACGAAGACCGTGAAATCCTGCTCAGGATGCTGGAAAACGCAGATGTGTTCATTCAAAACCTGCTGCCGGGCGCGCTGGCCAAGCTCGGGCTCGATTCAGCGAGTCTGCGAGAGAGATTCCCGCGTCTCGTGACCTGCGACATCACCGGATATGGCGAAGACGGCCCGATGCGCAACGCCAAGGCCTATGACCTTCTGGTGCAATGCGAGAGCGGTCTGGCATCAGTGACCGGTACACCTGACGGACCAGGACGGGTGGGCGTGTCGGTCTGCGATATCGCCACCGGTATGACAGCCCATGCCGGAATATGCGAAGCACTTGTCGGGCGTGATCGCACCGGCAAGGGCAGCGGCGTTTCCGTGGCAATGTTTGATGTGATGGCCGACTGGATGTCGGTTCCGCTGCTGTATCACGATTACCTTGGCAAGCCGACACCTCGTGTCGGACTGAACCACACGGTCATCTGCCCGTACGGGGCCTATGAATGCAAGGACGGTCAGCTTGTCGTCATTACCGTTCAGCACAGCGGCGAATGGCAACGGTTCTGTGAACACATACTGGGCGATGCGGCTTTGGCAACCGACCCCCGGTTCCATGACAACACGTCGCGAATTGAAAACAAACCCGCGCTCGAAGTTCTCATCAAGACCGTATTCGCCTCGCATGATCGCACCGAGATCCTGAAGCGCCTTGACGCTGCGGGCATAGCCTCCGGCGCGGTGAACGACGTGGCGGCCCTGTCCGATCACCCGCAGCTTGACCGATCCTTGATAGGCACACCCTCGGGCGAGATCAACGTCCCGACACCCCCGATCCGGCGCAGCCTCGGCGAAACGGCACTGGGCCCCTGCCCGGCCTTCGATGCGGAAGGTGAAGCCATTCGCGCCGAATTCGGGCCCCTCTCATGAAAACGGTGGACAACTAAAAGGGTGGACAACCAAATGACCGCTGAGAACAAACCGGCGATCCTTCATGGCGTGAAGATCGTCGATCTGACTTCTGTGGTTTTCGGACCTTTGGCAACACAGATGCTGGGCGATCTGGGGGCCGATGTGATCAAGGTGGAAGGCCCCGAGGGCGATCTTCTTCGACAGGTCCAGCCATCGCGCAACAAGCTGATGGGTGCCGCTTTTCTGGGGGCCAACCGCAACAAGCGCAGTGTCGTACTGGACCTCAAAACGCAAACCGGTCGCGATCAGATGCGCAAACTGCTCATCGATGCCGATGTGATGATTTCGAGCATTCGGCCTGCGGCGCTGGCCAGATTGTCTTTGGATCCCGAAACTCTACGCCAAGAAAACCCGAACTTGATCACGGTATCCGCCACCGGTTTCGGGCAGGACGGACCCTATGCCGCCAAGCCTGCATTCGACGATTCTGTCCAGTCGGTGTCGGGATTGGCCAGCCTGGCAACCTTGCGCGACCCCGAGGCACCGCCCGCTTATGCCCCGACGATTCTGGCCGACAAGCTTGGCGGCGTGACCGCCGCCTATGCCGTGATGGGCGCCCTGTTCCACCGCGAGCGTACGGGACAGGCCCAGCATGTCGAAGTTCCGATGTTTGAGACGCTGGCCGCCTTCCTGCTGGCCGAACACATGGATGGCGCCACCTTCGAGGAGAGTCCGCAGGATTTCGGCTATGCCCGCATGCTGGTTCCGCACAGGCGTCCGGTTCAGACGGCAGATGGCTATATCACCATTCTGCCCTACACCAACGTGCAATGGGCGCGGTTCTTCAAGACGGTTGGGCGCGACGACATGATCGACCATGTCTGGGTCACTGACATGGATGCCCGAAGCCGCAACATCGGCGCGGTATACGATATGGTGGCGCAGATTGCGCTGACCCGGACCACGGATGACTGGCTTGACCTTATGGAGCAGGCCGACATACCCGCCATGCCGGTGCGCAACCTGTCGGATTTGCCGAACGATCCCCATCTTGCCGCAACCGGGTTCTTTCAACGGATTGATCACCCAACCGAAGGTGCGATCTGGACGACACGCCCCCCGGTTCGCTTTTCGGCGACCCCCGCGCGACATGATCATCGCCCGGCCCCGCGACTTGGGGAACACAGCGACGAAATTCTGGGGCCGGACGGGGAATAACCCCACCCGGCACCGGACGGATCAGACGTCCATCGAACGTGCTATCAGTTCCTTCATGATTTCGTTGGTGCCGCCATAGATCATCTGCACCCGACTGTCAGCGTACAGCCGCGCGATCGGGAACTCCATCATGAAGCCGTAGCCGCCATGCAGTTGCAGGCATTCATGCATGACCTCATTCTGCGTCTGGCTGCCCCACCATTTCGCCATCGAAGCCGTGGCCGCATCAAGTTCGCCCGCTTCAAGACGCGCGAGCCCGTCATTGACGAAGGAACGCAGCAATTCGGCCTTGGTTTTGCATTCCGCCAGTTTGAAGCGTGTATTCTGAAAATCCATGATCCGGCTTCCAAATGCCTCGCGATCCTGAACATATTTCACAGTTTCATCGATCGCAAAATCAATAAAACCGAGCGCGGTAATGCCGATCATCAGCCGCTCCCAAGGCAGCTGCTTCATCAGCTGGTAGAACCCCTGTCCCTCTTCCGGACCAAGCAGGTTCGCCGTAGGTACGCGCACATCCTCGAAGAACAGCTCAGCCGTATCCGAACCTTTCATGCCCAGTTTCTTCAGGTTCCGTCCCCGGCGAAAGCCCTCGGCGCCCTCGGTTTCCAGAACGATCAACGAAACGCCCCTGGCGCCGGCGTTGCGGTCGGTCTTTGCCACGATCACAACCAGATCCGCCGTGTGCCCGTTGGTGATGAAGATCTTCGATCCGTTGATCTTGTAGTGGTTGCCATCCTTTTCCGCATAGGTCTGGACGTTCTGGAGGTCAGAGCCCGTTCCCGGCTCGGTCATCGCGATGGCCGCGACATGGTCACCGCTGACCAACTTGGGCAACCACTTTTTCTTCTGTTCTTCGCTGCCATATGCGTTGAGGTAATGGATTACGATAGACTGGATCCCATAGCCCCAACCCGTATCACCGGTGCGCCCTTGCTCGTAAACGGTAATCGCGTCGAACCCGATGCCGCCACCGAACCCGCCATATTCTTCGGCAATCGAGCCGCCCATGACACCCTGTCGACCGACTGTTTTCCAGAAGTCGCGGTCAACAATGCCCTGCTCCGCCCATTTTTCAATGTACGGAGCCATCTCTGTATCGAAAAGCCTGCGTGTACTATCGGCGAACATCTTGTGTTCATCCACTACCCAGCTGGGGGAATTCTTGATCAGAGACATTTATTGTTCCTATCGAGTCATACTTGCATTGAGCAAAAATCAAACAAGCGTTAAATTTCTTGACAACGAACCGGCGCTGTTATGACGGAGCGTCACAAGGCTTCAAACCGTACGAATCCGGGTTTATCCAATCCACGCGCCGCCCATTCGGCTCGTGTAAAAGGCCCGCCAGAGGTTCGGCGGGCCTTTGATGCGTTTTAACCGGTCGTGCCGTGTGCCCTTAAAGCTTTTCGATCAGCTCGGGCACGGCTTCGAACAGGTCGGCGACGAGGCCATAATCGGCCACCTGGAAGATCGGGGCCTCTTCGTCCTTGTTGATCGCGACGATGATCTTGCTGTCCTTCATGCCCGCAAGGTGCTGGATCGCACCCGAAATGCCGACGGCAATATAGAGGTCAGGCGCAACCACCTTGCCGGTCTGACCAACCTGCCAGTCGTTCGGCGCAAAGCCCGAGTCGACGGCGGCGCGTGATGCGCCGACGGCGGCGCCCAGTTTGTCGGCCAGTTTTTCGATCAGCGCGAAATCATCTTCCGATCCGACGCCACGGCCACCCGACACGACCACGCCGGCCGAGGTCAGCTCGGGCCGGTCGCTTTCGGCGACCTTGTCTTCGACCCATTCCGACAGGCCCGAGGCGGTGGCTCCGCCCATGGTTTCCACGGCGGCGGAGCCACCGGTGCCGGCCGCGTCGAAGCTGGCGGTGCGGAAGGACACGACCTTTTTCGCGTCGCCCGATTTCACCGTCTGGATCGCGTTACCTGCATAGATCGGGCGCTCGAACGTATCGGCATCGACCACGCCCGAGACGTCGGTCAGCATCATCACGTCCAGCAGCGCGGCCACGCGGGGCAGCACGTTCTTGGCGTCGGTGGTGGCGGGCGCCACGATATGATCGTAGTCGCCTGCCAGCGACACGATCAGGTCCGCGGTCGATTCCGCAAGGCGATGACCCAGCGCGGGGTCTTCGGCGACCAGTACCTTGGCCGCGCCGTCGATTGTCGCGGCTTCTTTCGCGGCGTCGGCGGCGGATGCGCCGGCGCACAGAACCGTCACGTCGCCCAGGGCCTTGGACGCGGTGACCGCCTTTGCGGTCGCGTCCATCGACAGTTCACCATTGTTGACTTCGGCAAGAAGAAGAACAGCCATCACACCGCCCCCTTTTCCTTGAGTTTCACAACCAGCTCGTCGACCGAGCCAACCATTTCACCGGCGGCGCGTTCGGCCGGCTCGGACATCTTGACCACGGTCAGGCGCGGGGTGACGTCGACGCCGTAATCGGCGGCGGTCTTTTCATCCAGCGGCTTTTTCTTGGCCTTCATGATGTTGGGCAGCGACGCATAGCGCGGTTCGTTCAGGCGCAGGTCGACGGAAACGACGGTCGGCATCTTAACCTTGATGGTCTGCAGGCCGCCATCGACCTCGCGGGTGACGACGGCGCTGTCGCCGTCGATGCCCACTTCCGAGGCAAAGGTCGCCTGGCTCCAACCCAGGATCGCCGACAGCATCTGGCCGGTGGCGTTCATGTCGTTGTCGATCGCCTGCTTGCCGCAGAGAACCAGACCGGGCTGTTCTTCTTCCACGACCTTGGCAAGGATCTTGGCCACTGCCAGCGGCTCGATATCCTGGTGTACGTCATCCGCTGCAACGACCAGGATGGCGCGGTCGGCGCCCATGGCCAGTGCGGTGCGCAGGGTTTCCTGCGCCTGCTTGACGCCGATGGATACCGCGACCACCTCTTCGGCCTTGCCGGCCTCTTTCAGGCGGATCGCCTCTTCGACGGCGATTTCGTCGAACGGGTTCATCGACATCTTGACGTTGGCGAGATCGACACCCGATCCGTCCGCTTTGACGCGAACCTTCACGTTGTAGTCGATCACGCGCTTGACCGGCACAAGTACCTTCATAACATCGGTCTCCTTGTATTCTCGATGTGGTATCGACCGCCTCAGCGGTCCTTGAATTCGGGTTTTCGCTTTTCCGAAAACGCTTTCATGGCTTCTGGAAAATCATGCGCGCACAGCAGGACGCTTTGGGCATCACGCTCGATGTCCAGCGCGTCCAGATAGCCACACTCTGCGGAGCTGCGCATCACACGCTTTGCAGTCTGTACGCCGAACATCGGATGCGGGGCGATTTCCCGGGCGATCTCAAGCGCCCGCGCCTCGACGTGCTCGGCCGAAACGCACTCTTCCACGACGCGCAGGTCCTTGGCGGTTCGCCCGTCGATCTCACGACCGGTAAGAACGAGCATCCGCGCCACCCCCGCGCCGGCGCGTTGCTGAAGCAGCCAGCTTGAACCCGTATCCGGACAGCCACCGACGCGCACAAAAACTTCGCACAGCCGGGCATCTTCGGCGGCAACGACAATGTCCGCCGACAAGGCCAGGCTTAGACCCGCGCCAAAAGCCACGCCGCATACCGCGGAAATCAGAGGTTTGCGAAACAGATAGGCCGCACGTCCGCCATCATGAACCTTGTCGACCATTTCGGACGTAGCCCTGGCCCCCCTGGCGACCTCGGACTGGAAGCCGACCAGATCCCCGCCGCTGCTGAAATGTTCGCCACCGGTCATGATGACAGCGCGGATCGTATCGTCTTGGTCGGCTTCTTGCAGGAGCGTCACCAGTTCCTTGACGAACGCAATGCTGTATGGGTTGCGCTTCCCCGGCTGAAGAAAGCGCAGGATGCCAATTGGACCATCCCTCTCAAGGCAAATAAGTTCGGTCATCTCGACATCCATCAGGTTCCGGTCCAGTCCGGCGCGCGCTTTTCCGCAAAAGCCTTGGGGCCTTCGATCGCGTCATTGCTGGCATAGACGACCTCATGCAGGCGCTTTCCCTCTTCCAGACCATCAGCGCAGCCGAGATCCATCGTGGCCCGAACGCTGCCTTTTGCTGCCACAACGGAAAGCGGTGCCGCCCCGGCAATACGCTTGGCAAGCTCATGCGCCCGCTCCCGCACGGCGTCCGGGGAGTCTTCTAGGTAATTGGTAAACCCGTAATCGTGCAATCGTTCGATCGGCATCAGATCGCCAGTCAAAACGATTTCCATGAGGATGGGTTGCGGCAGCATCGACAGCGCCGGAGCCGCCCAAGGCGACCCGCGCCCGATCTTGACTTCGGTAATGCCGACCTTGGTGCCCTTGAGGCCGACACGAAGATCGCAGTTAAGCGTCAGCATCATGCCGCCGGCCATCAGGGATCCGGTCATGGCCGCGATGATGGGCTTCTTGCAGGCGCGCATGGTTTCGTGAAACGGGTCGCGCATCTTGGACAGGATATCGACACCCTCGTCCCGCGCGATCTGGGTGGCTTCCTTGAGATCCAGCCCGGCACAGAACACGCCGCAATCGGCCGAAGTCAGAATGGCCACACGAACGCTGTCGTCCACCTCGATCTTTTCCCAGGCATCCGTCAGCCCGTTCGTTGCGGCCACGGAAAGTGCGTTTTTCCGTTCGGGTCGGTTGATGCTGACGGTCGCGATGCCGTCTTCAATCTTCAGGTCAATAGGGTTCATGATGTCCGCCTGGTTTTATTGGGAAAAACCTGACGCGAATGCCAGGTTTGAGGCTCCCCCGCGACGTGAGGCCGCGGGGGAGCGCAAGGTCATTCAACAGAAAACTTTTCGGAGCTTTCCTCGATCACCTCCCACACCACGTCGAGATAGTCGGCGCTCCAGTCGGTCAGCGGAACCCAGGCCTCGCCGTCCCACTGTTCGATGCGGGTCTTGCCGCCGCCACCGTGGTCTTCCGCAGTTAGCGTGACCGGCGCCATGAGGCCGTTGGCGTCAAAGCCGGAAAGCAATTCATAGCCGGTCTTCATGCTTTCCGGCGTGAGCGGCCAGCCATTCTCGGCAATCGCAATGCGCGCGGCCTCGACCCCGACGGAATAGATTGCCAAGCCGGTATTGTAATACACGTCCCGAACCAGGCTTTCTGGGCCACTGCCCTCGCCGTTGGCATAATAGGTTTCCAGCATCGTCTTGACGATCGGCACTTCCTGGCCACCTGCGACGTTGGTTCCACGAAGAATACCTTTGGCCTCCTCTGTGCCGATGTTGGCGATGTCGACCTCGTTCAGCCAGTTCGATGTCAGGTAACGGTCGATCGGGAAGCGATTGCGACGCATTTCCTTGGAGGCAACCACATGCCCGCCGGCCAGCAGCCAGCTGATCACATAGTCAGGCTTGTCGCGTCGAATCTTGCTCCATGCACCGGACTGGTCCGAACCTGGCAGCGCAACCGGATAGAGTTCCAACTCGAAACCCTCTTTCTCGGAGAGCGTTTTCAGGATCTCGATCGGCTCCTGGCCGAAGGGATAGTCCAGATAGATGAAGCCGATCTTCGCGCTCGCGAGATCTCCGCCCATCTGCTCCTTGATGAAAGCCACATCGTTGGCAGCCTGCTGCCAATAGGTTGGGCCTACCGGGAAAACCCACTCGAACACTTCACCATCCACTGCGTCGCCGCGTCCAACGAACGATTGCATCAGGATGTTGCCATCCTTCATGACGCGGGGCAGGGCCGCGTTTGAAACCGGCGTGGACAGGAAGTTGAATATAAACACCCCGTCCCGCTTGAGCTGCTCATAGCATTCCACACCACGCTGGGGTTCGTTGCCGTGGTCGCGCACGATGATCTCGACCGGATGGCCCTCGATGCCACCGTTGTCGTTGGTGTACATCGCAAGGTCTTGCGCGGCCTGCGCCACCTGAGGCGTCACGAAGGTGTACGATTTGCTGAGGTCAAAGCAAAGCCCGAAGCGGATCGGTTCCTTGTCCTGGGCGGCCGCGACTGTCGCCCCGGTCGCCAATACGGTGGTAAGGGCCACTGCCTTGATATACTGTCTGATCTGCATTGTTATCTCCTGTTGATTGATTGGTGGGCGACTTTATCGTTTGCGGGCGCGGCGCCGCCCCATTGGCTAACTGCCCATCACTCTTTGTATTTGGATGAACTTTCCTTGACCACTTCCCAAACGACATCGCTGTATTCCGCGATCCAGTCGGTTTGCGGCACCCAGGTTTCTCCGTCCCACATCTCGATACGGGTCTTGCCACCGCCGCCGTGATCCTCCGCTGTCACGGTAATCGGTGCCATCAGCCCATTGGCGTCATAGTTTTCAAGCGACTCCAGACCCGACTTGTAGGACTGCGCCGTGATCGGAAGGCCTTCCGACTCTGCCGCCCGTCGCGCTGCCTCGAAGATGATCGAGTACATCGCCAGCCCGGTGTTGTAGTAAACGTCCTGGGTATTGACCAGCGGACCCGAGCCTTCGCCGTTATCGTAGAGTTCACTTATGATTTCCGTCCGCAAGGCGATATCCTGCCCGCCCACGACATTGGTGCCGCGCTTCAGCCCGGCGGCCGCCTCTGCACCGATATTGGCGATATCCACCTCGTTCAGCCAGTTGACCGAAATGTACTTCTCCATCGGAATGCGGTTGCGCTGCATCTCTTTCGAGGCAACGACATGCGCGCCGCCGAGCATCCACGAGATCACGTGATCGGGCTTGTCGCGGCGCATTTTCGACCAGGCGCCCGACTGATCGCTGCCCGGCAGCGGAACGGGATAGAGCAGAAGCTCGAAACCCTCCTGTTCCGATAACTTCTGGAGAATTTCGATCGGCTCCTGCCCGAACGGGTAGTCGAAATAGATGTAGCCGACCTTGACGTCCGACAGATCGCCGTCGTGCACCTGCTTGATATAGGCAATGTTGTTGGCGGCCTGCCCCCAGTAGGTCGGACCGGCCGGATAGACCCATTCGAAAACGGTGCCATCCACGGCATCGCCGCGACCGACAAGCGACTGCATGAGAATGCGTTCGTCTTGCATCGCGCGCGGCAGGATCGCCAGAGACACCGGTGTGGACAGCGTATCGAAGACAAAGACCCCCTCGCGGGTGAGCCGGGTATAGCATTCGATTCCGCGTTGCGGTTCGTTGGCATGGTCGCGCACGATGACTTCAACCGGCTCGCCACCGATACCGCCCTGCATGTTTATCAGCTTTGCCAGATCCATCGCGGCCTGAGAGACCTGGGGCGTGGCAAATGTGTAAGCCTTGCTGAGGTCATAGCAGACCCCCACCTTGAAGGGCTCGGCCGACGCCTGCGGCCCGGTGATCAGTCCCCCCACCAGCGAAACTACGGCCAGTGCCTTGGTAAGTTGTTTCATCGTATTCTCCCTGAACGAAATTGGTCTAGTGTCTCAGCTCAGCCAGCGCTTGCGCCGACTGTAATGCTTGACGTTGTGAAAGTCGGTGCCTTCACCGCCGCCAAGATAGAATTCCTGGATGTCGGAGTTGGACTTGAGCGCTTCGGCCGTCCCGTTCATGACGACGCGGCCGTTTTCGATCAGATAGCCTTCCGAAACGATCTCCAGGGCTGCCAGAGCATTCTGTTCCACGAGAAGAACCGACATTCCCTCCTCTTGGTTGATCTTTTTGAGGATGCCGAAAATCTCGGCCACCAGATACGGAGCAAGTCCAAGGCTCGGCTCATCCAGCATCAGCAGGCTCGGCTGGGTCACCAGCGCGCGGCCAATGGCCAGCATCTGCTGTTCACCGCCGGACAGATAGCCCGAGAGCGAATTGCGTCGCTCGGCAAGGCGGGGGAAATAATTGTATATCTTCTCTTTTTCCCCATCCAGGTCCGAGCGGGACATGCCCACCGGTGCGGCTGCCGTCAGATTTTCGTCCGGGGTCAGATGTTCAAAGACGCGCCGTCCTTCGATGACGTGGCAAATACCCATTTCCACACGCTTTTGCGCGAGCATCTCGGTAATGTCGGTACCTTCGAACTTGATCTCCCCCCGACTGACCCGTCCGCGTTCGGCTTTCAGCAGACCGCTGATCGCTTTCAGCGTCGTGCTTTTCCCCGCGCCGTTGGATCCCAGAAGCGCGATCATCTCGCCCTTTGGCACCTGGATCGAGACACCCTTTATTGCCAGCATCACGTTATCATACAGCACCTCGACACTGTTCATCGACAGTATGGGCTGGGCTTCGACCTCTTGTTGCATCGTCATTCCTCTTCACTTCCTGAGCTGATCGAAGGGCCAGACCATCAGATAGTCTCTGATGTTGCCGTAGAGTTTTCCCAAACCAAGCGGTTCGATCAGAAGGATAATGACGATCAGTGCGCCATAGACTGCGTTCGGGATGTGAGCGAGTGTTTCAACATCGATCTGCACGCCAATCCATTCACTCAGCGTGGCGACGAGACCATTCACCAGACCGGGAACAAGAAGGATCAGGGCAACACCAAAATAGGATCCGATGATGCTGCCAAGACCGCCAACGATCACCATCGCAAGAACCTGGATCGAAACCGCAACCGAGAATTGCTCGGGCGCGGCGAGAAAGAAAAAGGTGGCAACAAGCAACGCACCGCTGACGCCCGCGATGAAAGACGAAGTCGCAAATGCCAGGATTTTGTAGTAGAAACTGTTCACACCCAGGATCGCGGCCGCAAAGTCTTTTTCCCGGACAGCGACCAAGGCCCGACCGAGTCCAGTCCGCTTGAGATTAAGCATAAAAATCGTCACCAGCACGCACCATCCGAAGGCAACATAGTAGTAGCCAGTATCAGTGGTAATCTCTTGCCCGAGCAGCGCCAAGGTCGGTGACTGGAGCGACGCGTGTGAGCCCCCCGAGATCGCCGGAGAGTGGGTCAGAACCCAGTCCATCACGAATTGCATAGCGAGAGTAGTGAGAGCGAGGTAGAGGCCCTTGACACGCAAGGCGGCAAAAGCAAACAGGCTGCCGATCACAGATGACGTCAATCCGCCGATGATAAGGGCGAATTCCCACGGCACCCCGAAACGCGCGGCATGGATCGCCGAATAGGCTCCGACAGCCATGACCGCAGCATAGCCGAGGTGAAGCTGCCCCGCCCAACCTGTCACCAGGTTCAGTCCAAGCGCGGCCGCTGTCCAGATCAGCCACGGAAGCATGTAACTGTTCAGATAAAGCGAGGGTATGATGAATGGCGCGACAATGCCGATCAGGAAGATGAATGCAGCCAGATTCCTGTCAGCAGGTACCTTGAAGATTCGGCTATCCGAAACGTAGTTGGCGTGATGGACGCCAGAAAGTCTGTAAAACATGCCTTATACCCTCTCGATGTCGTGACGACCAAACAAGCCGTGCGGGCGGATCATGACCGTAAGGATGAGCACAGCGGCGACGATAAGCTCACGGCTTCCGCCCCCGACAAGCGGATCGAGGAAATCAGCGCCGACATTTTCCACGACACCGAGGATAATGCCGGCGACCACCGCACCCAGAATACTGTCGAGGCCACCGAGAACGGCAACCGTCAAACCTTTGAGAAGCAGCAGCGACAGCGCCTGGTCGACACCCTGGATCTCGCCCCAAATGACCCCGGCTGCCACGGCGACGACCGACGCCAACGACCAGGACAATCCGACGCCGCGCTCAACCGAAATCCCGACCGACCAGGAAGCCATGTAGTCGTCCGCGATTGCCCGCAGCTTGATACCGGTCCGGCTGCGGAAAAACAGCATGAAGGCAACAAAAAGACCGATCGCGACCCCGGCACCGACAAGGTGAATACGACTGATGAAAATGTCACCGAGGAACAAGGGTTCATAACTGACGCCCAACTCCATGGATCGGGACGTCCCGCCCCAGATCGCGAGCGTCATGCCGCGCAGGAAAATGTCCAGCCCCAGTGTCATCATCAGGATCATGACAACCGGTCGGCCAGCAAGACGGCGCAGAGCAACACGCTCAATGGCAAATCCCAGACCAAACATGATCACCGCGGCAAGCGGGATGGCGAGCCATAGCGGCAGACCCAGGTCGCGCGCCAGAGCAAGAACCACATAGGCCCCGACCATCGTCAACCCGCCTTGCGCCAGATTGGGCACCGAGGAGGCCTTGTAAATTAGCACGAGGCCGATGGCGAAAAGCGAATATAGCAGCCCCGTCAAGGCACCGTTGATCGCAAGCTCTGTTAAAAAGACCCAATCCATTTATACCTCCCTGATGGGAAGGCTTCTTTCGACCTTCCCGACTTCCCCGGTCTCGTAAGTCACCTGAGCGCTTACATGGACCTCTTTTGAACCGTCGTAGAGCGCCGCGATAACATCGGTATAGCGTTCCTCGACGACCTTGCGACGCAGTTTTCGAGTGCGCGTGATCTCGCCATCGTCCGGGTCGAATTCCTTCGGCATGCTGACAAAACGCTTGAGTTGCAGCGGCTCGGTCAGGGCCTTGTTCACCCGCAGGAAAGCCTCGTGCAACAGCGCGGCAACCTCGTCGCGCTGGGACAGATCGGAATAGGATACGTAGGGCACTCCGTTCACCTCGGCCCAGTGGCCGACGGCTTCGAAATCCACGCAGACCATCGCTGTCAGCTCGTCCCGTCCCGCGCCGACTACAGCGGCATCCTTGATATACGGGCTGAACTTCAGCCGGTTCTCGATATAGTTCGGAACATAGCGTTCACCCCCGGCGGTATGCATGACCTCGGAGATACGTCCCAACACCACAAGCTGGCCGTTTTCCTCCAGATAGCCGGCGTCGCCGGTATGCAGCCACGCGCCCTCGAGGGATTCGGCACTTGCTTCCGGCTTTTTGAAATAGCCGGCAAACACGCTCTCGGAACGCAACAGGATCTCACCGCTTTCATGGATCTTGACCTCGACGCCGGGCGCGGGCTTGCCAACGGTGTGCAGGCGCACCTCGTTCGGTGCCTGCATCGCGCTGATCGCGCTGATCTCGGTCTGTCCGTAGAACTGGCGCAGCTTGATGCCCAGGGCTCGGTAGAAGACGAAAGTGTCTTCGCCGATCGCCTCGCCGCCGGTGAACGCATTCTTCAGGCGGCTCATACCGAACTGGTCCTTGATCGGGCCGAAGACGATCGCCTCGCCCAGCAATCTGCCCACCGGCTCCAACAGGCCGCCGCTCTTGCCGTTCAGTTTACGGGTCTCGGCGGCCGTGGCCCGATCCATGAAGAAGTGGTACAGCCACTTCTTCACCGGGGTTGAATCCTCCATGCCGACCTGGATCGTCGTCAGCATCTGGTCCCAGCTTCTGGGTGCTGCCAGGTAGAAAGTCGGGGCAATTTCACGCATATCCCGCACGACCGTGTCTTGCCGCTCCGGCACGTTCACGGTGAACCGGTACAACAGCGCCGCAGCGACCGTAATGGCGTAATCGCCGACCCAGGCCATCGGCAGATAGGCCAGGATTTCCTCGTTCTCGTCGAATGCGCCTGCCTCATGGCCGTTCCTGGCCGCCGCGAGTACGTTCCTCTGGCTCAGAACGACCCCTTTCGGCTTGCCGGTCGTTCCTGACGAATGCAGGAAAATGGCAGGATCGTCGGGTTTTGCCTTGTTCAGCAGTTCCTCTCGACGGTGCGGATCTTCGTTGAGATCGTGTCGGCCGACTTCGATCAAGTGATCCCATGACATGAGACCGTCGTCCTCATAGAACCCGAGCCCGCGCGTTTCATCGTAGATGACATGAGCGATGCCGCGCGCGCCCGCTTTCCGCACCTCGAGGATCTTGTCGACCTGCTCCTGATCCTCCGCGATGGCTGCAAAAATCTCGACTTCGCCAAGGAAATGCTGAAGCTCTTCAAGCGTCGCCCCCGGATAGGCCGGCATCGCGTAGGCCCCGAGCAGCGAAACCGCAAGCATGCCCTGGTATAGCCGCGCACGGTTGTCGCCCAGAATGAGCACGGCCTTGCCCGGCTTTACACCGAACTTCCGAAGACCGGCCGCGCAGGCCAGAACCTCTTCCACATACTCGGCCCAGGTGCTTTCTTTCCAGATTCCGCGCTCTTTCTCGCGAATCGCGATACTCGACCCATGGATTGACGCGTTCCGCGCCAACAGTTTTCCGAATGTCTCGTTGGCGGTATTCTGCAATGTTACCCCCTCAGCCATGCGACCCTCCAACGTATGCTTCGATCACCCTGGGATCCCTTACGACTTCCTTCGGAACGCCGCTGGCGATCATTTCGCCGTAGTTCAGTGCCAGCATGCGGTCGCAAATGCCGATGATGACATCCATGTGGTGCTCGATCAGAAGGACGCTGACGCCGCGTTCGGCCCGCGCGTCCAGAATGAAGCGGGACATATACCCCTTTTCTTCCTGGTTCATGCCCGCCATAGGCTCATCGAGAATCAGCATCTTCGGTTCTGCAACCAGCGCGCGCGCAAGTTCGACCCGCTTTTTCAGCCCGATCGGAAGTCCATCGACCATCTCGTGCCGGATGCTTTCAAGCTGTAGAAACTCGATCACCTCTTCAACGATCTTGCGGTTCTCGAGTTCTTCGCGCTGCGCGATCCACCAATAAAGCGCCGTGCGCAAGACGCCCTGCTTCATGTGAATGTGTCGCCCGAGGAGGATGTTGTCCAGAACGCTCATCCCGTTGAACAGGGCGAGGTTCTGAAAGGTTCGGGCGACCCCGAGCTTTGCAACCTTGTGCGGCGCCGTGCCCGTGATTTCGTTTCCCGCCAGCCGGACAGTGCCGACATTCGGAGGGTAGAACCCGGTGATCGCATTGGTAAGCGTCGTCTTGCCGCTGCCATTGGGACCGACAAGGCCGAATATTTCCTTAGGTTGAATGACGAGATCCACACCTGTGACAGCGACGATACCGCCAAACCGCCGTTCAATCCCGCGGCACTCCAGTATTGCCCCATCACCGGTACCGACATCTGTTGTTCTTTGCGTCTTCATCTGGATCCTGTTGTCCCCGCTAGGTTCGTCGCTTTTGTCAGGAAATCCGGAAGTAGTCCGGTCGTCCTGTCGGCCAGGGGTCCCCCCACATCTGTTGCCCGCCGTCGATGTTCAGAACTTCCCCGGTCACGAATTTCCCGGAACTGGCCGCCATATATACCACACCTTCTGCGACATCCCATTCGTCGCCGGCGTGCCGCATCGGGTTGGCGTCCTGAAAGGTCGCCGCGCCCTCCTCGGAATAGTTCCCGAAACCGTTGCTTTCGCAGCAACCCGGTGCCACGCAGTTCACTCGGATATCATGCGGGGCCCACTCTACCGCAACGGACTTGGACAGGTAAATAACCCCTGCCCGGGCCGCGCAGGTATGCGCGATGCCGGGCATACCGCGCCAGATATCCGCCACAATGTTGATGATGGAGCCCGATTGCTTGTTGGCAACCCAGTGGCGCGCCGTGGATTGCATCATCCACCAGGTGCCGTTGAGGTTGGTGTCTATGACCGCATTCCAGCCCTTTGGACTGAAATCCAACGCAGCTTGCGGAAACTGACCCCCAGCATTGTTCACAAGAACGTCAACCGCCCCGAATTCCTGGTTCGTCTTGGCGACAAAATCCTCGACCTGCTCAGGCTCCCGGATGGTCATTGGCACAGCGAAAACTTTACCCCCGAAACTTTCGAGGAACTCCCTCGCCAAAGCCAGTTTCTCTTCGTTGCGTCCATTGATCGCCAGATTGGCCCCGAGCCTCGCGAACAGGGTCGCAATTGCCAGCCCCAATCCGCCTCCAGCGCCGGTCGCCACAACGGTTTTGCCGCTGAATAAATCGCTCGCGTAAACGGTTGCACGTTTCGACAGGTCTTCCATCGAAGACCCGAACTGCGTCTTATGCATGACGCCTCCTCCCATTCCCCTTAAGGGGCAGCTGCCGACAATCTAACGCGTGTTAGAAAATTGGTCAAGACACCTTTTCCCACCAGCCCCGCCCGTTATCTCCAATCAGTAAGTCTTTGGAAGTCCGCGGGCTTTTTCTGCTATGAACAACAAAAGCATCTGCGGTGTCACCGGTACGATGCGGAAAAGCAGAGCTTCCCGCACTAACCGCTCCACGTTATATTCCTTGGCGTATCCGAATCCGCCAAATGTAATTTGCGCGGCTTCGGTCGCCTCGACGCCGCAGAGCTTTCCCGCATCGTAAAGGGCGGCGGCGTGCATCACCATGAGATTGGCAGATTCCACCCGCGCCCATGCCCGGGCAAGCGGATGCTGAACACCCTGGTTTTGGCCGATCGGGCGGTCAAAAATCACACGTTCGCTTGCATAATGCGCCGCGCGAACCAGTGCGTTGCGCGCAATACCAATACATTCGCCAGCCACCAGAATGCGTTCGGGATTCAACCCGTGCAGAATTTGCCTAAAGCCTTTGCCCTCCTCCCCGATCAGGTCCTCAGCCGGAATCGGTAACCCATCGATGAAGACTTCATTCGAATCGACAGCCTTTCGCCCCATCTTTTCGATCTCTCGCACATCAACGAAATCACGGTTTAGGTCAGTATAGAACAGGCTCAGCCCTTCGGTCGGGCTGCTCACATTCTCTAGCCGCGTTGTTCTGGCCAGAAGCAACATCTTGTCCGCCACCTGCGCGGTAGAAATCCAGACTTCTTGTCCGTGCTCGACATATCTGTCCCCCTGCCGCAATGCCATGGTCGTCAGCTTTGTGGTGTCTAACCCGGTCGCCGGTTCGGTCACGGCGAAACAGGCCTTTTCATCGCCTGCGATCATCGAGCCAAGCATACGCGCGCGCTGCTCATCGGTCCCAAACTTCACCACCGGGTTGAGCCCGAAAATGTTCATGTGGATGGCCGAGGCTCCGCTTGCGCCGGCCCCCGACTCGGCGATTGCCTGCATCATTATGGTCGCCTCGGTGATCCCCAGACCAGCGCCGCCGACAGCTTCTGGCATGGCGATACCCAGCCAGCCGCCATCGGCCATTGCCCTGTGCAGTTCATGGGGAAAACCACCGTTGCGATCCCGATCCAGCCAATAGTCGTCGTCGAACCTTGCGCAAATCCGCAGAATCTGGTCGCGAATCTCTTGTTGGTCGGCGGTCAATCGAGATGTCATAGCGCACCCCCTCCTTCCAATACTACGAGCCCAGCCTCAAACAAGGCAGTGATCCGCTCACCGTCCAAACCAAGTTCACGCAGAATGCTTTGGCTGCCAGCGCCAGGCGGTCGTCCCAGCCAACGAAGTTGACCGGGCGTAGCGCTGAGATGAGGGACATTAGGCTTCATCGGGTTCCGGCCTGACATAAGGCGAGACACACGGACCGTTCGCGCTCTGTCGTCTTGTGGGACAATGCGCGCGCCACAGGTTGACGGCGCGCGTGGGTGCCGCCCAAGGGTCGGAGCTCAGGTCGGTGCTGTGGCACCTGCAGGAGCGCCGTCTTTCTTCGGCGTTTTGATCCGGAAGAACAGCGCATACAGCACCGGCATTGCGATCAGCGTCAGGCCCGAAGCGAACGCGAGGCCACCCATGATTGTGACCGCCATAGACGCAAAGAATGCATCAGGCAAAAGCGGGATCATTCCGAAAATCGTTGTCCCGGCGGCAAGGACCACTGGGCGCAAACGGCTGACCGAGCCATCAACGATTGCTTTATATTCGGGCACTCCATCGGCGCGCTGTTGGTCGATCTCTTCGACCAGAACAATCGCGTTCTTCATCAACATCCCCGAGAGGGACAGGAACCCGAGAAGTGCCGTGGTTACGCTCGGGGCGTTATTCGTGCGCAAGCAGGAGGCCTGAGCGATGCGACCCCGGCATGTGCTCTCCCTTGCGGTCAAAGAGCTTCGCGGGCTGTTGCGCGATCCGCTCCTGCTGGCGCTGGTGTTCTATGCCTTCACCCTTGACATCTACTCCCACGCAACCGCGATGCCCGAGCCGCTGAACCGCGCCAAGATCGGCATCGTGGATGAGGATGCCTCGCCCCTGTCCCGGCGGATTGCGGATGCGTTTCTGCCGCCCTATTTCGTGACACCCGATCAGATCGACATGGCCGAGATGGATGCGCGCATGGATGTCGGCATCGATACGTTCTCACTGGTCACTCCACCAGATTTCCAGAGAGACCTCGTGGCGGGCGCACGCCCCGAGTTGCAGCTCAACGTCGATGCGACACGGATCAGTCAGGCCTTCACCGGCGCGGGCTATGTCCAGGCGATCGTCGATCAGGATATCGCCGGCTGGACCGGGCAGGAGGCCGTGGCGCCGGTCGATCTTGCGTTGCGCGCCCGTTTCAATCCGGCAATGGAACCGGGCTGGTTCGGCGCTCTGACGGCGGTGATCAGCGCCGTGACCATGTTGTCGATCATCCTGTCGGGGGCCGCGCTGATCCGGGAGCGTGAGCATGGCACGGTCGAGCACCTGCTGGTCATGCCGGTCAGCGCGGTCGAGATCATGACCAGCAAGGTGCTCAGCATGGGCGGCGTGGTGCTGGTGGCGGCAGGGCCGTCGCTGACCTTCATGGTGCAGGGGGTTCTGAGAGTGCCGGTGGCAGGATCAGTGACGCTGTTCCTGGTGGGCGCGGCTCTGCACCTGTTCGCCACCACGTCGCTGGGAATTCTCCTGGCAACGATCTCGGGTTCGATGCCGCAATTCGCCATGCTACTGCTTCTGGTGCTGCTGCCGCTGGAAATCCTGTCGGGTGGGATGACCCTGCGGGAATCAATGCCAGAGGTGGTGCAATACGTCATGCTGGCGGCGCCCAACACCCATTTCATCGCGCTTGCGCAGGCGGTGTTGTTTCGTGGCGCGGGGCTGGCGGTGGTCTGGCCGCAACTGCTGGCGCTGGTGGTGATCGGATTGGCGATGTTCGCCTTTGCCTTGCGACGATTCCGCAGCTTCCTGCGGTAGCACGGCGTAGCCGCTTCCTGGCCATACCTCTTCAGCCGTTGCCGAAAAGCTCTGAATCCTCAACGAGTTTTTGTGCGAGAAGAAGGCTACATTTTAGCGAGTCCCCCAACCCGGCCGCGACCGACCGGCTCATCCAGCGCGTCCAGATGCCTTGCTGGTGATGCCCGACGACGACCAGATCGGCCCCAATTTCGGTCGCAACTTGGGTAATTTTCGCGACGGGATCGCCAAACTCCATGCGGACCTTGGGTGCCAGCCCCAAGGCGGAAAGTCTTTGATGGCCTTCGTCGAGGATCTCCTCGAAATCGGCTTGCTGGTGGGCAAGCGCGCCCGCATCCGCGCCCTGCGCCAGCGCGTTGCCCGCGCCCGTCTCGACCACCGCCAGAAGGATCGCATCAGCACCTGT
The DNA here is from genome assembly GCF_008728195.1 of Roseovarius indicus. Taxonomy (NCBI): domain Bacteria; kingdom Pseudomonadati; phylum Pseudomonadota; class Alphaproteobacteria; order Rhodobacterales; family Roseobacteraceae; genus Roseovarius; species Roseovarius indicus. The sequence continues at coordinate 289,258 of NZ_CP031599.1, forward strand.
GATCTGCGCCAGCCGCGCTCCCTCGCGCAGTGCCAGTCGCCCTTCGCGCGAGCCGTCGTAACATAGCAGGATCTTGGCGTACATCGGCACGTCTCCGGGACAGGAATAGCACTTGCAAGATAAGTGATATCATAATAATTAGTTCTGCAACTATTGGCAAGCTAATGAAAAGCTAAAACGATGCAGTCCGATTTCGACAAGACCGAGCCTCTGGAGGCTTTCGCACGTTCCATGGCGGCGGCAGCACGCATGTGGAGGCGGTATCTTGACCTCCGGTTTCGCGATCTCGACCTGTCCCAGGCAAGGTGGAGCGTGCTGTTCGAACTATCGCGCAACGAAGAGGTGACGCAGGTCGAACTGGCGCGCACCCTGGGGATCGAAGCGGCGACGCTGGTCCGCCTGCTGGACGGGCTCGAAGGCGCAGGTTTGGTCGAACGCCGACCTTCGGCCAGGGACAGGCGAGCCAAGACGCTCCACCTGACCGAGGCTGCGAGCCCTCTCATCGTCAGGATGGAAGAGATCTCGGCAGCCAGCCGGGCAGAAATTCTTGAAGGAATTTCCCGGCAGGATTTGCGTATCGCAACAAAAGTACTGAGCCGCATCGCGGACAGATTGGAGATTTTGAGCGATGGTTAAAATGGATGACATAAAGGCGGGCGCAGCCGTTGCGGACGAGGCTGCCCCGGACAAGCCGGTGCCCCCGCGAAGGCGCAGCCGCACAAGATGGACCAGACTGATCGTGATCGGCGCGCTGGTTGCCGTTGCCGTCTGGCTGGCCGCCCCGTGGCTAGCCGCGCGGTTCACGCAGGTGCATATCAACGATGCCCGGATCGCGGCCAAGGTCGTCACCGTATCCAGCGAGGTCGCCGGACGGGTGACGGCGATGCCGGTTCTGGTGGGGGACACTGTCGCAAAAGGCGATCTTGTCGCCGCAATCGACCGCACATCTGCGCAGCCGCAGCTTGATGCCGTCCTGTCGAGACTTGCCGCAACCGATGCGCAGCTGGCCGAGCTTCGGGCACGCAAGGTGCTACTCGAAAAGCAGCTCTCTGCACGGCGGGACGCGGCCCTGAGCGGGATAGCTGCCGCAGATGCAAACCATGAGGCATCGCTCGCCGTATTGACGAACGCCAGGACCCGTCACGAGAGGGCGATCAGGCTTGCCGAGCAGAACATCACGTCGCAACAAGCCCTCGACGAGTCCCAGGCGGCACTGGACACCGCCGCCCAGCAGGAGCGTGCTGCTTTCGCGGCAATCGAAAACGCGCGCGCCAGCCTGGCGATCGTCGAGGCCGACGGCGAGCAGATGAATGTGCTGGAGTCCCAGATTGCGTCCGTTCTGGCCGGACGTGCCGGCATCGAGGCCGACCGCAGCCTGAAGGAAATCGACCTCGCGCATCGCACGATCACGGCCCAGTTCGACGGCATCGTTGATGGGACCTTTGTCGATGTCGGCGAATATGTGACATCGGGCACGCGCATCGCGATGTATCACGCGCCGGATGACGTCTGGATCGACGCAAATGTCAAGGAGACCGACTTCGGCAAAATTCACGTCGGGTCGCGGGCAAGCATCACCGTCGACGCCTTTCCGGGCCGGACCTTCGAGGGCGAGGTGATCGGGATGGGCGGGGTGGCCACCAGCCAGCTTGCGCTTCTGCCCAGCCCCAACCCGTCGGGCAATTTCACCAAAGTGACCCAGCGTCTGCCAATCCGTGTGTCGATCGACGCCGCCGGTACAGAACTCAGGCCCGGAATGATGGTCGAGGTCTATATCGATGTCACAGATTGACCGGTATTTCGAGCGTTACGGCCCCGCCTACAAGTGGCTCGCAACCGGCACGATCATGGTCGCGACCATTTCGGTCGTTCTGTCCACAACGATCGTCAACGTCGCCATCCCGGCGGTGATGGGCGCTTTCGGCATGAGCGCGGTGCAAGCACAATGGATCTCGACCGGCTTTCTGGCAGCCATGACGGCCACGATGCTGCTGGCCGACTGGACCAACCGCGCCTTCGGGACGCGGCTGACGATGAACGCCGCGATGAGCGTGTTTCTTGCGGGTTCGGTCCTTGGGGGCCTTGCGCCGAACGAGACCATACTGACACTGGCCCGCGTGGTGCAGGGGGCGGCGGCAGGCATCGTCCAGCCTCTGGCCATGATCATGCTGTTCAAGGTCTTTCCGCCCGATAAACGCGGCGCCGCCATGGGGATCTATGGCGTTGGCGTCGTCCTGGCTCCGGCTCTGGGACCCTGGATTGGCGGCTTGCTCATGGACGCTTTCGATTGGCGCTTCGTCTTCTACCTGGGCCTGCCCTTCGCCGGCCTCGCCATTCTGATGTCAAACCTGTTCCTGCCCAGCCGCGAAGAAAGCGGACCGATTCCGGCCTTCGACTTTGTCGGAGTGGCGATCCTGTCGGTCTTTCTGGCCATACTGCTCAGCACGCTGTCGAACGCGCAGCGGCTTGGATGGGAGTCCAACATCATCCTGGCGGGTTTCACGATTTCCGTTGCTTCGGCCATCGGCTTCGTCGCCTGGGAGATGAATACTGCCAAGCCGATGCTCGATATGCGGCTTTTTGCGAATTTCGCCTTCTCCTCGGCCTCGGTCGTGGCCTTCATCATGGGGGCGGGGCTGTTCGGCTCTACCTATCTGCTTCCGGTCTTCGTGCAGCAGATCCAGGGGATGACGCCGACGCAGGCTGGCCTTCTTCTGATGCCCTCGGGCTTTGCGATGCTGCTGGTCTTTCCCATCGCGGGACGATTGTCCGACAAGGTGCCTGCTCCGATCATGATCGCCCTCGGCATGGCGGTCTTTGCCGGATCCTCTTGGCTAATGGTGGCCGCAAATGTCCATACGGCCTTCTGGACGCTCGCCTGGTGGACGGTCCTTTCGCGCGTGGGGCTGGGTCTCGTGTTTCCCGCTATTTCGTCGGGCGCGCTGAAGGTTCTGCCACCGCACCTTCTCGGCCAGGGCTCGGGCGCATCCAACTTTATCCGGCAACTTGGCGGCGCCTTCGGGGTGAACCTTCTGACCGTGTTTATCGAGCGGCGCACGATCATGCACGCGGATGCCTTTGCCGCGACCCAGACCAGCGACAACGCCACGACGATGGAACTCTTGCGCGAGGTTGCAGGCCTCATGCACGCTGCGGGACTGCCCGACACCCAGCTCATGCCCGCCGCGGCATCTTTCCTGGGTCGGACCGTGATGATTCAGTCCTCGAACGCGGCCTTCCAGGACGGCTTCCTTATCGTATGCGGCATATTCCTGCTCGCGCTGATCCCGACCTGGTTCATGTGGCGCGTCGCTTCCTCTGCTACCTAGACAGCATTGTCGCCTGGCGAAGCGACCGGGTCTGTGGCACTTCCCAGGCTTTCTATCGGCGAGAGTTGTGCCAGGCTGGTTGTGCCGTCTCGTCACCAAACCCCCCGTCACCATACTGCCACCATCATGTTGTCAGCAGGGAGCGCGGCACGATATGCTGTCACATCGCTGCTCTCACCTGGTGATGCCCCGATAAGCTCTCCGTATGCGGCGATTCCGGCCCATTGATTTGACATGTTTCTGACGCGTGACGCGCCTGCGAGAAGGTCTGCGTCAGCATATGGAGGTATCACATGGCGGAGGGTGGTGACGGGTTCATGGGGCGGTGCGAGGTCGTGGATCCTCGGGGGCGCGGCAAGCGGCATTGGCCGGATGATGTGAAAGCGCGGATCGTGGCTGGAAGCCTGCAGCCCGGTATCCGGGTAGTGGATGTAGCCGCGCGCTATGATATTCTTCCGCATCATCTTTCGGATTGGCGTCACCATGCACGGCAAGGTCGGCTGGCTCTGCCAGGTCACGTGATGGGCGCGCTTCATGGATTGCCGATGGAGCCTGCCTTTGTGCCGCTGTCCATTCTACCCGAGGCTGCGGGTCAGTGGCTGAGGCATGACCGTATCATCGCCCTTTCTCAACCCCAGGGCAAAAGGGAGATTACCGCAGAGTGTGGGGCAGTTGAACTTTGCGCGTGACACTGCCAAGGATTTTGGATGTCAGCCGTTCCACAACTCTACCAACTGAAAGCCCGCCTTTTAGGGATCAGCCCGATGGGGATTGCTCACCGACTGGGTCGGGCGTTCAACCGCGTTGCAGGAACCGTTGGACGAGCATATCGGCAAGCTGGTGCGCGCCGGACCCGTCGTGTTTGCCGACGACACCCCGGTCAAGATGCAGACCGGCGCGAAGACAGGCAAGGCCCATACCGCGCGGCTCTGGAGTTACGTCCGCTACGAGAGGCCATGGTGCGGACAGGCGCCGCCCTGTGCGTGGTATCAGTTCAGCGTGGATCGGTAGGGGGAGCAGCCCTCCGCCCATCTTCAGGGCCAAAAGGGCACCGTGCATGCCGACGGATTCACCGGCTTCAACAGCCTGTTCGGCGAAGGCCTCGCCAAGGAACAAGCCTGCATGGTCCATGTCCGCCGCAAGTTCGTGGACGGCTTCGAGCGCGATGGATAGATCATCGCGAGGGGCGCCATCGAGCGAATTGCCAGGCTCTCTGCCACCGTTAAACCCGAAAGGCAACTGCCCCACACTTTGCGGTACTCTCTTCCTACCACGCGCTCGCGCAGGCGCTGAAGCTTTGACGCCGGACAGGCCCCGCGAGGACGACGATGCTTGCCACCTACGCGGGCTCCCTGCCCCGGATGCCGGACATGATAGATTTCATCCTTGTCCCTGACCACGGTTCGCGCTGCGATGCCGCCCGAATGGCGGCGGCGGTGTCGAAAATCTGGAAACAGAGCATCCCCAGCGCTGGCATTGCTCCGGACACGGAAACACGCGGCACCCGCCCTGCGACCGGCGTAAAGGACGGGGACACGCGCGTCGACGACCACAGCCCGCACGCTTTGCGGACCGCAAGCAGATTCCCCGCCCCCTCAACCGGCCCCCTCATCCCGGTTCAATGCCGAGGCCTCCGCACCCGAAGGGCTGCCTTCGAGAAAGCCCCGGCCCGACCGGCTGCGCCCCGGCGTCACCTCGCCCGTGTCACCGCCTAGACCGATGTATCCGGTTTTCCGCAGTCGAGGAACAGTTCCCGGCCTTTCGGAACAGGTCAAATCAACTGGAATCCGTGGCGGAGGGCATAGTCCCGACGTCCGGCAAACTCTGCCATCCGGTGTTCCGAAAGTGACACCTGTGACCCGTTTCCATTGCGTTTCGTCGGATGCCGAGGGTGCTCAGAGTATAGTGCAGCTGGAGATCGACGAAGAACTCTCCAATGGCGACGCCTTATCGACGGTTCCCTCCAAAACCTCACAAAGTTCAAACATATAGCGAAGGCGTAGGGAGAAGACCGTCACGCCCTTGCGGCGATGGCCCCCCCTTGTGCGGTTCCCTCATCATCCTAGGAAGACCGTCCAAAAAACCAAAAACGAACAAGCATTAGAAATTCCTTGTGCCTGTATGATCGGTCAGCTAGGATTCCCTTGTTTTCTGAGGGTTGTTGTGCTGGGCAGACGCTGCCCGGTCCGGATTGGAAGGCGGGGGAATGACGGCTACATCGCTGACATATTGTCTGGAAACGGCGGCTACCCTGCTTCGCGATCGACCCTTTCTGATCAACGACGATGGCGAGACCACGTTCGGAGAATTCGACGCGCTTTCCGGTCGGCTGGCCAATGTATTGTTGGCGCATGGCGTCGCACGGGGCGACGCCGTAGGGCTCTACCTGCCGAGTTGTCCGTTTCTCAGCGCGGGCTATTTCGCCTGCCAGAAGATCGGCGCCATCGCCGCGCCGATCTCAAGCATGAATCGCGCGCAAGAGCTTCGCCCGCTTCTGGAGCGGACGCAGATGCGCGTGATGTTGGTGGATACGGACACAGCAGCCGAGGCCGTATGTGCCTGCAAGGACGTTGCGCACAAGGTGACGATCCTCGCCAGCGGAGATGCGGTTGCCGGCACCGTTCCGCTCGACCTCGCTCCAGCCAGCGTGCAGTGCCCACCACTGCCGCTGCGCCCGGAGGATCCGGCGGCGCTCTTCTTCACCTCTGGGACCACCGGCGCGCCCAAGGGGGCGGTGCAGACCCAGCGCAGCATCACCACGACGCTGCGGGACATGGCGGTTCACGCCGGTTTCAGTTGGGACCGAGAGGTGTTCCTTTGTGCGCTGCCCGTGTTCAACAATTTCGGTGCCACGGTCATGGTGAACGGCGCTGTCTACAATGGCGCCCGCGTTGTCATGCTGGAGCGCTGGGATACCCAAAAAGTGCTCGACGCGATCACTCGGCACCGGGTGACCTATATGGCCGGCGCGCCGACGATGTTCCTGTACATGCTGCGTGAGTTCAATCCCGATCGGCACGACCTGTCCTCAATGCGGCTTGCGGTCGCTGCCGGGGCCCCGGTTTCACCGGAGATTCTGGCGGAGTTCGAAAAGACGACCGGGGTGCCGATACTTGAGCTCTACGGGGCGACCGAGGTTTCCGGCGGAGCCACCGCCCAGCCGCTTGTCGGCGTGCGCAAGCGCGGCTCTGCCGGCGTTCCACTCGGCAATGCGCGCATTGCGATCGTGGACGAGGACGGTGCGCCGGTCCCCACCGGCGAAACCGGCGAGGTGCGTATCTCAGGCGAAATTGTCGGCGCCGGCTACTGGGACGACGAAGAGACGACCGTGGCCAGCTTTTCCGAAGACGGCTGGCTCAGTGGCGACATCGGCTACGTCGACGAGGACGGCTATCTGTTCATCGTCGACCGCAAGAAGGACGTGATCATCGCCGGCGGCTACAACATCTATCCCATTGAGGTGGAAGATCTATTGTTCAGCCATCCGGATGTCGGCGTATGTGCGGTGATCGGCGTGCCCGACGACGTGAAGGGCGAAATCCCTGCTGCCGTTCTCATTCCCCGCGCCGACCGGTCGCTTGACCCCGCCGCGCTGATCGCTTTCTGCCGCGAGAACCTTGCAGCTTACAAGGTCCCGCGCCGCTGGTTCACGGTCGCAGAAATGCCCCATGGCCCCACCGGCAAAATTCTGAAACGCACGCTGCGCGTCTGGCTTGGCGAAGGGCGCCTGACGGAGGTAACGCCATGAGTTCTTCTGAAAAACCGCTTGCCGGACGGGTGGCTTTGGTCACCGGCGCAGGCGGGCCGATGGGTCAGGCCATTGCAACGCGGCTTGCTGCGGATGGGGCCAGCCTTGCGCTCATCGACATCTCCGGCAACCGGCTTGCCGCCGTGCGTGAGGCGATTGCCGAACAATATCCCGACACGGCCCTGCATGCGGTACGCACCGACGCGCGCCGGCACGAGGAAGTAAACGCGGCGGTTGCCGACTTCAAGGACGCCTTGGGCGCTCTCGATATCCTTGTAAACGTCGTCGGCGGGATCCGCGGCGGCGCCTTGATGGAGCCGCTGGTCGGGATGAGTGAGGAGCGTTTCGATTCGACCTTCGAGCTTAACCTCAAGCCGCTGTTCTGGATGGTGAATGCAGTCGCGCCTGATATGGCGCAGACCGGCCGGGGCGCCATCGTCAACGTCTCTTCCGTCACCTATGCCGGCGACGGCGATCAGCCGGAATACGCCGCAGCCAAGGCCGCCGTCGCGTCATTGACGCGCTCGCTCGCCGCTGAACTGGCGCCGGCGGTGCGGGTCAACGCCGTGGTGCCCGGCCTGATCCAAACGTCGGTCATGGACAACGCGCCGCGCGAAATGATCGAGACCTACACGTCGCGCACACTCTTGAAGCGGCTCGGTCGGCCCGAAGACATCGCCGGCGCGGTCTCGTTCCTGGTCGGGCCGGATGCCGACTATCTGACCGGCGTGCTCTTGCCGGTGGCCGGAGGGATTGTCGCAATTCTCTAGGCCGCCCGCATGAGCCTGGAACAACGATCTAACCAACGGAGGAGATATAGAATGAACATTGGCAAATGGACCCGCCCGCTCGGGGCGGTGACCCTCATGCTGTTGCTTGCCCAGGCAGGCGCGGCGCAGGAGACCCTGAAACTCGGTATTTCGGCGCCCATGTCGGGCTCGGCTGCCACCTGGGGCCTCGGTATGGAATGGGCGGCCGAGCAAGCGGTTGAACACGTCAACGAAGACGGCGGCGTCACGGTGGACGGCAAGACATACAATTTCGAGGTCGTGACCTACGACAACAAGTACAGCGCCACCGAAGGTGCGCGCAATGCCCAGACGATGTTGAACCGGGATGGCGTCAAATTCATCGCCGGCAGCATCGGCACCGCGCCGGTCCGCGCGATGCAGGCCCTGACCGAACGCAATGGCGTCATCCTGTTCAATACCGCCTGGGGCAAGAGTGTGAAGGGGCCGCAGTTTCCCTATACCTTTACCCAGATGAACACGCCGTTCGAAATTCTGGAGCCGTTCTACAGCTTCATCAAGGAACAGCACCCGGACCTCGAGACCGCGGTTCTCGTCAGTCCGAACGATGCCACCGGGCAGGAACTAGAGCCGGTGGCGGTAGAGACCTGGAAGAGCCTCGGGGTCGAGATGTTGGCAAGCGACTGGTACGAACGCGGCACCACCGAGTTCCAGCCGATTGCCACCAAGATCGCATCGCTCGATCCGGGTCTCGTTGATTTCTCGGCCGCGCCGCCGACCGACGTCGGATCGATCCTGAAAGAGCTTGACGTGCTGGGATGGGAAGGCGTGAAGGTCATGACCGCCGGTACCTCTGTCGAAGCCTTGATGGCGGTGGCAGGGGACGCGGCCGAAGGTGCCTATCTCGGCGCATCGGCGGACTTCAGCAGCGACTCGGCGACCGAAGTGCAGAAAAAGCTGAACGCCGGGGCCCGCGAGGCGCTTGGCGAGCCGCTGAATGGTATCACCATTTCGTCCTACGACGCGATCCTGGCACTGCGCGCCGCGATGCAAGAGGCCGACAGCGTCGATCCGGAGAAGATCAAGGACGTGCTTCCTTCGGTGCGCTTTGACTCGTCGTATGGCCCGTCCGGCTTCGGTGGTGCGGATGTCTACGATTATCCGCAGCAGATGCTCATCCCGGTGATCGTCACTCAGGTGGTGGACGGCAAGGCAGTCGAGTTGACGCGGAGCAATCCCGCCGAACTCGAGGCGTTGAGCAACGACTGAAAAGGTCATTGCCGCAGGCGATTGTCGCCGCCTGCGGTGCCACGGATGAGGTGTCATGGAACTGTTTGTCCAACTACTCGCCAATACCCTGCAAATCGGCGCGGTCTATGTGCTGTTCGCCCTCGGGCTGACGCTGATCTTCGGGGTCATGAAGATCGTGAATTTCGCGCATGGTGCCTTTTTCACTGCTGCGGCCCTGATCGTGACATCGATGGTGCCCTTTGCCACCGTCGAGCTTGGGGTGCCGCTTTGGGCTGGCTACCTTCTGGCGGCCTTCGCGGCGATCGCTGTCGTCCTCAGTATCGGTGCACTGGTCTACAGTATCGGCTTTCAGCATGTGCTGAAGGATCTCAACGGGTCCTTCATCCTGTCCATCGGACTGCTTCTGATACTCAACGGGGCCTATCTTGCGATCTACGGCGGCGCGCCGCGTTCCGTACCGCAGGTCCTGCCCGGCACCGTCAACGTCTTCGGCGCCACCCTGACGGCACAGCGGCTGGCGCTGGTGATTGTCGCCGCCGTGGTGACCGGCGGACTTTATCTTCTCATCGAACGGACGCGGCTCGGGCTTGCCTTGCGCGCCGTGGCGATGGATCAGGAGGCGGCGATGCTACAGGGCATTCCGTATCGTCGTGTCGCTCTATACGGTTTCCTGATCGGCGCCGCGCTTGCCGCCTGTGCCGGCGTTCTGATGGCGCCTATCAACGCCGTGACTCCGGTCAGTGGCGATGAGTTCCTGATCAAGGCTTTCATCATCATAATCATCGGCGGTCTCGGCTCTGTCACCGGCGCCATCACCGGCGGGCTTTTCATCGCAATGGTCGAGAGTGTGGGCGGGTACTTTTTCGACCCGTCGACCGCGACCCTGGCCATGTTCATTCTGGTCATCGGCTTCTTGCTCGTACGTCCCCAGGGAATTCTCGGAAATGTGGAATAAATCGTTCGGGGTATGGGTCTGCGTGGCCCTTGCCATAAGTTCCGTGTTGTTTGCCTTGCTGGCGACGAATGGCTATTACGCCTCGCTTCTCGTCTGGATCCTGACGAATGCGGTGCTCGCCTCGGCCTTGCGTTTCGTGTTGCAGATCGGCGAACTCAATATCGCGACAGCGGCTTTTTTCGGCATCGGCGCTTACACCACGGCGACGACGGCAGTGCTGCTGGGTTGGCCGTTCTGGCTGACGCTTCTGCTTGCGCCGCTGATGGCGGCCGTGCTGAGCGCGCTGTTCGGCTGGGTCACGCTACGCACCAAAGGGCCATACTTCTTGCTGGTCTCGTTCGCGGTGACAGAGGTCATCCGCCTGATATACACGCAAACCAACGTGATCGGGGGCAATTCCGGCCTTGTCGGCATGTTCCCCCCGATGGCGATCGACGCCTATTATCCCGCGCTCGCTATCGCGCTTCTGGCTGCAACGCTGTTCGCCCTCTACGGGTTTGAACGCAGCGATCTCGGTCGGCTGTTCAAGGCGATCGAGAACAACGACGCGATTCCTCGTTCGGTCGGTCTGAATGTTGTCTTCCTGAAGGTCTTGTGCGTCGTAATCGCATCTGCGGCGGTCGGGTTGGCCGGCGGGATCCACGCCTATGCAAACACTGTCATCGCGCCGTCCGACTTCGCCTATTTCGTGGCCGTCCTCGCGCTGGCCTA